>CAYQWK010000413.1:0-5685 GCA_964420805.1 uncultured Bifidobacteriaceae bacterium | reverse complement strand
GCTCGTCCTGGTCCGCGGCGGCGGGATTCCGTGGCCCCGGGTGGATGGCGGATTCACCACGACAGCGTTTCGGCGGCAGCTTGGCGGGATGCTGTGCGTGGCCGGCGGCGGCGTGGCTGTGCTGCTCGCCGTGTTCTCGATCCTGGCGCCGCTGGCGCAACTCGCCATCACGCCACGAACATGGTCGGAGTTCATTCCTGCCGGCATGGCCGGGTTGAATGCGGCGGGGAACTCGCTCCTTTATGCCGGCACGGCCACGTTGATGGGAACAATGCTCGCCATGGCGGCGTGGCGGATTCGCGCGGCGGGCGGGCTGTGGCTGGTGCTGCTCGTGCCCGGGACCTTGCTCGGCGTGGTGCTGGCCTTCGGCTTCAGCAATGCGGCAGCGGCCTGGTTTTTCCGCTCGGCCGCGGTGGTCGTCTTCGCCTTCACATTGCGCCATTTCGCCATCGCGTGGAGCGCCGCGCGCGCGGCAATGCACGGGCTGGACCGCGACTTGATCGATGCGGCCCGCGCGGCGGGTGCCTCGCGATGGCAGGTGTTTCGCGTGGCGGTTTGGCCGCAGATCGCGCCGCAAGTCGTGGCGGCGGCGTATGTGGTTTATCTGCTCTGCCTGTGGGACGTGGAGACGCTGGTGGTGATCGTGCCGCCGGGCGGCGAGACGCTGGCGCTGCGGATCTTCAACCTGCTGCACTACGGTCACAACGCGCAGGTGAACGCATTGTGTGTGCTGCTGCTGCTGCTGGCGCTGGCGCCGCTGGTGGTGTGGGAGGGCGTGGCGGCGTCTCGAAAGAGCGCCGGATTCTTGACTAGATGGCGACGCTCTGCCGAGGTGCCGCTAAGGGCAGTGATCGTATCCGCCCTGGCTATTTCATTTCTGACCGGTTGCGGCGGAAAGGACGGGAACATTCCAACCACTCCCCTTCAAAGCACGCTCTTCAGTCACGTTGAGATCATCGGCGAACGCGGCTCCGGCGCGGGCCAGTTCAACAAGCCGCGCTCGCTGGCACTGGACACGAACGACAACTTGTTCGTCGTGGACATGACCGGGCGGGTGCAGAAGTTTTCGCCGGAGGGAAAATTTCTCCTCTCCTGGCAGATGCCGCAGACCGATCTCGGCAAGGCCAAGGGCATGGACCGCGACCGCGAGGGAAACATCGTCGTTCTGGAACCGCACTACCAGCGCGTGAACCACTTCAGCCCGGACGGAAAGCTGCTGGCGCAATGGGGCGTGAAGGGCACAAACGCCGGTGAACTGTGTTTGCCGCGCGCGCTGGCGGTGGATACAAAAGGCAACGTGATCCTCACCGAATACACGCTCGTGGATCGCGCGCAAAAATTCTCGCCGCGCGGGGTGCAACGGCTCCTGACGTGGGGCACGCCGGGGTTGGCGCCAGGCGAGTTCAACCGCGCCGAGGGCGTGGGCGTGGATGCGGCGGATCGCATCTACGTGGCGGATTCGTGCAATCACCGCATCCAGGTCTTTTCTCCGGACGGAAGATTTCTCCGCGCCCACGGCAAGGCCGGCGAGGGCCGCGGCGAAATGAGCTACCCCTATGACGTGCGCGTGGATGCGCAAGGCCGCCAGTACGTATGCGAATTCGGCAACAGCCGCATCCAGGTGTTCGACGCGCAGGACCAGGTGATCGAGGTGATAGGCAAGGCTGGAGGAGCGCCGGGCGAGTTCGCCAACCCGTGGAGCATCGCGCTCGACTCAAAGGGAAATCTGTTCGTGGCGGATTCGCAGAACCATCGGGTGCAGAAACTCGTGCGGAGGAAAGTAATCAGTAAGTCAGTAAACAGTGAGTCGGTTCAGGCTGTCTTGAACACCGGGCGCGATGCACTGATTGCTGCTTCACCGATCACTGATCACTGATCGACGAGCATGAACTTCCAATTCACCAACCCACTCTGGCTCATCGCGCTGCTGCCCGCGCTGGCGTGGACGGTCTGGCTGGCGTGGAAGTCCGACGTCTCGATGGGCGGGTGGCGGCGTTGGACGGCGTTTGCCTTGCGGTTCGTCATCGTCGTGGCGGTGGTCCTCGCGCTCGCAGGCATCCAATGGCGCAAGCCGCTGGAGGGGATGAACGTCATCTTCATGCTCGACCGCTCGGACAGTGTGCCGTCGCCGCAGCAGGAGGCGGCGTTCAAATACGCGCAGCGCGCCTCGGCGGAGAAGAAGAAGGGCGACCGCGCCGGCACGCTCGTTTTCGGCGCGAACTCCGCGCTGGAGAACAGCCCGCAGGAGATCATCGAGCCGGATAAGCAGAAGATTCTCGCCGTGGTCAGCCCCGAGCGCACGGACATCGCCTCGGCGGTGCGGCTCGGCACGGCCGCGTTTCCCGAGAACGGCCAGAAACGACTCGTCCTCTTCTCCGACGGCAACGAAAACGTCGGCGATGTGATGAGCGCGGTGCTTTCCGCCAAGCCGCTCGACGTCACCGTCGATGTCGTGCCGCTGGGGATTGCGCGGGCAAACGACGTTTCCGTGCAGCGCCTCGGGCTGCCGGCGCGGGTGAAGAAGGGGCAAACCTTTGATGCGCGCATCTTCGTGCAATCGGATCGCCGGCAGATGGCGAACCTGCGGCTTTACCGCAACGACGAGTTCCTCGGCGAACAGCGCATCGAACTGGTGCCGGGCAAGAACCTTTACACCTTCCCGCAAACGCTGAACGACCCCGGTTTCTTCAGCTACACCGTGCAGGTCGATGCCCCGGGCGACAACGTGCCGCAGAACAACCGCTCGACCAGCTTCACCAGCGTGCGTGGCGATCCCCGCATCCTCGTGGTGTCCTCCGACCCGGCCCGGGACGACGCCCTGGTGGCAGCGCTGCGCACGGCCAAGCTGGAGGTGCGCCTGGTGGGCGCGGACAAGTTCCCCGAGTCGCTTGCCGAGATGCAGAGCTACGACTCGATCTTTCTGAGCAACATCGCGGCAGGTGACCTCGGCGACACGCTGATGAAGTTGCTCGAAAGCGCCGTGCGCGATTTCGGCGTGGGCCTCGTGTGCGTGGGTGGTGACCAGACCTACATGGCCGGCGCGTACAAGGGCACGCCACTGGAATCCACGCTGCCGGTGAACATGGAGCTGGATTCCAAGAAAGTTCTCCCGCCCGGCGCGGTGGCGCTGGTCATGCACGGCATGGAATTCGCCAACGGCAACCAGGTCGCACGCGACTGCGCGCAGGGCGTGCTCGCCGCGCTTGGCCCGCAGGATGAACTCGGCCTTGTCATGTGGGACGGGACGGAGCGCTGGGTTTATCCGCTGCAAAAGGTCGGCAACAAAAAGGAGGCCAGCACCGCCATCGCGGGCATGAACCAGGGCGACTTGCCGAGTTTTCAGGGCGTGATGAGCAAGGCCTACGAATCGCTCAAGGCGTCGCGTTCCAGTCTCAAGCACATGATCGTCTTCAGCGACGGCGACCCCGGCGCGCCATCGCAGAAGCTCATGGATGACATTGCCGCGGCGAAGATCACGGTGAGCACCGTGTTGATTTCCGGCCACGCCGGCCCGCAGACCATGCAGTGGATTGCCGACCAGGGCCGCGGGCGTTTCCACAACGTCACCAGCGCCGGCGACCTGCCGCAGATCTTCATCAAGGAGACGATGGTCATCCTCAAGTCCGCCATCTATGAGGAGCCGTTCAAGCCGAAGCTCGCCGCAGGCAGCGAGGTCATCCGGGGCATGGGCGAGTATCCGACACTTCTTGGTTACGTCTGCACGCAGCCCAAACCGCGCGCCGAGGTGCCGTTGCTCACCGAGAAAGGCGACCCGCTTCTCGCGCACTGGAACTACGGCCTGGGCCGCGCCGTCGCTTTCACCTCTGACGCAAAGGCGCGCTGGGCGAAGAACTGGCTGACGTGGGACCAGTACCGCCAGTTCTGGACTCAGGTCGCGCAATGGAGCATGCGCCGCGTCGAGAACGCCGACTTCACCACCGAGGTCACCGTGGACAAGGGCGACGGCGCCATCACCGTCGAGGCCCTCGATGAAGCCGGCAACTACCGCAACTTCCTTAGCCTCCAGACCGCCATCGTCGGACCCAAGGGCGAGCGGCAGACCATCCGCCTCGAACAAACCGGCCCGGGCCGTTACGAGGCCCACTTCCCGACCAAGGATGTCGGCGCCTATCTGCTCAACCTCATGGACGTGAAGGACGGCCAGGTGCGCGCCTCGCAGGTCGTGGGCGCCAGCGTGAGCTACTCGCCCGAGTTCAACGCCACCGAGCCGAACCTGCCCTTGCTCCAGCGCATTGCCGAAAGCAGCGGCGGCAAACTCCTCCCCTTCCAGGCACCGACGCCCAAGGACAATCCGTTCCTCCACGACCGCAAGCGCACCTTCCAGCCTGAGGACCTGTGGGAAGAACTCCTCGCCCTGGCCATCCTCCTCTTCCCGCTCGATGTCGGCGTGCGTCGCATCCAGATCGACCGCGACGAATGGCGCAAGTGGATGGTGAAGGTGCGGCAACTCATCGGCTTTGGCCGTCCGCGCCCGGTGGAATCTGACGAATCCCTCTCCGCCCTGCTGGCGCGTCGTGACCAGGTGCGCGCGAAGCAAACCGGCCCGGCGGTGCAGCCCGCGCCCGAGCTGTTCACGCCGGTCAAACAGGCCAGCGCTCCGCCGCCTATTGGGGAACCCGGAGCCATCCCTGCGACGGAAGTTTCATCTGAACCCGCGCCCGCCGCGCCGAAGGCGGAGCAACCAACCGGGACAACGAGCCGTTTGCTGGAGGCCAAGCGCCGCGCGCAGAGGAAGAGGGAGGAATAAGTTTGCGCACGCCATCACCACGCGTGGCCGCCCCGTTGAACCTGATACCCTTGATAGCATGAAACGGGAAGACCTGCGCTCCATGGTCCGCGAGGCCCACCACAAACCTTTCCGGGTTTGCATGGACGACAATCGCGCCTACACCGTGAACCACCCGGACTTCGCGATGGTGGCGGATGGCGCGCTCATTCTCGCCAGCGGGCCGGGCCATGAACTCGGCGGGGCGAGTTTCATCATCTGCTACTTCGAGCACATTTCACGCGTCGAACTCTTGAAGACCCGCAACCGGAAGGCGGCGTGATGGGTGCAGGCTTTCGCCGCGCCGAAGGCGGAACAACCTGCCGGGACAACGAGCCGCTTGCTGGAGGCCAAGCGCCGCGCGCAGAGGAAGAGAGAGGAGTGAAGGTGGTTCAACGCTTGGACAGGCGCTGGATTTCCTTCTCCGTCTGTTTTTGGGCTGCAGCCATCATCAAGCGCGAGTCCTTTTCAGCCTTCTTTTCCGTGACGAATTGAACCGCGAACTTTCGGAACGCGGGACGCACAAGATACCAACCGCTCGAAACATTGAATCCCGCAAAGAGCAAGCCAAACACCCAAACCCGGACCGGATGTTCAAGGCCGGGCGTCAATAAAATCAGTCTCGGCACGCCAGAAACTCCCAACCAGAACAACAAAATCGTGGCAATCCAGCGATTAGCAGCTTTCAAGCGGACCAAGCCGACAGTCTGCCAAACCACGAAGGCCAGTCCCAAAAGCGGCAACAATTGCCAGAGCGTCGGGGTTGGATCATCTGGCGGTTGCTGCGCTCTAGCGAATCGATTGAGATATGTGGTTTGAAACAACATCATCAAGCTGCTCCAAACTAATCACCAAAGGATTGGAAAGGACCGGAGCGCGCTGGGGGCGGTCGTTTGGAA
>CAYQWK010000412.1:0-5686 GCA_964420805.1 uncultured Bifidobacteriaceae bacterium | reverse complement strand
GTCTTGAGCTTCGGCAGGTTGATCAACACGTCGGCGTCCATCGGCGTGCGGCAAAGAAGATATTCGTGGCTCGTGCCGCGATGGCGCGCGTTGGTTTCTGCCATGTCGTACGAAGCGCCGTAGAGCTGCCCTTCCCCGCGGAAACCGACAAACTCACTGGCCTCGTTCAACCGCACATGCGTGCTGCCCAGCGGATCGCCGGGCAGTGAAGTCTTGGAAACCGTCACCCCATCGACCGCGTGCCATTCCTCGGGCCGCAAATCGAGCAACGCGAAGGCAACACCTGGGAACTCCTTCCGCAACCGCTCAACCATCCCATCGAGCTGGCAGTAGGCTCGTAAAGTGGCAAACGACGAATCCGTCTGCGGCGCGTCGCAAATGGTGACACTGCCGAGTCCAGCAAGCTTCTTGGCCGCCCAACGCGCCACGGCTTCGATCACGGCAGGGTGCGTAACCACATGCTCCCAATGGCCCGGTCCCGGCATCCGCTCGTCGTGTTCCTTGACCCAGTTCGGCTTTAACACCACGCGGTCGCCCGGCCGCACAAAATCATCCGGCAAACCCAGCGCGGCAAGGGCACGACCCGCCAACGCCTGCACAGCAGCAGCGTCGGAATATGACGCGCCGCCGCGAAACACGGCGACGCGATGTGGTTGAAACCAGTTCATTAGCCGGGCGCAGAATAGGGAGGAAACCGGGAATGACCAATGAGGAATACGCTGCGCCCGGGGTTCCAGTGCGTTCTGAAATAGTTGGTGGGTTTTGTCGCGCTGCGACAAAACAAGCGCGCGTTTAACCGGCGATCCGTGTCGCGCCTGGCGCGGCAAACGAGTCCTGAGATCCGGTTGCGCCCCTGGACGCGGCGCTACTCGTCGCGGCGCGACGAGTTCCCACCACTCGGAAGTACGCAGCCCGCGAGAAAGCGCTCCACGCCCGATGTTCCGCTGGTCGTGATCCGCAAACCCCGCCTCCCGCGCGGCACGCCTGACGGAAGGCGCCTCCAATTCCGTGAACGAGTCTATTTCCCAACCCGCCCGACCGCGTTCAACTCCATCACAATATCCGCCGCCAACGCCTCGACGTCTTCGCGCGTGGTGTCCCACGAGCACATGAGCCGGCAACCGCCCTGGCCGATAAAGGTGTAGAACTTCCACCCCTTCTTCCAAAGTGCCTCGATCACGGGACGCGGGAGTTCGGTGAAAACCGCATTGGCCTGCCTTGGGAAAAGCTGCTTCGCGCCCGGCACCCCCTTGAGCTTCTCCTCCAGCAGCGCGGCCATGGTGTTCGCGTTCGTCGCGTTGCGAAGCCAGCCGCCGTCCTTGAGCATTCCCACCCAGGGCGCGGACAAGAACCGCATCTTGGACGAAAGCTGGCCGGCCTGTTTGCAGCGGTACTCGAACTCGTGCGCGAGTTCCTTCTTGAAGAACACCACAGCCTCGCCCACCGCCATGCCGTTCTTCGTGCCGCCAAAGCAAAGAACGTCCACGCCGCTCTGCCATGTGATTTCCTTGGGCTTGCAGCCGAGCGCCGCCACGGCATTGGCGAACCGCGCGCCATCCATGTGCAGGCGCAACCCCAGCCCATGCGCCACCGCGCCAATGGCCTTGAGTTCGTCCGGCGTATAGACCGTGCCCACCTCAGTGCTTTGCGTCACGCTGACCACGCGGGGTTTTGGGTAATGAATGTCCGAGCGTTTGTGGACCATTCGCTCGATCTCCGCCGGCGTTACCTTCCCGTCCGGCCCGCGCAAAAGCAGCACCTTGGTGCCGTTGGAGAAGAACTCCGGCGCGCCGCATTCGTCCGTCTCGACATGCGCCAGTTCATGGCAAAGCAGGCTGTGATAGGAATTGCAGAGCGACGAAACAGCGAGCGAGTTGGCGGAGGTGCCGTTGAAGACGAAGAAGACCTCGCATTTCGTCTCGAACAAATCGCGCAGCAGGTCGGCGGCCTGCTGTGTCCACGGATCATCGCCGTAGCTGCGTTCGTGGCCGTGGTTGGCCTCTTCCATGGCCTTCCAGGCCTCGGGGCAAATCCCGGCGTAATTGTCACTGGCGAACTGTCCGTGCTGCGTCTTGCTCATGCGCCGGGGAGAAGACACGAAAACCAGCCCCGGCTCAAAGTCTGAAAAATGGGTGTGACGCCCAAAGGTCCGACCCCGCGCAGCTCTCCGATTCGCCAGCCGTCATCTGGCGCAGTTCACATCGGCACCGGCTTCTTCCAGATCGGCACCACGCGCTTCATCTCGTCGATGAGCCACTGGCACGCCGCAAAGGCCTCACCACGATGCGGCGCGATGATCTCCACCCACAGCGACGCCTCGTTCACCTTCACCACGCCAATGCGGTGAACCAGCCGCACAGACTCCACCGGCCAGCGCTTTGCCATTTCGTCGAACAGCAGGTTGAACTGGTGCTCCGCCATCCGGCCAAACGCCTCGTAATCAATCGCCGCGATGGGCGTGCCCTCTTCGCTGCCGCGCACCACTCCGGAGAAACACACCGCAGCGCCCATGCCGGCGGACATCGTTCGCGCGGCCACGAGCGCGGCCTCGTTAATCGGATCGGCGTTGATGGTCAGCGAACGGTTCATGCGGCTTGAGAATTCTTGCGGCTCGGAAATGGCGCAAGATCCGGTTCCACGAACTCCGCCTTGGCCTGCCACGAGACCAGGCGTTCGCGCGAGTAGAAGAACCGCAGCGCCTTGCGATTGAGCAATTGCTCCTGCGCATCGAGAAACTCTTCGGAACTGCCCGCCAGGCCGTATTCGTGCAACGTGAAATCAACCAGCCGCATCCACGCCACGGTCATGGTTTCGTGATAGCCGCGTTCGAGCGACTCGGGCGTGTTGGTGGCGGCGTTGTAGCGCTGGATGCTGGCGCGCATTTTCGCGAGCGCGGGATCGAAGGGCAGTTCGCGCAGATACAGATACGCCACGCGCAGATGGGCGCGGTGCTTCCATTGCTCGAAGGGCAGCGTGCAATCCTCGAAGGCGCGGATGAACTGCGCGTCGGCGTCGGTCATCAGCCCCCCTGCACTGGCGGAAAAAGCGATACCTCGTCGCCCTCCTTCAACGCGTACTCGCGCGGTTGATAGTCCACGCCCACGGCGATGAGCGTTGAGTTGCGCATCTGCGCCAGTTTGGGAAACCGCGACACCAGTTGTTCGTAGAGATCGCGCAGGGTGGCGCCAGTCGGGATCTCCTCAATCGTGTCCGCGCAGCCGGTGAGGTCTTTGAAGTAGGAGTAGAAATGGACCTTCACCTGCATTGAATCGCCCCCAAGCCGGTCACTTTTGATACGCCTCGGGTTTCAAGACGCCGACGAAGGGCAGGTTTCGGTAGCGCTCGGCGTAATCCAAACCGTAGCCGACCACGAACTCATCGGGAATCTGAAAGCCGACGTAATCCGCCCGGACTTTCTCCGTGCGACGGGCCTTCTTCTCCAGCAACACGCACACCTTGATGCGACGCGGTTTGTGGGTGCGAAGGACGGCGAGCACACGCTTCAAGGTCTTGCCGGTGTCGAGAATGTCATCAACCACCAGCACATCGCGCCCGCGCACATCGATGCGCAGTTGTTTGGTGAAGGTCAGTTCGCCGGACTCGGTACCCGCGCCGTAGCTGGACACGCCGATGAAATCCAGCCGCAGCGGCAGCGAAAGATGCCGCACCAGATCGGCGAGGAACATCACTGTGCCGTTGAGCAACGACACGATGACGAGGTCGCGCCCGGCAAAGTCCTTCTGCAACTGGCAGGTCAAATGGCGCACGCGGCGGGCGATCTGCTCCTCGGTGATGAGGATGCGCTCGATCTCGGGCTGCCACGAATTCTTGGAGGGCTTCTTCATGTGCCGGGCGGGGGTCAGATGTGCTTCGAGTCGTCGTGGTCCTTGACCGCGTAGCCCGCCTCCTGGCGCTTGAAGTTCACCTCGTTCTTCTTCACGTAGGCGTTGAAGACGTCATCGGCGCTCATGCCCAGCACCTGCGCCATGCTGATGAGAAAATGGAACAGATCCACGACCTCCACCCGCGCGTTCTGTTCGTCGAACTTCTGGTACTTGGCCCACCACTTCCACGGCACGCTGTCGGTCAACTCGGCCATCTCCTGCGACATGGCGCGGCAGTAGTTCAGGATCCACTTCGTCTTCTCTTCGTCGGTCATGTTGTCCGTGTGGACGCCGATGCGCGTGTTGAGCGCCTTCTGCATTCGGAAGAGTTCGCGGAGCTGGTCGGGTGTTTCCATGCGCGTGAGGATAGGGAGAAACTCCGCGGGGGCGGAAGTGAAATGGTGCCGGGCCGAATAGCACCAGCCCACGCGCGCACTATTGCCGTCAAAGACGCCTCGCTCCACACTCGCGGCTTCATGCTCACGATTTCCGACATCAGCAAGGGCTTCGGCGGACGCACCCTGTTCGCCGGGGTCTCGCTGTGCATTAACCGCGACGACCGCATCGGGCTGGTCGGCCCGAACGGCGCCGGCAAGTCCACGCTGTTCTCCCTGCTGCTCGGGCATGAGGAACCGGACACCGGAACCATCTCGCGCGAGCGAGGCGTAACCGTCGGTTTTCTGCCGCAGGAAAGCGCGCCAGCCGGCGACGAAACCGTGCTCGAACTCGCGACCAGCCAGCATCACGGCGTCCCGGCGGCGCATCATTCCGTCCTCGACGGCCAGTCACTCGCCAAAGCCAAGCGCATCCTGTCCGGTCTGAGTTTCCGCGAAACGGACTTCGACCGTCCGGCCCGCGAAATGAGCGGCGGTTGGGTGATGCGAGCGCACCTGGCGCGGTTGCTGGTGCAGGAGCCAGACCTGCTGATGCTCGACGAGCCGACGAACCACCTCGACCTCGAGGCGCTGCTCTGGTTCCAGGAATATTTGAAGACCTACCCCGGCGCCATCCTGCTGATCTCGCACGACCGCGAGTTCTTGAACCAGTTGGTGAACACCGTCCTGGAAATCCGCCAGGGCCGCGTCTTCCGTTATCGCGGCAACTACGACGAGTTCCTCGTCCAGCGCGAGGCCAACGAGCAGCAGTTGCTGGCCGCCTACAAGAACCAGCAACGTGAAATCGCGCGCCTCCAGGAGTTCGCCGACCGCTTCCGCGCCAAGGCCAGCAAGGCGTCCCAGGCACAGGCCAAGCTCAAGCAGATCGAGCGCATGGACCTCATTGAGGCGCCAACGAGCGACGCCAAGGAGGTGAGTTTCTCCTTCCCCCAGCCGCAACGCAGCGGCCAGCGCGTCATCACGCTCAAGGACATCCACCAGGCCTACGGCGGAAACGTCGTCTATCGCGGCGTGGAACTGGAGGTGGAACGCGATGAACGGATCGTGCTCGTCGGCCCGAACGGCGCGGGCAAGTCCACCCTGCTGAAAATCCTCGCCGGCGTCCTCACGCCACAGCGCGGCGAGCGCACGCTCGGGCACAACGTCAAGGCGGGCTACTACTCGCAATACCGCGTCGAGATGCTGCAACCCAGGCGCACCGTGCTTGAGGAGGCGCTCGACACGCCGCAACGCGTCACCGAGTTGTCCGTGCGCACGCTGCTCGGATGCTTCCTCTTTCGCGGCGACGACGTGTTCAAACCCGTGAGCGTGTTGAGCGGCGGCGAGAAGAGCCGCCTCGCCCTGGTGAAACTTCTGCTCGATCCGCCCAACCTGCTGCTCATGGACGAGCCGACCACCCACCTCGAC
>CAYQWK010000411.1:2835-5686 GCA_964420805.1 uncultured Bifidobacteriaceae bacterium | reverse complement strand
GCGGCCCGTAGTGGCCGAAGTCGGCCGGCCACCAGTCCTGCGAGTCGGTCATCAGCTTTGCGAGGTCCTGCTTCAACGCGTCGTAATCGAGGCTCTTGAACTCCTTCGCGTAATCGAAGCCTGCGCCCATCGGGTCAGATTTGGAGGAATGCTGGTGCAGCAGTTCGACTTTCAACTGGTTGGGCCACCAGTCGCGATTGGTCGTGCTGCCGGCAATTCCTGCGCCTTGATGAAACGGACATTTGGATTCTGATGACATGAGGTTCCTTATTTTTGGTCTGGAGTTTCCAACTTCCGCGGGCGGTGTGGAAATATTTGTTGCCTTCCTTCATCATAGGCATCGCCTATGGAAATGCATCAACTCCGGTACGTGGTGGCCGTGGCGCGAACAGGGAACTTCTCCCGCGCGGCGGAGCAATGCCACGTCGCGCAGCCGTCACTCAGCCAGCAAATCATGAAGCTGGAGGACGAACTGGGTGAACGCCTGTTCGACCGCTTGAAGCGCGAGGCCAGGCTGACCGCGCACGGCGAGGCGTTCTTGCGCCGTGCGGTGCGAATCCTCGAGGAAGTGGATGCCGCGCGACGGGAGGTCTCCGAGGCGCAGAGCCTGCTGCGCGGAGTGCTCACTGTGGGGGTGCTGCCCACGATTGCTCCGTATCTGTTGCCGGACGCGATTGCGAAATTCGCAGGACAATTTCCCGGCGTGGAGATCGTGGTGCAGGAGGACACGACGGCGCGGTTGATGAAACTTGCCCTCGGCTACGAGATCGACCTCGCGCTGGCGAGCCGCCCGATTGACGACGAACGCCTGGAGGTGCGGGATCTTTTCACCGAGGAGCTGTTACTTGCCCTGCCGCCGGGGCACCGGCTGACGCGCCGCCGAACGGTCCACAGCGATGACCTGGCGAACGAGCGTCTCATCGTGATGAAAGAAGGGCATTGCCTTGGGGACCAGGTGCGGCGGTTTTGCGAGAAGCAGGAAGTGACACCAAAGATTAGCTTTCGCAGCGCCCAATTGGAGACCGTCCAGTCGCTGGTGCGGGCTGGTCTGGGTGTTTCACTTATTCCTGCCATGGCGGCTGATCGTGAGCGCGACGATCTGCCGGAATTCCGTTCCTTCCAGGCGCCGCGTCCGGTGCGCACAATCGTGGCCGCCTGGCCACGGCAGCGCACGCTCGGGCGGGCCGCGCTCGAGTTCTTGCGAACCGTTTCCGGCTGCAAACACAAGCAGATGATCGAAACCGGACGCTGATTTTCCTGCCGGGAAGGGGGCGAAAGCGGTAGATGCGCTGCGCGTTGCAACGGCCAACCACTCCCCGATGCCGATGCAAATCTGCCGCCCGGAGAACGTCCTGGCGCGTGCGATTGAATGTGGCGGTCAAGAATGGACCAACTGGAATGGGTGGGGCGCGTCGCGGCGCGCGCGGAACGACGCGCCCTGGCTGCGGTGCCGCTGTCGTTGCCCCTTCTGATCGCATCCCATCCTGACGCCTGGATTGCTGCCTGCAAATGGTTCAGCGATGCTCCGCGGCGAGATGGATCCCGTGACTCATGTGTTGCTTGGCGCGAGCCTCGGCTGCGCGCTCTTCGGACGGTCGCTCGGACCGACTGCCGCGCTGGCTGGCGGGCTGGCGGCGTTCGTGCCGGACGCGGATGTGTTCATCGGGAGTTCGCGCGACCCGCTGCTGGCCATCGAGTATCACCGGCATTTCACGCACGCGCTGTTGTTCGCGCCGGTGGGAGCGGCCGTGGCCGGCGCGTTGTGGATGTTTCGCGCGCGCTGGCGGGAACGGTGGCCCACGGTTTGGCTGTGTTGCCTGGTGGGATACGTGAGCCATTGCCTGCTGGACGCGGCGACTAGTTACGGCACGCAGTTGTGGCGGCCATTCAGCGACGCGCGGGCGGGTTGGGATTTGATCTCGATTGTGGACCCGGTTTTCTCCTTTGCGCTGCTGGCCGGATTGCTGGTGGCGCTGCGGCGCAAGCGGGCGATGGCCGCGTGGCTGGGGCTGGCTGTGGGAGCGGGCTACCTCGTTTGTGGCGGCATCCAGCATGCGCGCGCGGCAGCCGCGCAACGCCAGCTCGCCGCGCGGCGCGGGCATGTCATCGAACGGGCGGAGGTGATGCCCACCATGGCGAACAATGTCGTTTGGCGGACACTTTACATTCACCAAGGGCGGATCCACAGCGACCGGATTCGCGTGGGCTGGTTCTCCGGCGCTTCTGCGGTGGAAGGCTGGTCGCTGCCCGTGGTAACGGAAGCGGATTTGACGGCGTCGGAACGTGCGCGGGACCGCAGTCGTTCGTTCGCACGCTTCCATTGGTTTTCGGAAGGGTGGGTGGCGCGCAAGCCGTCGGACGCGACGGTGCTGGGAGACATGCGTTATTCGCTTTCTACTGAGGCGTTCGACCCGATCTGGGGCATCCGCTTCACCGGGCCGGAGGCGGTGGCGGATGTCGAATGGGTGAACCGCTCCCGCGACCGGCGGTTGAGCGTGAGCGAGTTGTGGGGCGAAATCTCCGGCCGCGCCGGACGGTTCAAGGAACTGCCTGGACCCGCGGCGTCCGGGACCGCGCCCAAGGCGGCGTTGTGAAATGGGAAGGGATGCTTCAATGACACCGCAAAACACGCGATTCGTGAAACGACCGGTCGTGCTTCATGACTGCGGGCGGTCGCCCGTCCCAAGGATCGTCTCAATTGCCCAGCCTTGGAGGAAGTTGTGTTTCGTCTTCGCCGCGATTCTGGTCGTGGGTGCACCGGTGCGTGGCGCGGACGAGAATTTGCGCGCGCAGGCGGAGACGGCGCTGCGCCGGGGCGTCGAGTTTTTCCGCACGCAGGTCGCGGTGGAGG
>CAYQWK010000411.1:0-2825 GCA_964420805.1 uncultured Bifidobacteriaceae bacterium | reverse complement strand
GGGCACGTATCTCTGGCAATACAGCGAGGAGTTGTCGCAACGCGAAGGCGAGGGCGCGGCCACGGTCACGCAAGGCTGGGTGCAGCCGCCGGGCACGCCGGCGGTCGGGCTGGCCTTGCTCGCCGCGTGGCGGGCCACCAGCAACGCGGCGTGCCTCGACGCGGTCCGGGAAACCGCGCATGGACTGGTGCTTGGACAGTTGCGTTCCGGCGGCTGGACCTACTCGATCGACTTCTCGGCGGAAGGGCGGCGCAAGGCCGCGTATCGCGACGGTGGCGGAACCAAGGGGCGCAACTTCACCACGCTCGACGACGACACAACGCAATGCGCGCTGCGTTTCCTTGCGCAGGCGGACGAGGCGCTGGGCTTTCGCGATGCGAAGATTCGCGAGTGCGTGGAGACCGCCCTCACCGCATTGCTGGCGGCGCAATACCCGAACGGCGCATGGCCGCAGGGTTTCGACCGACCGCCGGAGCCTGAGAAATTTCCGGTGAAGAAGGCGGCCATTCCGGAATCGTGGCCGCGCGTCTGGCCGGGGAGCCAGAATTACTGGCTGCGCTACACGCTGAACGACAACTCGCTCGCCACCACGGTCGAGACGCTTTTCGACCTGGGCCGCATTTACGAGGCAAAGGAGGCGGGCACAAATTTCAACCGGCTTGCCGCGCGGGGCCGATGGGCCGCGGCGAAGGCGGGCGACTTCCTCTTGCTTGCGCAACTGCCCGAGCCGCAACCGGCCTGGGCGCAGCAGTACGACTTCGACATGCATCCGGCGTGGGCGCGGAAATTCGAGCCTCCGGCTGTCACGGGCGGGGAATCGCAACAGGTTTTGCGCACGCTCATGCTCGTGGCCCGTGAAACCGGCGAGCGAAAATACCTCGCGCCCATCCCGGCGGTGCTCGCCTACCTGAAACGGTCGCGATTGCCGGACGGCAGGCTGGCGCGGTTTTACGAGATGGCGTCGAACCGGCCGCTTTATTTCACCAGTGATTACGTGCTGACGCACGACGACGGCGACATGCCGACGCACTACTCGTTCAAGGTGCCGGACCGCACCGACGCCATTGCGCGCGATTTCGAGCGGTTGCGGAATTCGCCGTCCGCAGAGTTGAAACGGCGCGGTGCTGCCGCGCCGCCGAAAGCGACCGTGGAACTGGTCGCCGCCGTGAGGTCCATCGTCGCGGCGCAGGATGCGTGCGGGCGATGGGTCGAGGAGGGGAAACTGCGCTGGGCAGGGGAGCGCAGCGGAAGGGTGATCCGCTGCGAGACCTTCAACCGCAATATCGAGACGCTCAGCCGCTTTCTCACGGCGACGCGGCCGTAGGCGCGGGGGGCTTGCTTTCGTTCTTGCCACCGGCGCGTTCGAGCGGGTTCGCTCGCCAACATGAAAGCCATGATCCCGCCGCGTCGCGCGCATGTTCACTGCGTTGTCGTTCTCATTATTGCCGTCGCGCTGCCGTCGCTGGCGGCGGAGAAGGACGGGTTTGTTTCCATCTTCGACGGAAAGTCGCTGCGCGGCTGGCACGCCAGCGCGAAGAGCGGACACAGCCGCGCGAGCAAGCACCTGAGCGGCGGGCGTTGGGTGGTCGAGAACGGCGCCATCATCGGCTCGCAGGACATTCCTGGCAATGGCGGGTTGATCATCACCGACGAGAAGTTCGGGGATTTCGAAGTCGCGCTCGAGATGAACAACGACTTCGGGCCGGACAGCGGGCTGTTCCTTCGCAGCACGGAGGAGGGCACGGCGTGGCAGGCTATGATCGATTACCACAAGGGCGGAAACTTGATGGGCCTTTACGGCGAAGGCCGGCTGGGCGCGAAGCCCAGTGTGCGGAACTTCTCGTTCCTCGACACGCCGGACAAGATTGTCGTGGTGACCAACTCGCCGTTGTCATTACCGGTGAAGGTGGACGAGTGGCCGAAATTCTGGCGGCACGGGCAATGGAACGAGTTTCGCGCGCGCATCGCCGGAAACCCGCCGCACATCACCACATGGATCAACGGCGTGCAGTTCATGGACTGGACCGATCCACTGGCGAAACGGCATCCCGACGACGGGGGCATTGCATTGCAAGTCCACGGCGGCGGCAACCACACCAACGAGTTCGTGCGCTATCGCAACATCCGCGTGAAGCGGTTGTGAGGCGGGTTCACGTTCCAGAAGCCTTCTTCACGTCCTTCAACTGCTGGAACTCCGGCTTGGCGCTGTAATAACGGTCGAGGGGATAGCAGCCGCTAATGATGCCGTTGCGTGGCGCGGTGGTGCAGTCACTGAAAGTGCGGCAGATGAACTTGGGCGTGAGCGCGCCCGTGGACATTCCGTCGGCGAGGATGTTCGGATAGCTCAGGACCACGCGGCCGATTCCCACCATGTCCACCCAGCCGTCGCGCACGACGGCCTGCGCGACGTGAGGCAGGTATTCCTGGAGATAACTGTAGGCGGAGCCAATCACGGCTAATGACGAATGACGAATGTCCAATGACGAAGGGCCTGCAGGAACCGAAGCGTTTCGGCCTTCGTCATTCGTCATTCGACATTTTCTCAAGTGTTCCTTCACCTGCCGGACCGCATCGATTTGGCGCGCGACGTCGATGAGTGGGTCGTGCGCCGGTTGGTAGCCGTCGCTGGGCGGGTAAGCGGCGGGGCGCTGGATGTGCGGGTTGTAGTAAGGGGAACCGGCGGTAAGGTTTAGCACCTTCACGCCGAGTTCGACGCACAGGTCGGCAAAACGGAAGGTCTCGGTGAGGTCAGGTTCGACGGGGTTGTTCGCGTTCACGCCGAAGCCGTAGCGATACGGCAGGCAGTGCCTGAAGTCTTCCGGGAT
>CAYQWK010000410.1:0-5710 GCA_964420805.1 uncultured Bifidobacteriaceae bacterium | reverse complement strand
ATTGCACCCGAGGCGGATTCAGGGTTACACACACGCGCATGAACCCATCCCGCTCGTTTTCGCGCCGCGCCTTCCTCAAGAGTGCCGCCGTAAGTTCCATCGCCCTACCGTATTTTGTTCCGCGCCTCATTTCCGCGCCGCCGTCCGGGAAAGTTCTCCACGCCAGCTTTGGCGCGGGCGGCATGGCTCGCGCGGACATGAACGAGTTGGTAAAACATGCGAGCCTCGAACTGGTGGCCGTGGCGGAGGTTGATCCTGGCCGCGTCGCGGATTTGCAGGCGAAGCGCCCGACGCTGCGTGTGTACGCGGACTGGCGCGAACTGCTGGACAAGGAAAAGGACCTCGTCAGCGTGAACGTCTCAACGCCCGATCACATGCACGGGCCCATCGCCATGAGCGCGCTCCATCGCGGCCTGCACGTTTACGGCCAGAAGCCGCTGACCCACGACATCTATGAAACGCGCCGGCTGACCGAGGTGGCGCGCGAGAAGAAGGTCGTCACGCAAATGGGCATTCAGATTCACTCCAGTTCGATGTACCGCGCGGCCGTGCAACTGGTGCAGACCGGCGCGATTGGCAAAATCAAAGAGGTCCACACCTGGAGCAACAAGAAGTGGGGCGACACCGGGGCGAAACCCAACCGCGTGGATCCCGTGCCGGCCGGGTTCAACTGGGATTTCTGGGTCGGCGTGTGCGCTGAACGGCCGTTTATTGGCCAGGGCTGGTATCATCCCGGCAACTGGCGCAAACGCCTCGATTTTGGCACGGGCACCTTTGGCGACATGGGTTGCCATATTTACGATCCCGTCTTCAAGGCATTGGCGTTGACCGCACCTGTTTCGGTGCGCAGCGAGGGGCCGGCTCCGAATGATCATTCTTGGGCGACCGACGCGGTGATTCATTACGTGTTCCCGCGCACGCCGTTCACGGAAGGCGACACCGTGCCGGTGACGTGGTACGACGGCGACGCGCGTCCGCCGTCCGCCATCCAGGAGTTGGTCCGGGTAAAGCCGCGCAATCCGGAAGCGCGCCCGTGGCGTCTGACCGACCAGGGGAGCATCATCATCGGCACCAAGGGTGTCATGCTCGTTCCGCACATCGACCGTCCGAAGCTTTTCCCGCTCGACCAGTATGCGGGGTTTCAATTGCCCGAGACACAGAACGGCAATCACTGGCACCAGTTCATCGATGCGATTCTTGGCAAAGACAAGACGCAGACGAACTTTGACTACTCCGGCCCGCTCACCGAGGCTGTGTTGCTTGGCAGCGTGGCCACCCGTTTCCGTAACACCACGCTGAAATGGGATGCGGCAAAGATGACCTTCGACGTGAAGGAGGCGAATCAATACGTCCGCCGCACCTATCGCAAGGGCTGGGAAGTGAAGGGACTTTCGTAAGGCGGCCGGTTCATTGGCCGGTCGCGGGCGTGGGCATCGAATCGCCCAGGCGGAAGTATTCGTAGAGCGCGTTGATCTGTTTTTCGCCGTCGCCTTCGTAATAGTCCGTCAAGGCGCTGCGGCCGTCCTCGAAGTACGCGGGCATTTTCGACTGCGGGTCGATGGCCAGCGGCGCGCGCAGCCAGCGGAAGAAATAAGCCTTGCGGAGCCGGGCCGCGGCAAGGCCGAGGTTTGTTCCTTCGCTTTCGAAGACTTCGAGCGCAGGCATGTCGTTCACCGCGTGGCAGGAAATGCAGGAGAGGCCGTTGTCCTTGCCCGTCAACCGGTGCCCGATCTTCGCGGCTGAGGGATCGGCCGGCGGTTCCGCCGGTGTCTTCGGTGGATAACCATGCTGCATCGTCATGGCCGCGGCGATCAACCCGGCGCGGGCACGGTAGGCCGGCATTCTCGCCGCCACCCACGGGTCGCCCTTGGGATGAATGTCCGCGCGAATCTTGAACGGGTGGCCGCCGATGAACTCCGCCGCCCATTCCGGCCGCAATTTTCCTCCCAGCACTTCCAAAGGCGGCACGAAATCAATCTGCCCGTGGCACGCTGCGCATTGCATCTCACGAACCGCGCGCGTGGCGAATTCGAGCGGCGCGTGGCGCGAGAGCGAGGTGAAATCCGTTTGCACGAAATCCAGCAACGCGCGGCGCTCGTCGGCATTGAACGCGAAGCCGGGTGCTTTCGAGGTCTCGTCGCGCCGTTCGGCGAGGCATCCCTTGGGTTCCTTGACGGCCCGCGCCAGCGTGGGCGTGGTGGACTTGTTTTCGAGGCCGGCGATGTCATGGCAGGCGAGGCAGCCGACGGTTTGGATGAGTGCGCGGCCGCGTTCGAGGATCGCCTTGTCGGCGGGGGCAGGCCGTGGTTCCAACGGATCGGCGTGCTTGAGCAGATGATCCGCCAGTTCCTTTGCCTCAACGTCTGCGAGCTTGAAGTTTGGCATCGGGTTCCAAATCCAATGACGATCGGGCGCGAGCAGGAACTCTATCAGCGGGCCGCGGCCAAACTTTGCGGCAACGTGCTTTAGCGAAATCTTCCCATTGTCGCTCTCGCCGCCCTCCGGTGGGTTGTGGCAGCCCGCGCAATGCAACTGCTCGAACAACGGCTTGCGTCCGGTGGTTTCGACCGGTTGATCGGGCGCGCCGGCCAGCGTGGCCTTCGCGTCCGGTCCGGAGCGTTTCGAGATTTCGGCGGCTGCCTTTGCGCCTCGAGGGGTTGCGTCGGTCCGGCCGGCGGTGTTGCTGCGCAGCAGGCCTGCGGAATTGGTGAGCGAGGCGAGATACGCGGCCATGGCTGTCGCGTCGTCTTGTGCCGCCGCGCCGTGCAGAAGTTTCGGCATTGCGACGCGCGCGCGGGTGGATTTCGGGTCCGCGATCCATTTCGCGAGCCAGTCAAAGTTTCGGCGCGCGCCGATGCCATCGAGCGCCGGCGAGTCGGCGGTGAGTTCCGGCACGGATGTGGCGAACTTCTGCGCGTGGCATTTCGCGCAGCGATGTTCGAGAAAGAGTTCGCGACCGCGGTGAAGCCGGCGGGCGTTCTCTAAGTCCGGAGTCGGTGTGTGTGTGACCCATGCATTCGGGATCGGGCGGGAATTCGTCCCCTTCTCGGTCCAGCCTACGCGCAGAAAGGCGTCGCCGCTGGCCGGGCCGGTGAATGTGGCGCGCACTGCATTCGTGCCTTTGCGGATGCGCACCGGACCGCTCATCGCACCGCGCGTGGCGGTTTCGAGCACGGTTGCGCCGTTGACCTCCAGCTTTAGCATGCCACCCAGTTCCTCCACATGAAAGAGGTAGTCCGCCCGCAAGTCGCCGTTGATGTTGCCATCGAAGATGGCGGTGAATTTCCCCGTCGGCAGAAACGGCGCGGCGGGTTGGCCAGCTTCGACGAAGAGCCACAGATTTGGCATCACCAGACGGTCCGCAGTTCGTCCGTCTGCGGATGTGAAAGTAACCAGAAAGCCGTTCGTTTCTGCGGCGGGCAGAGCGGGCGCGGTGACGAGCGCGGCGACAAGGAGAAGTTGTGTCAGCAGTTTCATGGCGGCGGAACCCGGGGAGTTCGTACCGTTTCTTTCGAACTACCGCAAGGCAAGGCCGCCGGACCGAAAATCCTTCGCGTTGCACGCTTGCGATGGAATCCGGCCCAAGCCCAATGTCTGGCTCTCAACTCGATGTTGAACATTGCCATGAACCGTCTCGCTTTCGTTTTTGCTGCGTTGCTGCTGATGATGGGTTCCCCGCGGATTTGTGCGGAGGTCCTTGTGGCTTCCGAACGCACCGACGGCGGCCCACTCTTCAAGTTCGCAGGGGTTGCCCGGCCTGCCTCGAATGACGCCGCTGCCACCGTGCGTTTCACTCTCGTGGATGGCATGCGTGACCGGAACGGCGGGACGCTCGATGTGCTTCACGACGGCCGGTTGCCTTCCGAGAGTGACCAGCCGGCACAGAATTTTTTCTTCGCTGCGGGCACGGACGGCGGACGAATTCAGATCGACCTCGGCAAGGTCATCACGGTGAAACGGGTTACCGCCTACTCCTGGCACAACAGCACACGCGCTCCGCAATACTTCAAGCTGTTCGCTTCCGACGGCGGCGCGGCGGGGTTCAACGACTCGCCCAAGCGCGGGACCGACCCGGTGTCCTGCGGATGGAGATTTCTCGCCACCGTTGACACCCGCTCTCGGGGCGGCGGCCAGCATGGGACGGCCGTCACCGACAGCGACGGAGTGCTTGGGAGATTCCGGTTCTTGCTTCTGGACATTTCGTCCACGGAATCCGACGACGCCTTCGGTAACACGTTCTTCAGCGAGATCGATGTTGTGGACGCCGACGCCCCGGAGCCTGTCCCCATCGAAGTGGCGGCCTTTCAGCCAGTCACCAGGAAGTTCGCGACGGCCGATGGCAGATTTCATTTCACTCTTGATGCCACGCTCGCGCCTGACCTTGCCGAATGGTCGGAGAAGAAGCTTCAGCCGGCCGTTCTCGAATGGTATCCGAAGTTGGTCGAGATGCTGCCGGGCGAGGGCTTCCGCGCCGCGACGAACATCACGTTGCGCTTCCGCACGGACATGGGCGGCACGCCGGCCTCCGCAGGTGGCGCGCGCGTTAACCTCAACGCCCCCTGGTTCCGTCGTGAACTTGAGCGTGAAGCCGTGGGGTCGGTCATTCACGAGTTGGTGCATGTGGTGCAAGCCTACGGCCAGTCGCGTCGTCGGGATGGAACCACGGCGCGCACTCCCGGGTGGATTGTGGAGGGAATCCCGGACTACATCCGCTGGTTCCTCTATGAGCCAAAGACGCGCGGCGCGGAAATCAGCGCGCGTTCCTTGCCCAACGCGCGTTACGACGCCAGCTACCGGGTCACGGGGAATTTTCTCAACTGGGTGACCAGCAAGTACGACAAGGAACTAGTTCGGAAGCTCAACGCGGTTGCTCGCGAAGGGCGCTACAACGAGCATCTCTGGGAAGAGTGGACCGGCCACACCGTCCAGGAACTCGGCGAGGAGTGGAAAGCCGCCCTGGCTACCAAACTCAAAGCCGCGCAGTAGAACTGGAGCGTTGAAGCGGGCAGGAATCAATGGTGGACCTCGCCAATCCTCGCAGCGGGATGAGTTCCGCCTCCGACAACTTCAGGATGCACCGTTCTTCGCGACGCTTGACGGGTGTGGGGGCGAAAACTAAGGTCTCGCCCGCTTTTCGGAGTGGTGGCCGTAGTTCAATGGTAGAGCCCCAGATTGTGGTTCTGGTTGTTGCGGGTTCGAGTCCCGTCGGCCACCCCATCCTTTCCCAACCGCATGGGAATGCGAGGTTTTCGCGAATTCGGGTTTGACCGGGATGTTCTGACCTTGCATCGTCGCGACATGTCAGGCCGCTCGTTCATCAAATTCCTGACCGCCATCGTGGCAATGGCGTCCACGCTGACGGTATCGGCGCAGTCCACTGTGTTCGCGGGTGGTTCCGGTGGCACGCTCAACGACAACGGACCTTCGACTCCCTATCCGTTCACCATCTCCGTGAGCGGCATCAGCGGATTCATCGGTGATCTCAACGTCACCCTGTTCAGCCTCAGCCACTCGCTGCCAGCGGACCTCGATATCGTTTTGCTTGGACCAAATGGGCGCGCGGTGATGCTGCTTTCTGACGCCGGGACCAACTCGCCTATCAGCGGCATTGATCTTCTCTTTGACGATGCTGCCGCCCCGATTTCGCCAACGGCTCCGTTGTCGTCAATGTCGTTGCATCCGGGAAATCATGGCGTGCCCAATGACAGTT
>CAYQWK010000409.1:0-5729 GCA_964420805.1 uncultured Bifidobacteriaceae bacterium | reverse complement strand
GTTGCGGAAGGCCTTGCCGACCTGCGCGATGCCGAACGGCACCTTCTGCCGCGACGTTTCGAGCACGTTCTTGAACTGCGCGAAGATGGCCTGCGCCGTCTCCGGGCGGAGGTAGGCGATGTTGTCCTCATCAGCAACTGGCCCAACGTAGGTCTTGAACATCAAGTTAAAAGGCCGTGGTTCGCTCAATTCGGCACCACTTTCCGGATTGTGCGTCGTGACGTTAACCACCCGTTCAGGAGGAAAAGCAGCCACTTCGATGAGAAAGGGGTTTATCAACCCAAATAGTTCGTAGAACTGCTTCGCAACTTTTCGTCCGCTCAACTTGTTACCCCCATCCGGAACCAACACGCTAAACGGTCGGCTACAGTAACTGCGTCGACTTTCCCCATGTTCACGTTGTAGAATTTCCTCAATCCTTTCGAGTTCTGAGAGAACTTCGGCGCGATCTGGAACGAAAATATTAACCAATCCTTGAACTACGTCGTGACCGTAGTCAGCGTGGGCACCAACCAAATCAGCTACCTCCTGACGAATGTCTGGGTTTGAATGCTCCAGCAAGCTTTCGACCAATTTGAATGCAGTGCTCTCGTCAACCGCTCCACGAAAGTAATATACTGTTCCTGATTGTGGTTCGACTTGGTCCGCTCGAAATCTCTTCTTGCTCAGTAGGCAGTCGCACATGGGGTCGCTGAACGTGGCTGTGTGGCCGCTGGCCTCCCATATCTTCGGCGACATGATGATGGTGGCCTCCAGGCCGGCGACGTCCTCGCGCACGCGCGTCATGGCGTTCCACCAGAGTTCCTTCACGTTGCGCTTCAACTCGGCGCCCAGCGGGCCGTAATCCCAGAAGCCGTTGATGCCACCGTAAATCTCCGAGGACTGGAAGATGAAGCCTCGGCGTTTGCAGAGGGAGACGATCTTCTCCATCAACAGGTTTTCTTTGGGTTCGGCCATAAAACAGGGGCCGGAGTGTTCGGGATGCGGCAGGGGGATGTCAAGGTAGGCGGGCGGTGCCAAACCAGCGTGGCGCATCCCGAGATGGTGGTGGAACTCGTCGCGTTGCGACGAGTAGCGCCGCGTTCAGCGGCGCAACTGGACCACCGGAATCCGTTCCGCACGCCTGGCGCGACAAAAACCACCGACAGCTTCGGGATGAACGAGACCAGCGCAGCGCAACGCTGGGAATCGTATGCCCGCCCTCTGGAGCTTCAACGCCGCCGCGAAAACTTGATTCGCGAACCCGCCACCACTGCGCCTGTCAATGCCAGGCACGTCCAGCCGAACCAGTCGCCGTGGCGATTGTAAAATGTCCCGGCGGCGTTCCCGCCCAGGGGAATCTCAACCACCTTGATTCCGGCGCGGTACACGTCGCCCGGGTGGTCGAACCCGGCGTCGCGCAGACGGCCGCGCGCATCGACCCAGCAGGTGATGCCGTTGTTGGCGCAGCGGACGAGCGGCAGGCCGTTCTCGACCGCGCGGAAGGCCGCATTCGCCGCGTGCTGCCACTGGGCCGCGCCTTCCCCGAACCAGCCGTCATTCGTGATGTTGACCAGGAAATCAAGGCCCGGCGCGGCGTGTTCGCGCGCGTAATGCGGAAAGGTGTCCTCGAAGCAGATCAACACCGACGTGCGCGGGCCTTCCGGGCCAATGTCGAAGGTGACCGGCTTTTCGCCCGGCGTGAACCCACCCGAAATTGGCGTGAGGTACTTGATGAACGGCAACGTCTCCGCCAACGGCACGTATTCGCCAAAAATCACCAGCCGCCGTTTGCGATACGTGCCAGTAACGCGGCCTTGCGCATCGACGAGGAACGCGGAGTTGAAGAACACCACGTTCGTGCCCCGCAACCCGAAGTCATCCGAGCCGATCAACATCGGCACGCGCGCTTCCGCCGCCAGTCCGGTTACGGCGCGAAAGGTGGGCGCGTCATCCATGAGCATTTTCGGCACGGCCGCCTCCGGCCAGATCACGAGGCCGGGGTTGTTTGTCAGCGCGGCGGTGGTGAGTTTGAGCAGTTCCTTGAAACGCAGGTCCGAGTCGGCTGCGTTCCAGATCATCGTCTGCGGAATGCTGGGCTGGATGAGCGCCACGCGCAGAGTCCGTTCCGGTTTCCGGTCCCTGGACATCCAATGCCATCCAACCGCGAAGGCGAGCGCCGCAGCCAGCGTGGGCAGGAAGATTTCCCGCAACCACAACTGCCGTGCGCCTGGACGCCGCAGGGCTGTCTGCCCCGCGTGAAACAGCGCCGCCGAGAACCACGCGACCAGGAAAGACACGCCGTAAACGCCCGTCACCGCGGCGATCTGAATGAGCGGCCCCAGCCGGTGCTGCGACACCCCGAGCAGGTTCCACGGGAAACCCGTGAGCACGCGCGAAACCAGCATCTCTATCGCCACCCATGCCGCGGCACAGGCCAGCGCGTGTCCGGTGCGTTGGGTCCAGGTGGAATCATCCGCCGGCCGCAACCGTTCGCAGAACCACGTCCACAGCGCCGGATACAACGCGAGGTAGGCCGCCAGCGCGATCCAGCCAAGGATGGGAAAGTACCGCACCGGAATGTTCAACAGCCACGCCAGCGAAATCAGGTAATGGGTGAAGGCCGCGAGGTATCCGAGCCGGAACGCCGAACCACCACGCGCGGCGAGCAACATCAACCCCGGCGCGATCCACGCCAACCCGGCAATGTTCGCGCCCGGAAACGACAACGCGAGACACACGCCCGCCAGCACGGCGAGGGCGCGTCGCGGCCAGAGAGACGATGGATTCCAGTGCAACGCGGCGGAGAGTGGCGGAAGGAGCGGAGAAACTCCAAACATCAAACTTCAAACAACAAGTAAGCTCCAACCAGCAGTCCGACCGGCGCTCGGTCACACGCAGGAACCCGAGGACTCAACCCTTTCGCAACGCCAGCTTTTCACGGGCGGTGGATGCCTTGCGTTCCATCGCATCGCGCAGCGCCGGGATCATCTCGCCCACGCGGCGGTAAAGGTCGATGGCGCGCTGCCATTTCTCCTGGCTCTCCGCCACGCGGGCCGCCGCGAGCGCGGCGTCTCGGACCCAGAGCGGATCGGGTGATTCTTCACCGCGCACGTTCAGTCCGTAGGCGACGTTTAAGTAATGGTTCATCGCCTCGTCGAGCAGCAGGGTTGCCTCCGCTCCGGTGGCAGCGGCGGCCTGGCCGCGCCGCACGTGGCCCAATCCGATTTCGGCCTGGCTGCGCGTCGCGATGTCGGCGAACGACGAGTTCGTCACCTTGCGGTAGTTCTCGTAGGCCTTTGCGTATTCAGCGGGATCGGCTGCCGCCAGTTGCAACGCGCAATCGCCCATCCGGCCCCAGGCGCGCGCCACGCGCGGGTCGCCCGGGTAATGCTGGGGAATGAATCCGAAAATCCCCAGGGCGGTCGAGTATCGCTCAATGACGTTGGTGCCGGGTCGCTCGCAATAAGTGTCGCCATAGGCGAACGCGGCCTCGACCACCAGCGCGGGCGGGCAGGAGGTGAGGTTGATGAGGTTGGTGAAATAGGTGACGGCCTGTTCCCAGTTCTGCCGGCGGAACGCCGCGCGCCCGGCCTTCAACTGCGCGGCGTAGGTCAGGTCCGTGACCGGCCAGTTCGTGGCGATGGTCCGCGGAGTGAAGAGCAACTGGTAATTCTTCTCCGCCTCCCGGAAGTCGTCGTCGCTGCGGTCGTCCCGGCTGTGCAGCACGCCGCGATTAAAGAAGTAATCCCCAATCCAATTCTGCGCGCGCGCGGCCAGCGCGTTGGTGGCGAAACGCGAGACGAAGTTGGTGAAGCGCGAAAGCGCGTTGGTCTCGTGGCCGGCATGAAAATGCGCCAGCGCCAGCGAGAACTCCGCGCGGGCGAGGTTGGTGTTGGCCGGGAAACGCGCGACCCATTGGTCGTATTCCACGATGGCCGCCGGCCAGTTGCCCTCGCGCTCGTGCGTGCGGGCCAGGGCCAGCTTGACCTCGGGCAGCAGCGTCGAGTTCGAGAAGCGCGAGAACTCGGAGAGAACCTTCCGCGCGGCCACGGGGCTGGCGAGATCGTTCATCGCCTGCCCCACCAGCAGCAGGCTGCGGTCGGCGTAACTGCTGGCCGGGTGTTCGGCCAGGATGTGCTCGACGGCCTCGGACGCGGCCTCGATGTCGCGCGCCGCCACGGCGGCGAGGGCCATCTGATAAAGCGCGTGCGGGACCAGTTCGGCCTGCGTCCGCGCGAACGCGCCGTAATCGCGGACCACGTGACGGTAATTGCGCACCGCGTTGGTGATTTCGCCGGCGGCGAACTGGAGGTCTGCCAGTTTGAAGCGTGCCACGGCTTGCGCGTCGGAGGGCGGCAATCCATCCGCAGCAGCCTGGAACGCGGTCAGGCTCTCCGCCGGTTTCCCGCCTTCCAGCAACGCCCAACCGCGCGCGAGTTGCGCCTGCGGCAGGAAGGGGCTTTTCGGAAAATCCCGCACCACGCGGCCAAGGTCGGCCAGCGCGCCGTCGAGCAGGTTCGTCACGGCGGGAGCGTTGGTTGAGAGGGGCGCGTTCGTGCCGAGTAGATGTTGCTTGAGCCGCAATTCGCCGAGGGAAAGCAGCACGATGTCTGATCCGATTTCATTCGTGCGCTCGGCGAGGAAGCGGTCGAGCCGCGCCACGGCGTCCCCAAGCCGGTTCTGCGCGAGCGTCAGTTGCACAATCTTGAGGAAAGCCTCGCGGCGACGGTCCGGCGGGGCGGTTGGCGCGAGGTTGGCCTCGAAATTCTGCACCGCGTCCTGCGGCCGGCCGAGTGCCTGGAGGATTTCGCCGCGCAACGCGACGGAGGCCGCCTGCAACTCCGGCCGCGAGGTCGTCGCGGCAAGGACGAACAGGTTCGTGGTCCCGGCGAGCGCCTGTTCCGCGCGCTGCCTCGCGAACTGCACCTGGCAGAGGAGAAACTGCCGCTGCCAGCGCAACTGCGGCGAAGGCGCCGCCTCACTCATCGCCGACAAGACCCGCTCGGCCTCGGGCAGGGCCTTCAAAAGAAAATGCGCCTCGCCCAGGAGCAACGCGCCGCGGGCGACAACGAGGTCGTTGCTGCCGCGCTCGGTGGCCAGCCGTGAGAAAATGCCCCCGGGCACGCCAAGCAGCGCCGTGACCTGCGGCCACTGGCGCAGTTTGAACCGCGCCTCGGCCTCGGCCACCACCGCGTCCAGCCGGAGCGGGGAATTCGTGTGGGTCCGGACCATTCCGGCAAAAGTCGCGGCCGCCTCATCGAGTTTTCCGCTCTGGAAGCGCACGTGGCCCAGCCAGAACTCGAAATGGTCGGCCAGCGCGCCGGCCCGCGCCAGGTTCGTGGTCAGCAGGTCGGAAGCGGGCTGAAACCGGCGCAGTGCCAACGCCGCCCGTGCCTGCGCGAGCAACGCCGCCGGCACGCGCGGCGACGCGGGAAATTGCGCCACGAAACTGCCGAAGGTGCGTTCGGCGAACTCGTGATTGCCGTCCTGAAACGCCTTCGACGCGGCATTGAACGCGCGCGTTTCCGCGTCCGCCGCGATCGCGCGCGGCAGCCACGCCAGAAGCGCGAGGATAATCGGGGCCAGGCTGCGTGTCAGAAACATCACGCGCATTGAACCATTCCGACGGAGCGGGATTCGATGGAAAAATTCCGGCGGGCCGTTGGCTGGGCGCATCTCAGCTTCTTGCACGATGCCTAATTCTGGGTGGTGGAACTCGTCGCGCTGCGACGAGTAGCGCCGCGGTC
>CAYQWK010000408.1:0-5730 GCA_964420805.1 uncultured Bifidobacteriaceae bacterium | reverse complement strand
ATCGTGGACCGCGGCGACAAACTTCAGGGCCTCGGCGGCTCCGCCTACCTCAAGCAGGTTCTCGGGAAGAAGACGGGCACACCGCCGCGCCTCGACATGGAGAAGGAGAAGTCGTTGCACGACGCGCTGCGCGGCTGGATCGCCCAGGGCGCGGTCAAAAGCGCGCACGATTGCAGCGAAGGCGGCCTGGCCGTGGCGCTGGCCGAGAGCTGCATCAGCCGGCAATTTGCGCGCGAAACGCCGCATTTGATCGGAGCGGAGGTGGACTTGTCCGGCGTGAAAGACGTGCGTCTCGACGCGCTGCTGTTCGGTGAGACCCAGTCGCGCATCATCGTTTCCTGCACGGCCATCAACGCGACGAAGATTCTGAGCCAGGCGAAAATTCTCGGCATCCCGGCAGCGCAGATTGGCAAGGTTGGAGGCGGGACGTTGAGCATCAAGACTCCGGCCGGCGAATTCTCCTGGCCGCTGACCGAGTTGCACGATGGCTGGTTCCACAGCATCGCGCGGGCGATGGAGAGTTGATGCGTGCGGTGCTCCGAGCCGCGTTCTTCGTGTTCGCCCTTGCGCTGTGTGCCGAAGGAGCGGTTCGCGAGTTGTGGCGTTCGGGGCTGACGAACCCGGTTACTGATGGATGGGGCTTTCCACTCGCATACTACACAGCACACCAATCATTGGTGACCAGCAATGGAGACACGATCGTTGCCGGAGTCCTCGCCACCAATCTGGGTAGAGCAATTCCTTGCGTCGCCTCGTTTGATTCGTCGGGAAACAAGCAGTGGGAATACGTCAATCCGCTCCTCCAACTCTTCTACACCGACGCGATGGTTGTCGCAGGATCAAACGCGGTTGTTGTCACAGGACGAATTCATGACGATGTCGGGACTATTCGTTGGACAGCGAAGATAATCGAAGGCCGACTGGCGTGGTACCGCATTGATCCGCGACCCATCGCCAATTTCGCTTCGGGCGCGGCTCTCGCCGCCGATGAGGCTGGAAATGTATTTATTTATCAGCCGGGCTTCATTGAATCAGGGGACGGTGGCTTCAACCTCGAAGCGTTTGTGTCGAAATTGGGACCGTCCGGAGTCGAATGGTGGCGGCGCCCCCTCCCCATAAAACTGTCCTTCCTGTCCGGCTTGGGTCTTCGGGATTCGCTCGCTTGGAGTCCGGGCGGTCAACTCGTTGTCAGCGGCGTGCCAAACTGGATTACCGCGCTCAATGAAGACGCTGGCGCGGTACGTTGGGTTCGACGCCATTCCGGCGTCGTCAACGGATCGAGTGTCGTCGCCGCAGGCGCAAGGTCCATCTGTGTTGCCGGAAACAACGGCTACACCGTGTTCGCGCATGGCCGGAAGATCGCGGCGCGCAACGATGCCCGGTTCGAGGCCGATCGTATCCTCGTCACTCCCGCTCAAGAGTTTCTCCTCACCAGCCGTTCAAGCACCTTCGCCACACTCGTTTCGGCATCAGGCCGGGTGCGGTGGCGTATCAATACCGGCTTCTATTACGGTATCGGTTTTGCCCCGACTCGCGATGGCGGCTTTGTGGAAGCCATTGGCGACCTGAAAAAATCGCTCACTTTTGTTAAAATGAACCGACATGGCATCACGCAATCGACCAACTCCTTCTCCAGGTACGGCTTCCTTCCTGGTTTTGGCACTACGACCACGGGGCACCAGTTTCTTGCCGCCCCGGGCGGCACTTTTCGCATCGTCTTAAACGCTTCCTATGACCACGCCGTGACACGAGGAAACGGAAACGGTGTCATCGTTGCGTCATTCAAGTTCGAGGATTGATCTGTCATTGTCGCCCGGTGGATAGCCCGACAACGCGGTTGGCGGCAAGGCGATGGATGGCTCCACTCCGAGTCAGAAATGCCCCTTGAGCAAGCGCATGCAGGCGATCGCGCTAAGAAGGTGGAACAGTCCGGCGCTGACCCGAAAGAAAATCCCTCGCCGCCGGAAATGAGGCGAGGGTTTGGCTCCACACTGCGCAGGCGCAGACCCCTGACTTCCGTTTATGGCTCCACAACGGACATTTTCTTTCTCCAGTGACTGTTGTGGAGCCTTAATTTTGTAGCCACACACCAAACACGTCCTTTGTGGAGCCAAAATCCGAGGTTTTGTAACCTGCCATGATGTTGTGGAGCTTTATTTCTTGCTGCGGACGTCGTGTAACTCGTTGTGGAGCCATTTTAGGACACGTCCATTGTCCAATTTTCCATTGTGGAGCTTTTTTGGAAGCGTCTGGTAATCCAGATTCCGTTGTGGAGCCTTTTTTGTGGGTGCAAAGAACCCGACAAGTGTTTGTGGAGCCATTTCCGGGACCAACTTTCAGGAAACTTGGGTTGTGGAGCCTGTTTTCAGCGGTTTGCGGTGCTTTCTCGGGTTTTTGAGCCAAGAAAGGAATCTGCAAATCTCGCACCGAATGAAGGTGGCCTACCTCACCACGCTATTTCTCATTCCCGGCCTTGTCGGCGACGGGCGCGTCGGTGGCCTCGTGTCGGTGTGCCTGGAACCATTCGTCATGCAAACGCTGGAGGCGCGCGACAATTTCGGGCCGGGCTTCAGCCTGGTTGCGGGTTTCCGAGATGTCCTCGCGCAGGTTGGCGAGGAACAGCTTTTTGTCCGCCGCGCTCAACGCGCCTCCGGCGGTGTCCTGCGCGTGGCCGATCAGCTTCCAATCCCCGGCGCGCACAGCCCATTGCGCGTTCGGCGCTCCGCCGCTCCAGTGCAGAACGTCGTGCGGACCCGGCGCGGTGGCCGAGCGGATCACGGGGACAATGCTCCTGCCGTCGATGTCGGCGTTGAGCAGCTTTGCCCCGGCCAACTCGGCGATGGTCGGCATCCAGTCGCAGGCGTGGACGATCTGATCGCGCACCTGGCCCTCGGGCAATTGGCCCGGCCATGAAATGATGGCGGGCAGGCGAATTCCGCCCTCGAAGAGACTGAACTTTGCGCCGCGATACGGCCCGGCGCTGCCGCCGCCAAAGTGGGCGCGCTGCTCGGTGGAATGGCCGTTGTCCGACTGGAAGATGACCAGCGTCCGCTCGCGCAAGCCGAGGTCGTCCACTTTCTTCAACACCGCGCCGATGCGTTCGTCCATCGTGGCCACGAATGCCGCGTAGAGGTTGCGCGGGGCCGGCAGGTCTTTGAAACGTTCGAGCCATTTGGGATCACCTTGATAGGGGTAATGCGGCATGTTCAGCGCGAAGTAGATGAAGAACGGCCGTGTACGGTTCTGCTCCATGAACCGCGCGGTCTCCTCGACCATCAGGTCGCCGAAGAACCGGCCCGGCGCGTGAATCTCCGTACCGTTGCGGAACAGGTCGTGGCGGTTCGGCCCGTCCCAGTAAAAGAAGTGCGAGTAGTTGTCGATGCAACCGCCCAGGTGGCCGAAGGCGAGGTCGAAACCCTGCGCGTTGGGCATGGTTTCCGGAGTGAACCCGAGGTGCCACTTGCCGATCTGTGCGGTGGAATAGCCGGCAGGTTTCAACATCTCGGCCAGCGTCAACTGGGCGCCGGGCATGGCCGCCTTGCCGCCACGTTGGGAACTGGCGTTGCCGGTCAACCCGGCGCGCAGGGGATAGCGCCCGGTCAACAACGCCGCGCGTGATGGCGAGCATACCGGAGCCGCCGAGTAAAACTGCGTGAACCGCACACCGCGCGCCGCCAGCGCGTCCAGGTGCGGAGTCACCAGATCCTTCGCGCCGTAGCAGCCCACATCCACCGCGCCAAGGTCGTCGGCCACGATGAGCAGCACGTTTGGCGGGATTCCGGCTGCGGATGAGAGGAAACCAGAAGCGCAAACCACCGTGACCAACGCGAATAACAAACAGGACGTTGCCCGGGATTTCATGGGGAAGACTCAACACGCCGGCAGGGGCGGTTTCAATGCAGGAGGCCGGGAAATTTTGCGCGCAAAATTGGCCATCGCTGATTGAAGCCGGTGCCGGAGAATGCAGATTTGATGACTTTTTTCTAAACTCCTTCCGCCGACCGTCGAAACCGATTGTGAAATGAAGTCGGTGCGGCGCGTTTTGAAGGCCGCCATTCGGTGCGATTGCACCGAATGGAGTCTCGGCGCTTTCGTTGGCCGTACGCCATTCATTTACACCTGCAACAACGGGAAGGAGGCGTCCTTCCTTCCCTCATCCCCCGAATTCCCATGAGATTGAAATCATCCCGCCCCTGGTGCGCGTCTTTCCTGCTGTCGCAGGTCCTCCTGATCGCAACTGCCAGCGCCCAAACCTCGTGGAAGGGAACATCAAGCACCAGTTGGAACAACGCGGCGAACTGGACGGCGGGCATCCCGAGCTCGAGCATTGATGCGATTATTGGCGATGCCAGTTTCACGGGAACGAATCAGCCAAGCCTGACCGCAAGCGGTTATTCCGGTTCCTGCCGATCGTTGACCATCGGCAATGGAGTGAAAACCTCCGTCCTGACAATTTCGCGCAAGTTGACCATTTCGGGGGATCTGACCATCGGCCCGAACGGCAGAATCAACCAGACGGCAAGCTCGACCACGCGAGTGATCAGCCTGGCCGGCAATTGGACGAACTCCGGCTCTTATGCAGGTTCCGGCGGCTCAAGCAGCACGGTTTCATTTGACGGCGCCAACCAGCAGATCGGCGGGACCTCGACAACAGGCTTCCGGCGGATGGTGGTCAGCCTTGGCAGCTCAGTGACACTGGCGGCAAATGTTAATGTCACGAACTCGCTCACGGTAAATGGAACTCTGGATTCGGGCGCGGGCACGGGATTCGCCATGGCCGGCCCGGGTTCACTGACTGTCGCGGCCGGCGCCACACTCAAGATTCGCGGAGCAAGTTTCGGAGCGAACTTCCCGCTGACCGGCACGAAGACATTGAGCGGCGCCTCCATCATCGACTACGCCGGAAGCAGCAACCAATCCGTAACGAACAGCTTCACGTACGGGACGTTGAGAATCAGTGGAGGTGGCGTGAAGACCTTGTCAGGCAACCTGCCATCGCTTGTGGCAACGAACGTGGCGGCGGGCAACATCGAGGTGAACAGCGGCACTTTGAATCTGGCCGGCTATTCGGCCAGCCGTGGAACCACCGTGCCAGGGGGCACCTTCACCGTGGCAGCAGGAGCGAAATTGCGCATCGAGGGAACCGCGACCTTTCCCGCCAACTTCGCCAACCATGTGATCGCATCGTCCAGCACGATTGAATACGCGGGCGGAAATCAAGCCGTGTCGGCTGAAACCTACGGACACCTGGTATTAAGCGGCAGCACGGGCACGGTCACGAAAACCATGCCGGGTTCGGCTTTGAACATTGCCGGCAATCTAGTCGTTAATCAGGGAAGCGCGACATCAGTCGGATTCACGGCCGCCGCCGGCATCAGTGTGTTCGGTAGTGTGAGCCTGGGCACCGGCACGATCTTCAACGGTGGTTCCTTCTCGCACTCGGTGGCCGGAAACTGGACGAACGCCGGAATCTTCAACGGGGGGACTGGCACCATGACGTTCGCGGGGCTAAACGCGATCCTGACCGGCGCTGGAACGAACAACTTTTCCAACCTTTACTTCTCACAGCCAGGGATCACGGCCTCCGCGACAACGAGCCTGAATGTCTCCGGAAACCTGGGAACCACCGGAGCTGGCAGCTTCACGCACGGCCCTGGCAGCGGGGCGCTCGTGCTGACAGGCACGGGCAAGACCATAAGCGGAACGGGCCTGGAGTTCGGCAAGCTACTC
>CAYQWK010000407.1:0-5730 GCA_964420805.1 uncultured Bifidobacteriaceae bacterium | reverse complement strand
CTCCACGAGCGCCGCCGCTGGTATGAGCGGCTGGTGGCCGAGGGCCGGCTCGACGAACACCGCGTGCGGGACGAATGGCTGCGCTGGAAGAGTATCGCACGGAGCTTCGGCTACGTGTTCTTCGGCCTCGGCCTCGTGCTGCTGGTGCTCATCATCTACGCGATGGCCACCCGGCTGGCGCACTAGCCACACCAGATTTTCCGGCGGCGGCACTGCCCCGGCCGCCGCCGGCCTGGTCCCGGGCATCTTCGCCCGGGCGCAACTCGGTCAGGGGAGTCGTCGGTCAAAACAAACCGCCGTTTTTCATAACGGCGGAGGAAAGGAAGCATGTTGGTTCGTTCGCTCGCTGAAAGGGCGGTTCTTCTCACCGCCTTTCCCCTCGTGTTGTTTCTCACGCCCCCCACCCACGGCGCTGACATCATCAAGAACAGCGATTGCATGGAGTGCCACAACGACAAGACGCTCGCATCCACCAACGCGGCCGGCAAAGTAAAGGCGCTCTTTGTGGACGAGAGGAAGCTGGCCGCCTCCGCCCACAAAACCAACCTGTGCGTGGCCTGCCACTCCGACCTGACGCGCAAGCATCCCGACGACAACCTCGCCGCGAAGCCCGTGAACTGCGCCACCTGCCACGAGCGCCAGTCGGAAAGCTACGGCGCGAGCGTCCACGGACTGGCTGCACGGGCGGGCAAGCAAAACTCCGCGTCCTGCCAGGATTGCCATGACAGCCATGAAGTGCTGCCGCCCACCTCGCCGAACTCGCCCCTGCATTTCAACAACCTGGCCAGAACCTGCGGCGGGTGCCACGACCAGGCGGCCAAAGATATCGCCACGAGTGTTCACGGCAAATCCATCGCTGCCGGCCATCGCGAAGCGGCCTCGTGCATCGACTGCCATTCCGAGCACAAAATCGAGGCGCTCACCGGCGCGGACACATCACTCAAGATTTCCAAGGACGTGTGCAGCAAATGTCACTCGTCGGAGAAGATCAACACCAAGTTCCGCATGCCCAAGGACCGCGTGAAGACGTTCTTCGAGAGCTACCACGGGCTGGCGTCGCAATACGGATCAACCCTCGCGGCTAATTGCGGGAGCTGCCACGGCTTTCATAAAATACTGCCCTCGACGGACCCCCGCTCCACCATTCACACAAACAACCTCGTCGCCACCTGCGGCAAATGCCATCCAGGCGCGACCGAGAAGTTCGCGTTGAGCACCATCCACGTCGATATCTCGTCAGCAAAGAGCAGCGGCGGGTTCGGCGACCGGCTGAACTGGTGGGTACGGAAGATCTACCTCCTGCTCATCTTCGGCGTGATCGGCTTCATGCTGGCGCACAACGGCCTGCTGATGTTCCGAAAACTGCACGCAGCCTTTTCCAAGCGCCACCGCCCCGTTCAGCGCATGGATCGTTCGCAACGACTTCAACACGCCGTGCTGGCGGCGAGTTTCATCGTGCTGGCCATCACGGGTTTCGCGCTCAAATACCCGGAGTCCTGGGGCTGGTTGATGGGTTCAAGCGAACCGCTGCGGCGCTGGCTGCACCGCGGCGCGGGCGTGGTGCTGATGGTGGCCGGCGTGTACCATGTCTTCTATGTGATCGCAAAACAGCCAGGCCGCCGCCTGGTGCGCGACCTTTTCCCGACCTGGAAGGATGTCGCCGATTTCACCCTCGCGATCCGCCATCTGGTCGGCCTAAGCCGTCAACGCCCGCAGTTCGCCCGGTTCGGCTATGCGGAGAAGATGGAATATTGGGCGGTGGTTTGGGGCACCATCATCATGGGCGTCACCGGCCTGGTGATCTGGTTCAAAATGGACGTGACGAAATTCCTGCCGCGCTGGGCGGTGGACGTGGCGCTAACCATTCATCTTTACGAGGCCATCCTCGCCTGCCTCGCCATAGTGGTCTGGCACTTCTACCACGTCATCTTCGACCCCGACGTGTATCCATTGAACATGGCCTGCTGGGACGGTGGCGTGTCCGAACACTGGATGCACGAAGAGCACCCACTCGACCCCGCCTCCAAAACCACCTCGAACGAGAGCAGCGGAAAGTCCCAGCCCGCAGAGCCAACGACCGAAACCGTCTCGCGCTGACAACGCGACCGAATGTCGCCCGCCGGCGCGCGGAAAACTAACCGCGCGCCGGGACCGTTCCCACCACGCCGGCCGACGACGCCTGAACCGGCGCCGCGTGCGGAATATTCCATAAGCGTTTTTTAATCTGCCATTCACCGCAGTTTAATGGTCGATGCCGATAATGCTCACCGTCGAGAAACCTTATGAAAACAGCATCATCAAACTTCGCCGTGTCCGTTCTCCTAAAACCGCTCCTGCGCGCCGGTGCCACGGCACTGGCTGTCATGGCGCTGCACGCGCCGTTCGCCGCGCACGCCGCCACCAAGGCCGTGGTCCTGGGCTGGAACAACCTCGGTATGCACTGCATGGACAGCGACTACTCGGTGTTCTCAATCCTGCCCCCGTTCAACACCGTTGATGCCCAGGTTGTCGTCGCAGGCAAATTGGTCACGGCCCGCCAAGGCTACACCGTGACCTATGAAGCCATGGCCGATCCCGACGGCTCGATCAACCGCTCGTCCGCGGGAAAGGGCAACTTCTACCAGTTTGCCTCAGTGCTTTACGGAAACGTGGCGCCGGACAAGGGCCTGGCGGGATTCAACATGCCCGGACCCGCCAACACGCCGCAGAAGTTCGGCTTCGACACCAATTACGGCGTCTTCGAGGCGCCGGGAATTCCAATCACGCCCTACGACGACCAGAGCCGCAAGAACACCTACCCGATGATGCGCCTCACAGCGCGCAAGGGAACGCGGGTCATGGCAACCACCGATGTAGTCCTGCCGGTATCGGATGAAATGGACTGCCGCGCCTGCCACGGCTCGGGCACGCAACTGGACGCGCAACCGCCGGGCGGCTGGGTGAACTCGCCGAACGCCGAACGCGACTACCGCCTTAACATCCTCAAGCTCCATGACAGCCGCCGCGGCGCCGGTTACGCCGCGGTCCTGAAGGCCGCAGGCTACAACACCAACGGCCTCTTCGCGAACGTCGTGAACGATGGCCGGCCGGTCCTGTGCGCGCGCTGCCATCTTTCCGAAGCCCTCCCCGGCACCGGCATCGCGGGAGTCAGCCCGCTCACCGCCGCGGTTCATTCCCGACATGCCGCCGTGCGCGATCCGGACCTGAATCTCACTCTCGGCAACGCGAACCATCGCGCCGCCTGCTACCGCTGCCATCCCGGTTCCACCACGCGCTGCCTGCGCGGCGCGATGGGCGCGGCCACGGCGGACGATGGTTCGATGGTCATGCAATGCCAGAGCTGTCACGGCACGATGAGCGCAGTCGGTTCACGTTCGCGGACGGGATGGCTCGACGAACCGGGCTGCGGCGCCTGCCACACCGGCACCGCCACGAAGAACAGCGGGCAGGTCCGTTTCACCTCCGTGTTCGATGCGCCCGGCCACGTTCGCGTGCCTGCGGACCAGACCTTTGCAACCACAGCCAACGCCCCCGCCGCCGGCCTTTCCCTCTATCGTTTCTCCACCGGGCACGGCGGCATGAAATGCAGCGCCTGCCACGGCTCCACCCACGCGGAGTACCCGTCTTTGCATCGCAACGACAACATCCAGAGCATCAAACTCCAGGGACACGCGGGCGTGATCGCCGAGTGTTCCGTGTGTCATGCCACCACCCCGAAGAACTACAGCGGCGGCCCGCACGGCCTGCACCCGATCGGGCAGGGTTGGGCGCGCAGCCACGGAGATGCGGGCAAGAAGAGCCTCACCCAATGCGCCGCCTGCCACGGTGCCGATTTCCGCGGCACCGTGCTTTCGAAGGCGCTCGCCGACCGCGTGTTCTCGACCGAACACGGCGTGGTGCGAATCGCGGCGGGCACATCCATTGGCTGCTACACCTGCCACAATGGCCCTTCAGGTGAAGAAGACATATCCGGCACCGAGGATTGATCTCGCGTTGATTCAAGCTCGCCCGCACACCGCGCGCGACATCGGGCGAATACCACTTTCTTGCCGGTGGTGGTTGTCGCGCTGCGACAACCCCGTCCGCGCAGAGCGGACGGCAAAGAGGGCGTAAGGCCGGCTGTTGCGGCGCTGGACGCGGTGCCACTCGTCGCAGCGCGACGAGCTCCACCACTCGGAAATGTGCATGGTGGAAGAATGTAGGACGCGCCCCATCACCGTTCCCCAACGCATTGTCGCTTGAGCGGACGCCGGGTTGCGAAGATAGTGCGCGCGGTCGTCGGGTGCCTGAACAACCGAGCCCGCGGCCGGCATCATCAACCCGACAAGCACATGAGAAATCTCGCGCACGCCGTCGTTGCCCGCGCCGCCTGCTGGCTGGCCATCGCCTCCTTCGCCACCTCCGCCGTGGCGCAAACCACGGAGGTCATCCTTCTTTCTCTCACCAATTCGTCATGGCGCTACAACCAGACCGTCTCCTACGACGGCACGAACTGGACCGCACCCGCCTTCAACGACTCGGCGCTGCCCGCCGGGCGCGGCGTGCTCGCCGTTGAGGACGCAAGTAATCCATTCGTCATCGCGCGCACCAACACCACCCTCACCCTCGGACGCATCACCTATTATTTCCGCACGACGTTCGTCCACACTGGCGGCGTGTCCGGCGTGTCACTCGCCTTCTCGAACCTGATCGATGACGGCGCAGTGTTTTATCTCAATGGCCGCGAGATTCTCCGGCAGTACCTTCCCGCCGCGCCGGCGGTGATCTCTTACACGAATCTCGCCTCCAGCCACGACGCCCTCGCCTTTGAAGTCACCACGCTTTCCGGCCCAGTCGTGGCAACCAACCTTGTGACTGGCACCAATGTCCTTGCCGTCGAAGTGCATCAAACGACGGCGGGCAGCACCGACATCGTGTTCGGAACGGCCGTGAGTGCGCTGATTACGGACACCAACCCGCCGCCTACCCTGCGGATGCCCTCCCAACCTCCGCAGTTCGGCTACATGCTCGAAACGGCTTTTGCCGGGCCGACGTTCACGGCACCCATCGCGCTGACCACGCCCCCCGGCGAGACCAACCGCATCTTCGTGCTCGAACGCGGCGGACGCCTGACCGTCATCACCAACCTCGCCGCCCCGAACCGCACGGTGGTGATGGACATCACTTCGCGCATCACTGGTGGTTGCGAGGAAGGGTTGCTCGGCGTGGCGCTGCATCCAGGCTTCGCCACCAACGGCTATTTCTTCCTGTTCCATTCCACCACCGCCACCACGCCGGTGCCGGGCGGAACGAACTCGTTGCATCAACGCGTGTCGCGATTCCAGATGACCACGCCCGGTGGCAACTCCGCGCTCACCAACACGGAACTCGTGCTCTTCACCCAGCGCGACGAGGCCTGCAACCACAACGGCGGCGACCTGCACTTCGGCCCGGACGGCTATCTCTACGTCAGCCTTGGCGACGAAGGGAACCAGAACGACTCGTTCAACAATTCGCAGACCATCCGCAAGGACTTCTTCTCCGGCATCCTGCGGCTCGACGTGGACAAACTGCCCGCCAACCTGCCGCCCAACCCACATCCCTCGCTCGGCGGCGCGACGAATTATTTTGTTCCGGCGGACAACCCGTGGGTGACCAACGACTTGGTGGGCGAGTTGAATCCCGGCGGCATCAAACGCACGGAATTCTACGCCGTGGGGCTGCGCAACCCCTGGCGATTCTCTTTCGATC
>CAYQWK010000406.1:0-5761 GCA_964420805.1 uncultured Bifidobacteriaceae bacterium | reverse complement strand
CGCCAGTACCTGGCCGATGCGACCCGGGTCACCGCGCAGATTCAACGGCACGTCCGCGTCCATTGCGCAGGCCAGTTCGATGCCCTTCTGCTGCGCGCGCTGGGCCAGGAGTTCGACGGTCGATTCAACGAGTTCGCGCAAATCGAAGTCCAGCGTCTCGATCGACAGTTTGCCGGCCTCGAGTTTCGAGAAGTCGAGGATGTCATTGATGATGGCCAGAAGGGAGTCTGCGCCGTTGCGGACAGTGTGGAGGAACTCGCGCTGCTCCTTGTTGAGCGGTGTGTCGAAGAGCAGGTCCGTCATTCCCACTATGGCGTTCATGGGCGTGCGGATTTCGTGGCTCATGTTGGCGAGGAACTCGGATTTGACCCGCGCGGTTTCAAGCGCGGCGTCACGTGCCTGCGCCAGGAGCGCCTCGGCCTCCTTGAGCTTGGTGACATCGCGAGAGATGCCCACCATGCCCACCACGGCGCCGCTCTTGTTGTGCAGCGGCACCTTGGTAACCGAAGCCCAGCTCTCGTGCCCGTCGCGGTCCACGATGCGCTCCAGTTTGTTGATCAACGGCTGGCCGGTGAGAATGATCCGCTGCTCGTCGGCGAAGAACTCCTGCGCGCGTTCCTTGGGGTAGAAATCAAAATCCGTCTTCCCGATGGCTTGCTGGGCGTCGCCAATGCCGAGACGCTTTGCCATCGAGTTGCTCACGCGCAGAAACCGCGAGGTTGGATCCTTGAAGTAGATGCGGTCGGGAATGTTCTCCAACAAAGCGCGCAGCAGGTCGCGTTCGTAGGCCAACGCCTCCTCCATGCGCTTGCGCTCGGTCACATCCCAGAAAATGCCCTGGATGCCCGTGACGTTGCCCGCGCCGTCATAAAGCGGCGTCTTGATGACGTGAACGTAAATCCGATCGCCAGCGGGCGTTTGATTCGCCTCGATCGTATCCACGGCCTCGCGCGTGGCCATGACGCGAAGGTCATCGCGGTGATATTTCTCAGCGAGATGCGCGGGAAAGAAATCCCAGTCTGTTTTGCCGAGAATTTCCTCCAGAGATTTGCCAAGCGAGACGCAGAAACGGCGGTTGGCGAATACGAACCGGCCCTCGGTGTCTTTGCGTAGAATGTTCTGCGGAAGCGTTTCGACAAGCGTCTGGTAGAACATCTCCGAATCGCGCAACGCATCTTGCGTGCGGCGATGCTCGAAAAGGCTCCGCTCCAGTTCGACGAGATGCCGGCGAAGCTCCAACTGCGCCACCACCTGGTGCGAGAGAATTCGCAACCCATTGCGCGCGTGCGCCGTCAGCCTTCGCGTGCGCGCATCCGCCACCCAAAGCGTCCCCAGCCCGAATCCGTCCGAGGTCCGCAACGGCATCCCGGCGTAAAACCGCAGCCGCGGGCCATCGGTCACCAATGGGCTGTGAGTCCACTGCGGTGCCCGGCGCAAATTGGGAATAATGAAAAGCCCGTCGCTGTTGATTGCGTTGGAACACGGCAGTGCGTGACGGGATAGTTCAGTCGGCTCAATCCCGATCCGGCTCTTGAGCCAAAGTCGGTTCTCATCCACGAACATGATGCCGGCGAATGGCGTCCCGCAGGTGTTCGCCGCCAATGCAGCGAGGTCATCAAAAACCGGTTCTGGGAGCGTATCGAGGATGTCGTAACGGCGAAGGGCCGCGAGACGGGATGCCTCCGTTTGGGGAGGAGTCCCGGTTTGAGCGAAATCACCTGGCGACCTGGGTGTGGACATGTGTTCGAACTCTGAGTGGCGCCAGCTATTAGCCGTTTCCCAAATGAGCGGCAAACCAAAAGCCCGGCGTTGCCTCAACTTTCGCCTGGAGCCAGCCCGAGCCGGCGCCAATGCTCGATGGTGAAGTCCGGATTCTCACCGAGAACAGCAACGCACTCGAAGAGATGCTCGAACGGCGGAAAGAAAGCGTCGCCTTCGACGGTGCGCTTTACGCGGGTGAGGTAGAGGTCCGAGCACAGCGGCAGCGCCTGCTCATAAATCTGCGCGCCGCCGCAGATGAAAATGTCGCGCGGGTCTGAAGTGGGATCCACGGCATCCAAATTCGCCACCACGCGCACGGTTGTATGAACAAACCCGCCCCGACTGAGGACGATCGTCTCCCGGTTTGGCAGCGGGCGACCGATGGACTCGAAGGTCTTGCGTCCCATCACGATGACATTTCCGGTAGTCATCGTCTTGAACCACTTAAAATCCTCCGGCAGGTGCCATGGGATTTTATTGCCGCATCCGATGACGCGGTTTTCCGACATGGCGGCGATGGCCTTGAAATACTTCACCGTGTCCGCGTTCAGATCCGGTGGCCGAGCCGCTTCCGTTTGGTGGCGAGATATTTCGCGTTGTGGGCATTGGGCTTCACGCGAATGGGCACCTGCTCAGTGATTTCGAGACCATACCCTTCCAGACCCACGATCTTGCGCGGGTTGTTGGTCAGCAGGCGGATGGTGCGCAAACCGAGGTCCACGAGGATTTGCGCGCCCAACCCGTATTCGCGCAGATCCATGGGAAAACCAAGCTTCAGATTCGCATCCACGGTATCGTAGCCGCGCTCCTGAAGTTTGTATGCCTGAATCTTCGGCCCCAACCCGATCCCACGCCCCTCCTGCCGCATGTAAACGATCACACCGCAGCCCTCCTGGGAAATCTGCCGCATGGCCTGATGCAATTGCGGGCCGCAATCACATCGACGCGATCCGAACACGTCGCCGGTCAGGCATTCACTGTGGACTCGCACAAGAACGTTCTTCTTCCCGGCCACGTCGCCCTTTACCAGCGCGAGATGATGCTGTCCGTCCAGCGTTGCGCGGTAGAGATGAAGCTGGAAGTCGCCATAATCCGTGGGCATCTGGATGGTCTCCACGCGCTCAATGAGCCGCTCGCGGGTACGGCGGAACTCGATGAGTTCTTCGATGCTGCAAATCCTGAGCCGATGCTTCTTCGCAAAACGGCGCAACTCCGGCAACCGCGCCATCTCGCCGTTGTCGCTCATGATCTCGCAAATCACGCCGATGGGCCGACACCCCGCGAGCGTGGCCAGGTCAACGGCAGCCTCCGTGTGCCCGGCGCGTTGCAACACGCCGCCGGGCTTGGCTCGCAACGGAAACACATGGCCAGGCTGCACCAGATCGTCCGGCACGGCGGTGGGATTGGCCATGATTTCGATGGTCTTCGCCCTGTCCGCCGCACTGATGCCAGTGGAAATCCCCCGAGCCGCATCGACGCTGACCTGGAAATCCGTTTTGAAGGAGTCGCGGTTGCGCAAGACCATGCGTTCGATGCCGAGTTGCTGCAACCGCTCGCCGGTGGTCGGAACACAGATGAGCCCGCGCCCATGACGGGCCATGAAGTTTACGGCATCCGGCGTGACCTTGTCGGCCGCCATTACCAGATCACCTTCATTTTCGCGGTCAGCGTCGTCCACGACAATGACCATTTTGCCGGCGCGAAGGTCGGCGACGACAGACTGGATGGAGTCGAACTCTTTCATTCGTGGCGGCGGAATCTAGCGGTCGGTGCCGGGTGTGCCAGCAACAAAAGAAAAACCCGCGCGTGGAGACGCGCGGGTTGTGGATTAAGCCGCAAATCAGCGGGAGACGATCTGGCCGCCTTTGTGCGTGAGGAGAAAGGCGCGCTGGGCCGCCTGCTTCTCGCAGCAACTGGCCTGGCTCTTGGAGCACTCGGCCGCCTTGGCCTTCGCGCATTCCGCAGCCTTCGCCTTTTCGCACGCCGCCGCCTTGGCCTTCTCAGCCGGGCAGCAGGGCTTGGATGAATCCCCGGCGAAAACCGCCGGTGTCAGACACGCAACCGCAACAATGAGTGAAAGGAGTGTTTTCATGTGGCGCGATTCATACCACCGGTTTTGGACCGGCACAACTGGGGAATTCTATTTCATGAATCCTCTTTCGTAACATTCCCCTGCCCCGCGTCGTATGCAGCAGTGCATGAACAAGCATTTATTGATTCTCAGCATGGCCGCCGCCCTCGGGGCGGGCGGGGTATTTCCCTCCAACCTTCACGCCGCCGAGAACGAAGGCACACGTCCGACTCGCGCCACGCGGTTCGACGAGGCGCGGGACAAATTGGGCCTGAGCGATGGCCAATTGCAGCAACTCAAGCAGGAACTGGTCGCCGAGAAGGACTCGATCAAGGAACTGCTCGATCGCCTCAAGGAGACCCGCACCGGCTTGCGCGACGCGATCCAGAAGGCGGACGCCACCGAACCGCAGGTGCGCGCTGCCGCCGCAAAACTCGCCGAAGTCGAGGCCGACGCCGCAGTCCTGCGGATGAAACTGCATGGTCGCGTGAAGACAATCCTCACCGAGGAACAACGCGAGAAGATCAAGGAGATGAACGCGTCGCTTGATGGATTTATCCAGAAGGCCATTGAGAAGGCTGGCGAACGGCTCAACCAGAAGTGAACCTCGTGCGGAATGGAACCGGAGGCCCAAGATGAGAGCCTGCTGCTTGAACGCATCCGCAACGGCGCCGTGGACGACTACGCCGAGTTGGTGCGCCGGCATCAGGCCCACATCTTCCGGATTCTCTCCCGCTACGAACGTGACGGCCAGTTGCTCGAGGACCTCGCGCAAAACACCTTCGTCAAGGCCTGGCGCGCCATCCGTCAATATGACGGTCGCGCCCCCTTCCAGCACTGGCTCGCCCGCATCGCCGTGCATGTGGCCATCGACCACGTGCGCGCACGCCGCGAGCGCGAGGTGCGATTCACGGACCTGGGCGATTCCGCGCTCGAATGGCTCCAAGCCCCAGACAACAGCTCTGGACCAGAGCCTGGCGATGCGCGTGAGATTCTCGCCCTGGCCATGCGCGCGCTCAAACCGGAGGACCACCTCGTGATCACCCTGCTCGAAATCGAGGAACGCTCGATCAAGGAGATCATCGCGCTCACCGGCTGGTCCAGCGTGTCCGTGCGCGTGCGCGCCTATCGCGCGCGTGCCAGGCTCAAGAAGGCCCTGATGGAACTGCAGGAACGATCATGAACGAGAAACGCCAGAAGCAACTCTTCGCCGCCGCTCGACGGGAACCGGTGCCGGAACCGCCCCCGAACTTCCCCGCCAGGGTCGTGGCCGCCGTCGCGCGGGACGCACGGCAGGCGGCCGGACCGTCGCTGTTTGACCTGCTGGGCGGACTGTTCCCGCGCGTCGCGACGGCGGCCCTGGCGGTGATCGCGCTCTGTGTGGCGGCGGACTGGTATTTCAACTTCGCGGCGGACGGCGGGTTGAATGAGCAGATCGCGCAGATGACGGATCAATGGCTTTTTGCATCCCAATGAACTTCGCGAAGCTCAAACCCTGGTTGTTGCTGGCGGTGGTCTTTCTCGCCGGCGTGATATTCGGAGTGGCCTCGACCCGCGCCGTGGTGCGGAAATTCGTCGATCAGGCGATCAACCAGCCGGACCTCGTGCGCGGGAAACTCGAGCGTGACGTGGCGCGCGACCTTAAGCTGCGCCCCGACCAGCGCGTAAAAGTCCGCGAGACCCTCGAACGCGCGCAGCAGGAGATTGCCGCCTTGCGCAAGGAGTTCCAGCCCCGCCTCGGCCAGATCATCCAACGGGCTGCCGCGGACATCCGCGCGGTGCTTGATGACGTGCAACGGAAGAAATTCGACAAGCTGCTGCGCGAAAAATTTCCCAGACCGGACATTGAGAAAAAGCCGGCCGAGCCGGTGAAGTAAGGGGAATGCCAGGGTGACCACGGCGGATGCAGAGCAAACTGCCGTTGCTGCC
>CAYQWK010000405.1:0-5801 GCA_964420805.1 uncultured Bifidobacteriaceae bacterium | reverse complement strand
GCTCTGGTCCAGCAAGGGCGACGGCTCCCGCATTACCCTGCACACCTTCGAAAACGACGAGGAAGAGGCGCGCACGGTCGTCGAGGAGATCGAGTTTCTTCGCATGGCCAGGCGCGTTCCGTGGAAGGAAACCGCCATCCTATTTCGCACCAACCAACAATCCCGTGCCATTGAGACCGCGCTGCGGCAGGGCGGGGTGCGTTACAACCTCATCGGCGGCCAGAGCTACTTTGACCGCCGCGAAATCCGCGACGTGCTCGCCTATCTCAAAACCTTCATCAACCCGCACGACGACGTGAGCCTGCTGCGCATCGCCAACATTCCCGCACGCGGCCTGAGCGACGTGACCATGGAACGCCTTCTCGGTGCCAGTCACGAGCGGCATTGCTCGGTCTTCAGCGCCATGCGGCATACGGACGTGCAGGACATGTTCGTATCCCGCACCCGAGAGGCCATCGCGGATTTCGTCTCGTTGATTGAAATGAAGCGGGCTGAACTCGCCGCCGGCGGTATTGCTTCACTCGCCGCCTGGGCCGAAAAGACGATCACCAGTATCGGCTACCTCGACGAACTCCGACGCTCTGAGAAGAATATCGAGGCTGGCGACAACCGCGTGCGCAACGTGAAGGAACTGCTTTCCGGCCTGGATTCCGCCGGCGCCCCTGCCAGCGAGTTGGCTGATGCCCTCGGGCAGTTCCTGGAACAACTCACCCTCGACGCCGAACGCGAGGACGAGAAGGAGAACGAGATGGACGCCGTGACCCTGATCACAATGCACAGTTGCAAGGGGTTGGAATTTCCGCACGTTTTCATCGTGGGTCTCGAAGACGGGCTTCTCCCCCATTCACGCTCCAAGGTCGAGGGCACCCTCGACGAGGAACGCCGGCTGTTCTACGTGGCCATCACCCGCGCCATGCAATCCCTCACGATGAGCCATTGCTTGAGCCGCAAACGCTACGGGCAGGCATTGCCATGCCATCCCTCGCCGTTCCTTAAGGAGATTCCCGACGAGTTCATCGAACGCGCCGAGGAGAAGGCCAAGGGGCCGGTCAGCGTCGCCGCAGGCAAGGACATGTTCGCCGCCATGCGCGCGTCTTTGGGGTGAGGGCTGCTTTCATGGTCGTGAATTGAATCGGCAGCCGCATTTTCGAGAGCACGAACGCGTCCTGGCGGGCGCATGCAAATAGAACTTCCGCAGATCCTGAAGGCGGTTTGGCCGGGGCGCGTGAGTGGTGGCTTGTTTGCCGTTCACGCAGTTACCGGTTGGACACATGGCCTGCATTTCTTCAAGACTGCGCGCCATGCATGATTTTCGCTACGTTGGTTCGAAGCTCTTCTGTGAACGCGTCTCGATCGAGACACTCGTGAAGCGGCATGGGACGCCCCTTTATGTTTATTCGCAGAACACCCTGGAGGACCATTTTCGCAAGCTCGATTCCGCCCTCGCGCCTCTCGACCGGCTGATTTGCTACGCGATGAAGGCGAACTCAAACCTCGCTGTCATCCGCACGTTCGCCAATCTCGGCAGCGGTTTCGACACGGTGAGCGCCGGGGAATTGCAGCGGGTGGCGGACGCGGGCGGCGACCTGCGCAAGTGTGTCTTTGCGGGGGTGGGAAAGACGGAGGCGGAAATCGAGTTTGCGCTGCGTCGCGGCATCTATTCCTTCAACGTCGAGAGCGAGCCGGAACTGCAGCGCATCGACCGCGTGGCCCGGCGGCTGAAGAAGATCGCGCCGGTGGCCGTGCGCGTGAATCCGAACGTGGACGCCGGCACCCATGCCAAGATCACCACCGGCACGTATGAGAACAAATTCGGCATCGCGTTCGAGGAGGTTGCCGGGGTGTACGCACGGGCCAGCCGGTTGAAGAATTTGCGGTTGCGCGGGTTGCAGATGCACATCGGCTCGCAGCTCACGCAGGTTCGGCCCTTTGAACTGGCGGTGCGGAAGGTCTTGCCGCTGGTCGAGGAGCTGGCGGCAAAACACGGATTCGAGTTCTTCAGCATCGGCGGCGGGTTGGGGATTATTTACAACCCCGCGCTGGAGAGTGGTTCGGCGGACTGGTGGTCGTCGCCGGCGGCCAAGGGTATCCTCACGCCGGAGAGCTACGCGCGGACGCTGGTGCCGTTGCTCCAGCCCCTGGGTTTGAAGATCCTGCTCGAACCAGGCCGGTTCATGGTCGGCAATGCCGGTGTTCTCGTCACGCGTGTCGAATACGTGAAGCGGACCGGTCGCAAGAACTTCGTCATCGTGGATGCGGCAATGAACGATTTGATCCGCCCGGCGTTTTACGATTCCTACCATCAGATCGTGCCCGTCACGAAGAAGGGCGGGGCGCCGGTTTCCTCCGATGTCGTCGGACCGATTTGCGAATCCGGCGACTATTTCGCCAAAGACCGTCCGCTGCCCAAGGTGGGTGAGGGCGACCTGCTGGCCCTTCTGAGCGCGGGTGCCTACGGATTCGTCATGGCGTCGAACTACAACTCGCGCGGGTTTGCTGCCGAGGTGCTGGTGAAGGGAAGCAAGTCCTCCGTGGTGCGTCCTCGTCAGATGCCGCGCGACATCTGGCGCAGCGAGGTGCTGCCGGCCTGGCTTTGATGGGCGGGGTCAGGAGTTGTCCGGCACGCCGGGCAAGGCCTGAATGTCTTGAAGCAGGCTGGCCTCGCAAGCGGTACACATGCCGTGCGTGAGCAACGGCACCCGGGTTTCCCCGAACAGGTTGAGGTCCACGAGCGCCTGCTCGACTTCGACCCATCCTGTTCCGGGGACCAGGATCTTCCTGCACCAACCGCAGACGGTCACGACCCTTGGCGGAACCATGCCGGCCGGTGGCGGTGGTTCTGATGGCAGAGGATGCTGATCAACGGTGCGGGTGCGGATTTCAACCACGCCGGCGCTGTTCAGCAGTCGCACAGTGCTGGACATGTTGCGGCGCATCGACGGGGAGTCACAACGGAACGGGAATTGGAGGGTGAGTTCCAGCGCGCGGACGCGGAAGAAGAGAATCTCCATCAAGTGCCGCGCTTCCTGTCCGGTAATGAGTTTCCAGAGCGAAATGCCGATCGCCCGGTCGCGGGTCAGCTCCGGGGCGCCGTTCTCGGCCGCGAATTCGCACCAGGCGTCGTTCACGAAGGTGATCTCGTCGTTCGCATCCACATGACAGACGAAGACACGGAGGTCGTTCGCGATCGATGTCCTTGTCGCTACAGCTTGCACTTCGGCTGACGTTAGCAATGTTCCGGCCAAGGCCGCGCGTCTGCCCCAGTGTTCGTGCCCATGACTACGTTTCATTACGAGCTGTCCAATTTTCAGCCGCAGGCGGGCCGGAATGGGGAGGGCGAATCCCGGAAACCAACAACATGTCCTGCCGGCTGACACTCCGCCCGCTCCCGGCTGCACAAAAATGGGAGTCGGTGTCCTGTCGCAAGCGGCGCAGCTTGGGGATTGATTCAGCCGGCGGACATTCGCAGATTCATCTGCGGACAATCTATGCGAAGCCTCATGAACGCCTGTTTCCTGATCGCCACACTGGTGGCGGCCCGGCCTGCCGAAACCGCCGTCCGGGGCGTGACCAGCGAGACCTACTTGCGATGGACCAACTCCCTCGTGATGCGCGGCGGCGACAGTCGTCTCGTGGTTGTCCCGGCGGCTGGCGGGCGTGTTTTGAATTTTTCATTCAACAGCGAGAATATCATCTACGAAAACCCAGCCATGGCCGGCGAGACCCTTGCTACCATGCCCCGGGGATTTTCGCCGGGCGGAGCGCAATGCGACGTCGGGCCGGAACTGCGAGGCATTCCTCCTCATCCGGGGCTCTGGCTTGGACCGTGGACCGGGACGGCGCCGCGCGATTTCGTGATCCGTGTCAGCAGCCAGCCGGAACCGGCCCTCGGCGTGATGATGGAGAAGGAATTCGTCATGGAACCCGATACCGGCGAGTTGGGCGTGATCCAGCGGTTACGCAACATCGCGGGCAACGATGTCACATTCTGCCTTTGGGATCGCACGCTTTGCGTCGGGGGCGGCTTTGCGTTGCTGCCCGTTTCCAAAAAGAGCGCGTTCAAGTCCCGCTGGAGCATCCGGCGGGGCAGGGCGGGGGATTACCGGTATGACGGCTCGCATCCCGCTGATGCGCGCGCGCGATTGCTCGGCGACGTGCTGGTGGTGCAGGCGCGTGAACTGCCGGACGCCCGGGAACTCAAAGTGGGCACCGACAGCGAGGCCGGATGGATCGCCTATGTTCGCGGGCGAATGCTTTTCGTGAAGTATTTTCCCGTGCGATCCGGAGGTAACTACAGCGACGGTGGCAACACCGTGGAGTTTTATTGCAACGAGCGCGTGGCTGAACTTGAACCGTTGTCGCCGGAGGTGAAGCTCAAGCCCGGCGCTGAATTCGAGTTTCCCGAGAAATGGATTCTCATCGGACTCGGGGAGGAAATCCTGACCCACGAAAAGGCGCGCGCCTTGGTGAAGAAGATTCCCAAGTCGCCGTTCGCAAAATGAAGGACGCCTTCTTGAGTGATGGAACTTGTCGCGCTGCGGCGATTGGCGCGTTCAGTGGCGCAACCGGACATTGGGAGGCATTTGCCGCTGCTCGCGTTCCACTGGCCTGTTTTGTCGGGGCGCGACAAGATCCCTCATCGACTTTGGGATGCACGGCTTGTCACCGGCGTGACCTTGGAGCATAGTCCGGCCGAGGTTTGAGATGCCCTTCAAGTCGTTAAAAGGACAGTTGCTGCTCGACAACGGGCGGTTGCATGGATCGTTCTTCCATCACACCGTCCTGCTCATCTGCCAGCATGACCAGGAAGGCGCGTTTGGACTGGTGCTCAACCGCCAGGCAGACACCACCTTGGGCGACGCCATCACCGCGGACATGCCCGAAAACATCAAAACCGCCGGCCTCTTCGTCGGTGGACCGGTGCAGCCGCAAGCCCTGAGCTATCTTCATGCGGATTCTTTTCTCCTGGAGGCCAACGTGCTGCCCAATCTGAACCTCGGCCATTCCCTCGACGAACTTATCGACATCGCCGAGTCCTTCTCGCAGTCGCAGCAGATCAAGGTCTTCGCCGGATACGCGGGTTGGAGTCCTGGTCAGTTGGATGATGAGATGAAGCGCGATACATGGCTCACGCATCCGGCGTCGCTTGACCTTGTATTTCATCATGACCCGGCAAATCTGTGGCCGGAAATTCTCCGGAAAAAGGGCTGGCAACACCGCCTCACCGCGCAGCAGCCGGATGATTTGAGCGTCAACTGAGCCGGTATTCCAATTTCTTCCGGGGCGCGCGCCCGTTCTCGGGGGTGGTATTCCTCCCTCTCATGGGAGACTCGCACGTTTGGAAGATGGCTGCCCCTCCTTGCCCGGCCAACGCGCCAGGTGCATGACGTGGGAGCGTGTCTTGCCATACCCGGTGCGGCACGTTGACGAAACGCGGCGTTGTCATCGCGGCCCCGGCGTGACTAGGTTGCGGCGCGGTTTGAATTTGGAATTCTCAACATGCTGGGCACGCTCCTGAACGTCGCGGGCATTCTGCTCGGCGGAACCATTGGCCTCGCCACGAAGGCGGAAATCCCGCCGCGCCGGCAATTGCTGCTCAAGGTGGCGGTAGGCGTGGCGCTGGTGTGGTTCGGTTTGAAAATCGCGCTGTCGGCGCTGGGCGCAGCGGGCTGGAGGTATGGGGTGAAGCTCTTCCTGATTCTGCTGGTGGCGATGACCGCGGGACGCTTGATCGGGCGTTTCCTTCACTTGCAAAAGGGTCTGAACTGGCTCGGGCAGGCAGCCAAGGAAAAGCTGACAGG
>CAYQWK010000404.1:863-5847 GCA_964420805.1 uncultured Bifidobacteriaceae bacterium | reverse complement strand
GTAGGGGAGTTGGCTCGGCGGCAAGACAGGGCAGGGCGACTAGCGCGGCCAGAACGACGGCGGACGCGCGGACGGAGTGTAACGACAGTTTCATGCGTCGGTTTCTGACGTGGCGGAGGCGGCAGCGCATTGAACTTTTGCGCCGGACTCCTTGATTTCAATCAACGCCGGGCGCGTATCGAAACCCGTAGCGTGGTCGCAGAACAACGAACCAGCTTATGCCAGACCTCCAGCAACTTTATGAGGCCATCGTGAATGGGGATGCCGGTGCCTCGCGCGCCCTGACCGAACAGGCGCTGGCAGAAGGCGTGCCGGCATTGGAGGTCGTGACCAAGTTCATGGCTCCGGCGATTGACGATGTGGGGCGGCGGTTCGAGCGCAACGAGTATTTCGTGCCGCAACTGCTCCTGTCCGCCCGTGCCATGAAGCACGGGATGGAACTGATCCGGCCGTTGCTCGCCGCGCGCGGCACCGAGCCAATCGGCCGCGTGGCCATCGGCACGGTGCGCGGGGACTTGCACGATATCGGAAAGAACCTCGTGGCCTCGATGCTGGAAGGCGCGGGGTTCGAGGTGGTGGACGCCGGGGTGAATGTGTCCGCGGAGAAATTCCTCGCCATCGTGCGCGAGAAGAACTGCGACATCCTTGCGTTGTCCGCGCTGCTGACGACGACGATGACCTCGATGAAGGAAACCATTGACGCCTTCGCCGCCGCCGGGTTGCGGGAGCGGGTGAAGATCATGGTGGGCGGCGCGCCGCTCTCGAAGCAATTCGCGGACGAGATCGGCGCGGATGGCTTTGGCGCGAGCGCGGTGGAGGCCGTGGCTTTGGCGCGGACGTTTGCCGCCGCGCGAGTTGAATGATTTATGCATCCGTTTCTTGAACGAGTCCTGGCGCGAGGCCCGGTGGTGACCGATGGCGCATGGGGCACGCAACTCCAGGCCCGCGGCCTCGGATTGAACGAGTTTCCCGATGGCTGGAACCTGACGCATCCTGAACGCGTGGTGGAAGTGGCCCGCGCGTACGTGGAGGCGGGCAGTCGCGTGATTCTGACGAACACCTTTGGCGCGAATCGCATCCGCCTCGCGGACGCGGGGTTGGCGGAGCGGGCGGGGGAGATTAACGAGCGCGGAGTGGCCATCTCCCTAGCCGCGGCGGAGGGGCGCGCGATGGTCTTCGCGTCGATCGGGCCGACGGGGAAGATGCTGCTGACCGGTGATGTGACGCCGGAGGAAATGCAGGCGGCATTCTCCGAGCAGGCCCGCGCGCTGGCGTCCGCCGGCGCGCATGGATTGGTGGTCGAGACGATGGCGGACACGGAGGAGGCGTCGCTGGCCGTGGCTGCGGCGCATGAAACCGGTCTGCCGGTGGTGGCCTGCATGGTTTATGATTCCGGCGCGGAAAAGGATCGCACGATGATGGGCACGACGCCGGAGCAGGCCGCCAAGGCGCTGGCGGACGCGGGTGCCGATGTGATTGGCGCGAATTGCGGTCAGGGCGTGGCGGGCTTTGTCGCGATTTGCCGCCGGTTGCACGCAGCGACCGAAAGGCCGATCTGGATCAAGGCGAACGCGGGGTTGCCGGAGCTGGTGGACGGGCGCGCGGTTTATCGCGCGACCCCGAAGGAGTTCGCCGGCTTCGCGCCGCAGTTGATTGGCGCCGGGGCAAGTTTTCTGGGAGGGTGTTGCGGCACGAACCCGCATTTCATCCGCGCGTTGCACGACGCGGTGACCATGCCTGGTTGATTTATGAAAAGCCGCGAACGTGTTCTCGCCCATCTGGATGGAAAGCCCGTCGATCAACTGCCGGTCATGCCCATCACCATGCAGTTCGCCTGCGACCTCATCGGGGCGAAATACCGCGACTACGAAACCGACTTCCGCGTGTTGGCGGAAGGGCAGTTGCGGGTGGCGGAGCAATTCGGATTCGACTACGTGAACACCATGTCCGATCCCGCGCGTGAGGCGGCGGACTGCGGCGCGATGGTGGAGTTCTTTGAGAACTCGCCGGCGGCAATGGTCGAGGAGCGGGCCTTGCTGGAGGACAAGACCCGGCTGGCGACGTTGAAGATCCCCGATCCGCTCGGCGGCGGCCGGATGACGAACGGCATCCGCGCCGTGGCGTTGCTTCGCGAGCGCGTCGGGCGGGACAAGATTGTGGAGGGCTGGATCGAGGGGCCGTGCGCCGAGGGCGCGGACCTGCGCGGGATCAACACCGTGATGCTGGATTTCTTCGAGGACGTAGCGTTCGTGCGGGATTTGTTCGAGTTCGCGGTGGAGATGGAACTGCGCTTCGCCCGCGCGCAGGTCGAGGCGGGGGCGGATGTGATTGGGATTGGCGATGCGGCCGCGTCATTGGTCGGCCCGGCGATTTACGAGGAGTTCGTCTGGCCGTACGAAAAGAAGTTGATCGACGGTGTGAAGGCAATGGGCGCTCGCGTGCGTTTGCACATTTGCGGCAACACGCGGTTTGCGCTGGCGGGGATGGCGAAGCTGGGATGCGATTTCATCGACTTGGACTTCCCGGTTCCGCTGCCGGAGGCGAGGGCGAAGATGGGCGGCGCGCAGGTGTTGCTCGGCAACTTGAATCCCGTGGCGGCGATCCGGAACAGCACGCCAGAGAAAATTCATGAGGCGCTGGCGGCCTGCCATCGTGAGGCCGGAAGCCGTTTTATTGTGGGCGCCGGTTGCGAGATTCCGCGCGACACGCCGAGGGGAAATGTGCTGGCCCTGGCGGAATTCGCCCGGGCACGGCAACCCTGAACGGGAGGGCAACGTCTCAGGCTGCGGCCTGTTCCGGTTTCACTGGTGCGCCATAGGGAAGGTCATCCGGTAGCGGCACGAACTCGCGAACCCGTTCCCAGAGCAGCGAGAAGTCCTTGTTCACGTCGCCGCTCAGGCAGTCGGTTATGTGGTCCTTCATCTCCGGATAACGCTCGATGACTTTGGCGAAGGAGAAATCCGGAGCGTAGAAGGCATAGACCAGCTTTCGCATGTTCTCGATGCCCTGGCGGAGCCGTTTGCCATAGTCCTCGAATCGCGTGGGCGAGAGGTCGTTCGCTGTGAGCGCTTCATGGACCGCGTCCGCCGCCATCACCCCGCTCTTGAGCGCCAGCATCAGGCCGCTGCTGAACACGGGGTCGAGGAAACAGAAGGCATCGCCAACCAGGAGCAACCCCTCGCGGTAGCAGTGCTTGGAGTGATGTGTGTATTCGCTGGTGATGAAGTACGGGCCGACTTGTTCACCAACCGAGAGGCGGTCTTTGATCCAGAGGTTCTGTCCGATCTCGCGTTGGAAGATCGCCTCGGGTGTGCGCACGCCTTCGCGCGTCAGGTATTTGCCCTCAGCAACGACGCCCACGCTGACCATGTCGTCGTGCTGTGGGATGTGCCAGAACCAGCCCTTCTCGGGAATCATCGCCACAGTGGTCTGGCCTTCATCGATTCCCGCGTCCCGCTTGGAACCTCTGTAATAAGTCCATACGGCGACTTTGTTCAGGTAGGGATCACGCATCCGCCAGCCTTCTCGCACGGCGCTGAAACTTTCCTTGCCGGTGCAATCCAGTGTGATGGGGGCACGATACTCGAACGGCGTGCCGGTCTTGTCCGTGCCGCGTGCGCCAACTACACGGCCTCCTTCTTGGACCAATGCAGTCACGGTCATTTCCTCCATAACCGCCGCGCCCTTGTCGCGCGCGTGTTGCATGAGCATCAGGTCGAATTCGCTGCGAAGAATCTGCCAGCTCTGCGCAACGGTGTCGCGGTCGTAGCGGGTGAAGAAATAGAACGGCTGCGAGGCCCTGCCGCTCGGCGCGATAAACTGCACGGAAAATTTCTTCACGAAGTGGCTCTGCTTCATGCGTGGGATGAGGCCGAGCCGTTCAAGCGGTCCGTAGGTGAACGGGATGAGAGACTCGCCGACATGGTAGCGCGGAAATTTCTCGCGTTCGAGGACGAGCACCTTGCGGCCCTGTTCGGCCAGAAGCGCGGCGGCGGAGCATCCGGCCGGGCCGGCGCCGATGATGATGACGTCAAGGTCTGTGGAAGCTGGTTTCATGGTTTTTCAGGAGGAAGAATCTCAACGACCTCGGCAAATGGCCGCTGTTGTGCGTCAAGGAGTGTGTTGCGGCGTCCGTAAAGGATGTGCCGTCCGCTCAATTGCAGGGCGCTCTTGATGAAATCATCGGCCTCGACGCGCAGGAAGGCCTTGGGCCGGCTGCTGTGCGGCACGTGGTAATCGCGCAGTACGCCGCCGAGCGGTTCGTGTTCTTCCAGGATGCGCGGCCGCGCCGCGCAGGGCAGGAGCGCGATGTTCATTTTGATCGCGCCGAACTCGACCGGGCGCTTCGACTTCTCGGTGAAGAGCACCACTTCCCGAAAGTAAAAATCACCCCGATGGTGTCGCGAGAGCACGTTGAGGAACAACTGGCTGTCATGGAATTCCTCAAGCGTCGGTGTCATGTCGTTCTTGTGGACGAGCAATCGTCGGTATGGCTCCGGCACCTGCTCTCCTTCGACGCGCTCGATCCTCGGTAACGGTCTGCGGGCCAGCGCGTAAAACTCGTCGAGCGGATACGCGTAGGGCAGCACCGTGGCGGCGTCCGGGATCTGTGTCTCCGGAGTCATCGGGCCCCTCGCAGATTCCGCTCGAGTTCCTCCACGGAAGGCAGCACGCTGCGAAGTTTCATTGGTAGCGAACTGACCAGGCGCGTGCGCCATCTGGCGACACCGATGGGCTTGGCCATGTTCCGCAGCGCGTATTCCACCGTAAGCCGTTTGTGGTCGCGACAGAGCAGCAGACCATTGGTCGGTTGATCACCCGCGTGCCGCATCTGATCATCCACGGCGGAGAGGTAGAAATTCATCTTGCCGGCGTCCTCGGGTTTGAACGCCTCCGTCTTGAGGTCGATCACGACGTAGCACCGGAGTTTGAGGTGATAAAACAGCAGATCGATCGAATAGTCCTCGCCCTCCACCTCCAGCCG
>CAYQWK010000404.1:0-853 GCA_964420805.1 uncultured Bifidobacteriaceae bacterium | reverse complement strand
GCCCACGCCGAGTTCGAGGAGAAATTTTTGAATGTGGTCCATCAGCGCGTTTTCCAGATCGCGCTCCTGCGCCTCCGGCCCCAGCGCGAGGAAGTTGAACGTGTAGGGATCCTTGAGCACCTGTTGCGCGAGATCGGACTGCGCGGGCGGCAGTGTGGTCGCGAAGTTGTTCAACGCGCGCCCGGCGCGTTTGTGCAGCTTGGTGTCGATCTGGGCCGAAAGCACCGCGCGCGACCAACCGTGAGCGATGGCCTGCCGTGCGTACCAAAGGCGGTCGGCGGGGTTCTTCACGCGGTTGAGCAGCAGGCAGTTGTGAAACCACGGCAGCGAGGCAAAAGGCTCGGGCGGGATGTCGAACTCCAATTGTCCAGCAGGCTGCTGGACAAATGCCTTGGCCGATTTCTTCGAGTCCCCCTCCAGGGCCGGCTCCGGTAATTGTGCCACAAGTTGTTGTACAATTTGTCCAGCAGCCTGCTGGACAAATGACGCGCCGGAATGCGCCTCGGCAAACGCGCGCATGTAGAGCAGGTTTGTGCGCGACAATCCGCTCATGCCGGGAAACTCCTTCCGCAGATCGCGCGCCAGCCGCTCGATGACTCTCGCGCCCCAGCCCTCAGCCTGCTGGCTGCGCAAAATCTCGCGACCGATGTGCCAGTAAAGCAGCACCAGTTCGCGGTTGACCGAAAGCGCGGCTCGCACCTGCGCCGCGCGCACGCTCCGCTTCAAGTCCGCCAGCAATGCGCCGTAGGTGGCGGGCAGCACGGGCCTCGGCGATTTGATGGTGCGCTTGAGTTTCATGTCGTCCTGTTCGTCAGATGCTGCGGCAGGAAGAACTCGTGCAGCAGGCGGTCCA
>CAYQWK010000403.1:0-5849 GCA_964420805.1 uncultured Bifidobacteriaceae bacterium | reverse complement strand
GTGGTGGCGACGCTCCGGTGCTCGCGTTGGCGCTCCAGCCGGACGGCAAGATCGTTGCAGCCGGAGATTTCCATTTGTTTAACGGCGTCCATCGCAACCGCCTCACCCGCCTTGATTCGAACGGCACGACCGATCCCACGATCAATTTCGGCATCGGCGCAAACAGCTTCATCTCCGCACTGCTCATCCAATCCAACGAACAGATCGTAATTGGCGGCGGCTTCACCGAATTCAACGGCGTGCCAAGGAATTACGTAGCTCGTCTCCTCGGCGGCGCGAACGCTGGCACCGGCACCTTCAACTTCCTCCAGTCCGTCTTCAGCATCAGCGAGAGCGGCACCAACATCGCCATCACCGTGCTGCGCGAGGGCGGGACGGCCGGCACGGGCACCGTCAATTTCGCGACGTTTGACTTCACGGCCACGGCCCCGCCGCATTACGGCGCGACCAATGGCGGGTTGGTCTTCCCGCCGGGTGAGACGCTCCAGACCTTCATCGTCAACGTCACCAACAACAGCCTCATTGAGGGCGACCGGTTGCTCTTCCTCTCGCTCAACACGCCCTCAGCGGGCGCGCAACTCGGGTTCCAGGCCGATGCCGCCTTGGAGATCATTGAGGACGACGCCAGCCTCTCGTTCTACACCCAGAACTACAGCGTTAACGAATCCGCGGCCGGCGCGCACGCCACTATCTGGGTGACGCGCTCCGGCGCGACGAACACCGCCGTGGCCGTGCAATACGCCACCACGCCGCAGACAGCCACCGACGCCTTCGATTACGCCTCCACGAACGGCCTCCTTATCTTTGCGCCCGGCGAGACACTCAAGGCCTTTACCGTGACCATCTTCGAAGACGCACTCGTCGAAGGACCGGAAACCGTGGGTCTGGCCCTAAGCTTCCCGCTCGTATTGAACAGCCCGCTTTCCGTCGTCAACCTTGGCGCGCCGGCCACCGCCACCCTCACTATCGTGGACAACGACTTCCGGCGCGGCGAGTTCACCTTCAACGTTGAGACGAATTACGTGAATGAATTCGAAGCCTACGCGATCGTCACCGTGCTCCGCACCAACGGCAGTTCTGGGATAGTGTCAGTCCGTTATGGAGCCACTGACGGCTCTGCGACCGGCGGCAGCGTTGATTACCAGCGCGTGAACGGAACCCTGTCCTTTGCAGATGGCGAAACCGTCAAGACCTTCAGCGTGCCCGTGTTTGACGACAGCCGCGTGGAAAATGACGAAACGATCCTGCTTTCGCTCTCCAACCCAACCGGCGGCGCGGCCATGGGCGCGATCAGCAACCAGACCTTGGTCATCCTCGACGACGAGGCAGGCGTCGCTTTCGAATTCGCCAGCTACGGCGCGGCGGAAGACGACGGCTACGCGCGCGTCTCCGTGGTTCGCACTGGAAACACAAACTTCCCCGTGAGTGTCAGGTTGGTGACTGGCAACATCACCGCGACCAGCCCTGCGGACTACACGGGCACGAACGTGACCTTGATCTTCGCGGCTGGCCAGACCCGGCTGAACTTCGACATCGGATTGGTTGCCGACAACCTGGTCGAGGGCACCGAACAATTCCACGTCCGTCTCACCAATGGATCGATTAACGTCGAACTGGGCCTCGTCTCCAACGCGGTGGTCAACATAGATGACAGTGCGCGATTCGTGGTGTTTGCCGCGACGAGCTACACCGTCGGCGAAGGCGAGACCAACGCCGTGATCACCTTGAGCCGCACCGGGTTGATGACCCGCGCCGTGAGCGTGATCCTGACCACGCGCGATGGCTCCGCGGCCTCCGTCTTCGATTATGTTGCAACCAGCAACCTTGTGAAATTCGCCGCTTTCGAGACCAACCGCACCGTCCTGATTCCCATCGTCGATGACGGCCTGGCCGAGTTCCCCGAGACCATTATTCTGGAACTCTCATCGCCCACCAATGCCGCCGTGGGCGTTCCCGGTGTAGCCGCGCTGACGATTTTGGACAACGACCCCGGCCCTGGCGGCGCGGACACGACGTTCGACGCGGGAATCGGCGCAAACCGGTTCGTGCGGGCATTGGCCCTGCAGGCGGACGGACGGCTGCTGGTGGGTGGGGCCTTTACCAACTTCGCGGGCGCAACCAACCGGAACTACATCGTCCGGCTCGAAACCAACGGTGTGCTCGACACTAATTTTGCGACCGGCACTGGCCCTAACGCGCTGGTTTCCTCCGTTGCGGTGGGCGACGACGGGCACATCGCGCTGGGTGGCAACTTCACGAGTTTCAACGGCACCAACCGCAACCGCGTGGCCCGTATTGACACCAACGGCACGTTGGATACCACCTTCAGCCAGCCCCTGGTGTTTGACGCGGCGGTGAACGTGGTGGCCGTGCAACCGGACCGGCGCATCCTTGCGGGCGGCGGATTTTCCGCGCCGACGCGCGGCATCACGCGCTTGCGGGTGAACGGTACATACGACCTGGTATTTGATGTGAACGGAGGGGCGGATTCCATAGTTCATGCGCTGGTTCAGGAGCCCGATGGCAAAATCTTGGTTGGCGGGGCTTTCACCAACATAGGCGGCTTCTACTATCCGAGGCTGGCGCGGGTGGGCACGAATGGGCTGGTGGACTCGACATTCAACACACTGTCCATTACCAGCGGTATTGTTACATCAATCGCCCGTGGTAACGACGGCCGCATCGTAATCGGCGGATCGTTCCGCTACATCAACGGTGTTTCGCGTAGCGGCGTGGCACGATTGAACTTGGACGGCACGTTGGATTTGGCCTTTGATCCCGGAACGGGTGTGGGCGGTGGCACCATTCACACTGTCGGTGTGCTGACAAACGGCTCGGTATTCGTCGCCGGCGATTTTACCAGCGTGAACGGCGTTGCGCGCGGGCGCTATGCGCTTTTGAACGCGGACGGCTCGGTCAGCGCCGAGTTCGACTCGACTGCGGGAGCGGACAACACCGTCTATGTGTCGCTGATCCAGCCGGACCAAAAGATTGTCATTGGTGGCGACTTCACCACGGTGAACGGTATTAGCCGCCGCGGTGTGGCAAGGTTGAATGTTGGCGATCTCGTGCCCACCGTATTGAACACTCCGGTGCTGGTGTTGGGCCACGCCGGAGTCTCGTTCAATGCGCGGGTTGGGCAGGCCTACGTGTTCGAGGCCAGCACGGATTTCCAGTTCTGGACTCCTCTCGGCACAAACACGGCCGCAGGACCGACTTTAAGTTTCACCGACCCGAATGCCGGGGCCTATGAGTTCCGATTCTACCGCGTCAGGCGCTTCGGCCCGTGAGCGGGGCGGACATGGCAACCGGTAATTGAACGCAGATTTGCAAATTGATATGAGCAGTATTGTCGAGAGAGGCAGGGGAGCCGCTGGTTCCGCACGAAGGGCGCTGTTGTTGGCCGCGCTGGCGGTTCTCGCCTTGATGGTGTCACCGCGCCTGCATGCCCAGATTCCGGTGAATGACAACTTTGCCAATGCCACGGTACTAGCCGGCCAGTTTGGAACCGTCAATGGAAGCACGTTCAACTCGACCATCGAACCGGGCGAGCCGTTCCATTACAACCTATACCGTCTGCATTCCGTTTGGTTCCAATGGACCGCCCCCGCCAGCGGCTTCGTGACCTTCGACACGTTTGGCAGTTCCTATGACACACTCTTGGCTGCCTACGTCGGAAACAACGTGGCGGCCTTGATCCAGTTGGCGAGTGATGATGATGGTTCGATCGGCCTGGCAAGTCAGATCACGTTCTTTGCCAATCAGGGAACCACCTACCGTATCGCGATTGATGGATATGCTGGTGCCAGTGGGTTCTACGTATTGAGCTGGAATCAGGCAGCCGGTCCGCCCGCACCGCAGGTAACCAACGCGATCGAGTTTGCCTCTGCCAGTTTTGCCGTGGACGAGGCTAATCCGGGCTTCGCCATCATCACGGTGGTTTCGGCCGGGGGTTTCACCAACGCCTCTACAGTGGATTATTATACTGCCGACGGCAGTGGCGTCGCCAACAGCGACTATTTCAGCGTATCCAACACACTCACGTTTTTGCCGGGCGACACAGTGAAGACCTTCTCCGTGCCCATTATCGACAACTCGATTCAGGACAGCAACCGAACCGTCCAGCTTTGGCTGGCGAATCCAACCGGTGATGCGGTTCTCGGCAATATTACGAACGCGGTACTGACCATCGTGGACGACGAAACGCCGACATACGTCAGCCCGGCTGGTGAGTTTAATGTGGTGTGGCCGGACACACCGCTGCAGGCATTCCTATTCTTTCCAATAGTTCCTCAGTACGTGGTAACGGAGAATGAGAGTCTTCGTGGAATCATTTGCATGGAGGCGGTCAACATTCCGGACCGGAGTGCCAAGGGAGCCGTCATTTCTGTGAAACGTTCGGCGCCAGCCAGCGGACGTGTGCTTGTGGACTACTACACCACCAATGGCACTGCACAGGCTGGATTTGATTACACTCCGGTTAGCGGCACCCTCCAGTTTGATGACAACCAGATGATGGCCAATCTCGTAGTGCCTATTATTCCTACAGGAACGACGAACCATGTCTTCTTCAGCGTGATTCTAGCCAATGCGAGGCCCGCGCCTGAGGAGGACCCCACGTTGATCGTGCCCACCATCGGCCCGACAAACACGGCCACGGTGGGAATCGTAAAGGTCAACAACTCTTCCTTCCGGGTCAGCATCGCGCGGGCAACTTACCGAGTAGATGAATATTTTAGTTTCAGCCAGGGCACCACCAACGTCGTTCCGCCGGGAGTGACCAACTTCATTGAACTAGACTTCATTCTTCCGGCCGGTGGCAGTGTATCGGCGAACATCGCCATCGGAAACCGCCGCTATTTGCACCCGCTCATGGCGGGTTCGGACTACGGCGACCCAACGTCGATTGCCTTTGACAACACTCCCTACACGGATGGCACGGCCAACATCGTCAACCTTTTCGACTTCGGACCGCCGCTGACTTACACCGTCACATTCACACCAAGCGACTGCGGTGACACGATCCTCATTCCGATCACACCCGATTTGATCACCGAGTTCAACGAGGACATCTATGTCGAAATCGTCTCGACTTCTCCCGGTGGCAACATCGGACCAAACCGGTTCGCCAACGTTACTATCGTTACTGATGACCAACCCGCCGGAGCGGCGGATCGCGAATGGAACCCGGAAGGTGTCGTATACACCAATCCGCGGTTCTACAATACGCCGGGCGCGAATTATTCGGTGTCCGCCGTCGCGGTGCAACCAGACGGCAGGTCGCTGATCGGCGGTTACTTCACGCATGTCAATAGCTTCGCCCGTAATCGTGTGGCGCGATTCAATTTTGATGGATCATTGGACGCCACCTTCAATCCTGGCACAGGTGCGGACGGCGGCGTCAATGCGCTGGTGCTCTACCCCGCTACCGGGATCGGAACCAATTTCCAATTCGCGAACAAGATACTCATTGCTGGCGGTTTCACCTCCTTCAACGGACAGCAGCGCAACGGCATCGCGCGACTAGAAACTAACGGCGTACTGGATCTCACGTTCCAGCCAGGCAACGGCGCCAACGGAATTGTACGCGCCATCGCGTTGCAAAACGACGGACGCATTCTCGTCGCTGGCGATTTTACGACCTTCAACGACCTGAACGTCAACGGGATCATGCGGCTTAATCCAGATGGCTCGCTCGATACTACTTTCAATCCGGGTTTCGCCGCCAACGGATCGATTTGGTCCGTGGTGGTTCGCGAGTCGGGCACGAACCGGGCAATTTTCGTGGCGGGTGACTTTACTGCCTTCGATACCACCTCGCGCAACCGTATTGTTCAATTGACCGATTT
>CAYQWK010000402.1:0-5865 GCA_964420805.1 uncultured Bifidobacteriaceae bacterium | reverse complement strand
CCGTTAAGGCGGTGGTTGCGGTTGAATCCTGTCGCCACAATCTGGTCGCGCGTCGCGTTCGGAAGCAAATCCCCCGCAAGCTGCTCGATGGTGAACTGGTCGAACGGTTTGTTGTCGTTGAATGCCTTGATGACCCAGTCCCGCCAGTGCCACATGGAACGGCGGGTGTCGGATTGAAATCCATTGCTGTCCGCGTAGCGCGCCAGGTCCAGCCATTGCGCGGCCATGTGCTCGCCATAGCGCGGCGACGCAAGCAGCCGGTCCACTACCTTTTCATAAGCACCGGGCGACTGATCTGCGAGGAACGCCTCCACTTCTGCCAGTGTCGGCGGAAGGCCGGTGAGATCAAACGTGACGCGACGGAGCAGCGTCTCGCGCGGCGCCTCAGGTGATGGCTTCAACCCCTCCTTCTCCAGCCTCGCACGGATGAAGGCATCGATGGCGTTAGAGTCATCAGTAATCAGTGAATCAGTGTTCAGTGGCTGGCTTTTGGACTGCGCGGACTGATTACTGATAACTGACTTATTGCTTACTGTGCCTGCCCCCTTCGGCACTCCCGGCCGCTCGGGCTTGATGAACGCCCAGTGCCCCTGAAACTCCGCGCCGTCCTTGATCCACTGGCGCAACAACTCAACCTCACGCGGAGCGACGATCTTGTGCGTCTTCTCCGGGGGCATCTTGTCGTCAGCATTGGCGGTGAGGATTCTGGCGAGCAATTCACTCTTCTCGGGATGGCCAGGAACAACCGCGGGCTCGCCGGATTTTCCGCCCTTCAGCGCCGAGTCCCGATCATCAAGGCGGAGCTTTCCTTTTCGCTCCTTTTCATCCGGTCCATGGCATTGGAAGCACTTGTCGGAAAGGACCGGACGAATGTCACGGTTGAACGACACACGGTCGGCGGCCGGGGTCGGCAACGCCAACCCGAGACAAATCGCGGACAAAACACCGCCCAATGAAGCCAAGCTCAGTTTCATGTGATGGAACGCCACAATGCAGCGAAAACAGCAGTGCGGCGTCAATGTTCAACTTGGACGTGATTCCCGCATGAAGCGCCAGGAGCTACTTCCTCTGCGCCAGCATCCACTGCCACAATTCCGGCTCGTTGTAGGCACGATCCCACGAGTTGTGCCCCACGCCTGGATAGACGGTGAGCCGCGCCTTGCCGCCGATTCCGCGCACGAGTTCCACCATGCGCCGCGACTCCGCCACCGGGATGATCGGATCATCCTCGCCGTGAAACGCCCACATCGGCACATCGCGCAACCGCAGCGCGTCCACGTAATCCACGCCGCCGCAAACTGGCACCACCGAGGCAAACCGCTCGGGCTCGCGCGCCGCGAGCAGCACCGCGCCGTAAGCGCCCATTGAGTTCCCGGTCACATGCACGCGGCGTCTGTCCACGCGATAGCGCGCCGTGACTTCATCCATAAGGCGCAGCATGTGATTCGATTCCCGGAAAGCGAAATATCCCTGCGGAAGTTGCGGACTGACCACTATGAACGGCAGGTCGCGCCCCTCGACCATCAAGCGCGGCGGACCGAAGCGGACGACCTTGTTCATGTCGCTGCCCCACTCGCCGATGCCATGCAAGTAGAACACCGTGGGCCAGACCCGGTTCGTGTCCTCGTGGTATCCGCGCGGGAACTGAACCAGATATTGCAGCTCAACCGGATGCTCGCGTGGGATGCGCATGGAATGAACCCGCCATTCCAAAATGGAAGTCGCCAGCGGCTTGCGGCAGCCGAACAGCAACGCCGCACAAAACAAAAGCCCAACCCAGATGGCGACACGAACGAACGAGATCACTTTGAAATCACGGCGGTTCATCAACGCGGAGCCTAGGCGCGGATGTCGGAGCGACAAGGGGAAAGGTGCATTCCGCGCGGAACACTTCACCTTCACGGGATGGTTGCCAGCGCCCCGTTGATCCAGCCAACCGGCCTGATTGCGCCACCGTGTCGCATCGCACCCGATCGTGATCTCGATCCGTCATCGGAAAATTACTTGTCCCGCCCTGCCCTTCCGCCCGCATGCTTTCGTCGTGACCTACATCAGCATTGAAGAACCGTTCCAGCCCGTCCTCCGCGGGCTGGGTCTCGATTCCTTTGATGCCGCGATCGGGCATTTCACCCGCCAGGCCGCCCTGTGCGGCGAGGTCTTCGTCACCCGGGCCACGCTCCAGCATGGAGGCGGCGCGCTCGATGTGTTCTTCAAACTCTACCGCCATCCGCGGCCCTCATGGCGTTTCTGCTGGCGCGCGTCCAAGGCCCGGCGGGAGTTCGAGAATTACCGTGTGCTGGCCAGGCTGGGCGCGCCGGTGGCCGCGCGCGTGGCCGTGGCGGAGAAGCGCGACGCGTTGGGCCGGCTTTGCGGCGCCTGGATCATCACCGTGGCAGTGCCGCAGGCGCAGACCCTGGTTGAGTTCGCCGGGCAACCGTCCAACTCGGCGCACCGGCAGGCGTTGCTCTATGAGGTGGCCGGCATCGCTCGCGCTCTTCACGTGGCGCGGTTTCAGCACCATGATTTCGTCTGGCGCAACATCCTCGTGAGCAGCGCCGGCCCCACGCCGCGCATCTTCCTGATCGACTGCCCGCGCGGCGGTATCCGGCGTTGGGGGTGGAAGCGGGCCCAACTGCGCGATCTGGCGTCGCTGGACAAATCCGCCGCCAGGTTCTGCCGGCGCACGGAGCGGCTGCGGTTCCTTCTCAAGTATCTCGGCAAAGACCGGCTCGATGACGAGGCCCGCGCGCTATCCCGCGCCTGCATGGATTACCGCCGCACCCGTTGGCCGGAGGACTGGACGGGCAAATAGGAGCGACGGTGACGACCGCTCGCTTCACAGGTGGATTCCAAACCCGATCAGGAACAGCCTCGTGTCATCCCACATCGTGTTTCCGTCCTGGCGGTAGAAGAAGATGTGGATCAGGCCGTAGAACTGGATGGTCACGTAGGCGGCGAGGATGTCCAATGGCAGGCGGCGGTCGAGGGTCCAGGGTTTGCGGGGCATCTTCTTTTTTCGCAGCAGCCACAGTTCGGAGACGGATATGCCGAGGCCGAGAAGCACGAAATACGGCCACGTCGGGAGCATCAGCAGCAGGTTGTCGAACTGGAGGCCCTTGTAGAAAAACGCCTCGCTTGCATGGCCCCAGATGAAGTTGCCGAAGGTCGCCGCCGCCAAAGTCGCCAGCACCACGCGCATGACCCGCGGCTTTTTCGCGAGGGCGAAGAACGCGGGATAATAGAAGGCGCGCACCAGGAATTCGCGGTAGTGGAAGGTGAACCGGCTCCAGAATGAAACGAGGTTCGTGGCCAGCCACGGGCGGTTGAAGTAGGGATCGCATTTGTATCCGCAAAGGCGCCATGTCCCAGCCTTGAAGTGGACCACGCCGCCCCAAAGGAACATCCAACGGAAGATGTCGATGAACGTGGTGGCGAGAACGCCCGGCGTGGTCACCGTGCCGCCGGCGGCAAAATGCTTCGACATGCGGCGCACAGAATGGAAGACGTCCAAGTCCTGCGAGCGGAGGAACTGCACCAGGTGTTCGTGGAACCAGTCTCCCAACACGATGTAGAGAAACGCCACGCCGTAGAGTTTCAACCCGCCCAGGAGCAGCTTGTTCTTGTCCTCGGCATAGAAGTTGTTCGCCACGTAGGCGTAACCCTGACCGATGGTCACGCCCCAGTTCCAGTTCCCGATCACGCCGGGTGAGAAGAACACGCCGAGATATTGCGCCAGGGAAATGTTCTCCGGGATCAATCCGTCCTGATGATCGATGTGGTACATCATCAGGCGCTCCCAGTTCCAAAAGAACAGCAGGATGCCCAGGGGCAGCTTCCATTCCGCGCCGCCCAAGCCTTCGATGAACGCCCCGCCAAAGACGACGATCATGGCGGACTGGACAACAAACATTTGCAGTACTCGCGCCGCCTTGGGGCGGCGAAGCAATGGTCGCACCACAAGGGCGTACAAAGCCGCGAATCCCGCCGCGCCGCCCAGAGCCGCCAGCGTGAAGCTGGTGACCGGAGCTTTAGCGGAAAACCCCGCGCCGCCCAGCAGGCCGGCCAACGCGGCGAACGCTGTTCTTTTTCCGCCGCCAGGATGCAGGATGAGAAACACGACGACATGCGCCGCCGTGAACAGCGCGACACCCGCCCACCCGTAGAGCATCAGCAGCAACGCGCAGGTCACGACCAACAAGGCGGGTTGTTTCCACTTCAATGGCAGGTAATAGGCGCAGAGAAATGCCACGGCAATGCCGAGGAACAACGCCATCCGCTCGTCGTCGTTCGACCACGCGCTGGCGTTGTAAGCGACATGGACAGGGCAATCCACGTTGCGGTCGTCATCGAAGATGTTCTCGGTCGGCAGGTTCAGGCTCTCGGCGACCGCTTGCGGCGCGGGCAAGCCCACCATCCGGTCGAGGTGCGTGAAGCAGTAGAGATAGACCAGCAACACGCCCAGCACGGTGAGGACAAGCCCGTGCCGGTGGATGTTGTGGCGTTCCTGCTGTTCGCGAGTGACCGGTGCGCCGCCGAGCAGACTGCTCATGTACGTCCCGCCTCGTTTGTTCGCGCCAGCACGTAGGCGGTGAGCGATTGGATGTTTTTGAAATGCACCGCGTTGATGTCCGCCCGGCGCACTGCAATATCGAACTCCGATTCCAGGAACATGGTGGTGTTCACAATGCCCACGGAATCCATCAGCCAGCCTTCCAGCAAATCAGTGGTCTCTGTCAGCACCGCATCCGGGCGCGGAAACTCGGTCTCGAAGAAGGTCTTGATGCGAACGGAGATGTTGGCGGCGTCAGGCATGGGAGGTTTCTGAGTGGTACTTCGAAAGTGCCGCGCGATCCACCTTGCCGTTGGGTGTGAGCGGAAATGTCTCAATTGGCAGGCACCGGCGCGGGATCATGTAAGCGGGCAAAAGCCGACGGAGTTCCTTCTGGATGCGCGCCGGGTCGAGGCCGGCGGTCGCGGAATAAAGCGCCACGATCTCGCGCCGCTCGTAATCGTAGAGCACGCAACATTGGTGCAGGCCGGGAATGCTCTGCAGTGCGGTTTCAATCTCGCCAAGTTCGATGCGGTAGCCCTGATGCTTGATTTGGTGATCCCGACGCCCGCCGAAATAAATCAACCCGTCGCGCGAGGAAACCAGGCCAAGGTCGCCGGTCTTGTAAACGATGTCGCGGTAGGAATTGTGCGAGGGATGTTGGATGAACACTTCCGCGGATTTCCCCGGGTGGTTCCAGTAGCCCAAACCCACGCCGATGCCGCCCACGCAGATTTCCGCCATCGTGTCCGGCGCAGTGACGGGCGAGTTGTTCTCGTCCACAAACAGGATGGCCGAGTTCTCGCACGGACGGCCGAGCGGGACCGATTCCAGCTTCTCCAACGAAGCCGCGTCGCCCGCGATCCAATAGATCGCGTCCACGGTTATTTCCGTCGGGCCGTAGAGATTCGAGAGCAGCGCGTCTGGAAAGTGCTTGCGCAGGTACTTCAACGTCGGCAGCGGCATGACCTCGCCGGCGAACAGGACCTTGCGCAGGGCCGGCAACGAGTACTGCGCCAGCATGTCAAGCGAGGCGAGGCTGTTCAGCAGCGACGGCACGAAGAACAGGAACGTGACCGAATGGTCGCGCAGGTATTCGACCAGCGTGGCCGGAAACATCAGCACCGGCGCCGACAGGAGGTGCAACGAGCAACCCCGCGCCATCATCAAGTAGAGATCAAGCACCGAGTTATCGAAGAACAACGGCGCCTGGCTGGCGATGATGTCCTGCTCCGTCACGTCGTAGGTGCGCGCCGCCCAGTCGATGTAATCGATGACCGAGGCGTTGGCGATGGTCACGCCCTTTGGGGTGCCCG
>CAYQWK010000401.1:781-5950 GCA_964420805.1 uncultured Bifidobacteriaceae bacterium | reverse complement strand
GTCCTGCGATATTCGTAGATGCCGGTGATTGGGTCGCCGCCCTCGGGATTCGGTTCCGTAAAATCGGTCGCGGTAATGAAATGGTTGGTGCTGGTCTCAGCGCCCTGATGCATGACGGACAATCCGGTGAGCGAGTCCAGCGCAAAGCCCTGCCGCGCCTCGGCGGTCTGCGTGAGTTTGGCGGCGGCGGTAATCTTCAAGAAGGCGAGACGCACGGAGAGAATGCCGATTTGCACGTTGTCGGTGATGAATACCCGGTTCAACGCGGCCTGCGCCACCGTCACCAGGTTTAAGGCCACCTTGCGCAGTGGCTGAAATGGAGTAATGGCGGCAATGCGATTCGACAACACGAGTATTTCATTCTGCGCCTCAACCACAAAGTTGGTGAACGCGTTGCTGACGGTCTGGCTGATCACTTCGGTCCCCGGTGCGCCGGTGAGCGGTAGCAGCACGGTGGCCACATTCACAAAGATCGCGTAGTCGCCGGCCACAGACGTCGATGGCCGCGAGAACGCCGCCAGCGCCCGGCCAAGCGTCCGGTGAACCTTCGGGTTGTCGGCCGTCGCTTCATAGGCCTGTGCGATGGCGTTCGATGCGTCGTTCAGATAGTTGGTGTAGGTCACTGCGCGGACTTGCGGCAGGAACGTGGCAATCGCGAGCAGGAGGGTCAGTGGCAGCATTTTCTTCATAATGGTTCTCCATCAACGGTCTGTTTCGCTTGAAACTGAAACGCATCTGACGCCCGCACGACTCCGCCAGCAAGCGGAAAATCCATCGCTCGAATCGGGCGCATTCATCCACCGCAGGAAATTCCGCTGAAAAATTCCAGTCCACACCGCGTGCCCCTTTGCTACCGTCGCGCCATGAAGAAATGGTTGCTTGGCTGTGGCGGTCTGGTGGCGTTGGCGTTGGTCTTCGCCCTGATTCTGTTCCTGGGCGGTTGCGGGGCCTACAACAAGATCGTCTCCTTGCAGCAGGGAACGGAAAGCTCTTGGGCGCAGGTGGAGAACCAATACAAGCGCCGGCTCGACCTGGTTCCCAACCTCGTGAAGACCGTCGAGGGCGCGGCGAATTTCGAGAAATCCACCCTCGCCGAAGTCGTCCAGGCGCGCGCCTCCGCGACACAGATGAAGATCGACCCGGCAAACATCACGCCGGACCAGCTCAAGCAATTCGAGCAGATGCAGGCGAAGCTCTCCTCCGCCCTCTCGCGGCTGCTCGTTACCGTGGAGAAATATCCCGAGCTGCGGGCGAGCGCGAATTTCCGCGACCTCCAGGCCCAGCTTGAAGGCACGGAAAACCGCATCGCCGTCGAGCGGCAGAAGTTCAATGAGGCGGTGCGCGCCTACAACACGGCCATCAAGCAATTCCCCGGCTCCTTCATCGCCGGCTTCGGACGTTTCACTCCCAAGCCATATTTCCAGGCGCCGGCGGGCGCCGACCAACCGCCGGGCGTATCATTTGAATTTGGCAAACCGCCCGCCAGGTAGCCTGCGATGAGCCGGGACCTTCGCCAACACACTGGCCGTTTCGGGAACGGCGGGATGGCCAGTTCCGTGTTCTTCGTTCAACTCACGGCCCTGTTTCTCGCTTTCGTTCTTCACGCGGCGGAAGTCTTGCCACCCACGCCAGCGCGCTATTTCAACGACTTCGCCGCGGTCACGAAGGCCGGCACTGCGGACCGCCTCAATGCGCAGCTCGAACAATTCGAGCGCGACACTTCCAGCCAGATCGTCGTCGCCGTGTTCCAGAAGATGCAGTCGGACTCGTCAATCGAGGATTACGTCAACCGCATGTTCCGCGCGTGGAGGATTGGGCAGAAAGGAAAGAACAACGGCGTGTTGTTCGCCGTCTTTGTGCAGGATCGGAAGATGCGCATCGAGGTCGGTTACGGGCTCGAAGGTGCGATTCCCGACGCCATCGCCAGACGCATCATCGACGAACGCGTGGCACCGCAGTTCAAGGCGGGCAACTTCGACGCGGGCCTTTCGGCGGGCGTGACCGCGCTCATGCAGGCCGCGCGCGGCGAGTTCAAGGGCACCGGCCGGACCGTGGCGAATCCGGCGGCCCGCACGCTGCCGAGGACCGGCGCTCCGTCCACTCCGGTCGCCCTGCCCGTGATGATCGGCATGTTGGTTGCCTTTGTGATCGTGGCCATCGTGATTTCATCCCTGGTGCGCGGAATGCGCGGCACGGTCTATGGCCGCGGCCGGAGATCGCGCTGGTCCTCCAGTCCTGCCATCTGGACCGACGGCGGCCGCTGGGGTGGAGGTGGCGGATGGTCCGGCGGCGATTCCGGCGGAGGCGGTTTCTCCGGGGGCGGCGGCGACTCGGGCGGCGGCGGCGCGAGCGGAAGCTGGTGAACCATGCAACACGACGACTTCATCAACCAGCTCGACGACGCAGCAATCCTGGCCGCCATCGCCGCGGCGGAGAAACGCTGCTCCGGCGAAATCCGCGTCTATGTTTCGCACAAGCAACGGCACGACGCGCTCGCCTTCGCGCGGCGGCGCTTCGCGGAACTCGGCATGGCCAAAACGCGCCATCGCAACGCGGTCCTGATCTACCTCGTTCCGCGCACCCGGCAGTTCGCCGTGCTGGGTGACACGGGCATTCATGCGAAATGCGGCGCCGGCTTCTGGCGCGACATCGTGGCGGGGATGGAAGTCGAGATGAAAGCCGGGCGCTTCACGCCAGCAATCCTCGGGGCCGTGGCGCGAATCGGAGACGCGCTGGCGGAACATTTCCCGCCCGACGGCGACCCTGGGAACGAACTGCCCGACGCCATCGCGCGTGATTAATGCCATGTCACGGTGCGCCGGCCGGCAGGCGCAGGCTGGGATCGCCGAACAACATGAACTTCATGGCCTGGAAGAAGATGCTCGGCGGATACCAATCCTTCGTCGGCTTCAATGTGGCGAGCTGTTCCTTGTCGAAGTAATGCCGCACCGCGCCAGCCCAGCAGTCGCCGAGGCGCGGCTCGGGCGCGGATGCAAGCTGGCCGACGAATCCCTCCACCAGGGTCAGCCCGCACGGCTGGCTGCCGGTGCTGCAACCGATGTAGGCCACCGCGCCGTTTGCGCCGCGCTTGAGCAACTGCTCGCCCAGGCCGGTGGGATTGAAATTCCCGCGCTGATACGGCGCAGGCGGAGGAGGCGGTTCGGCGAACACCTCTTTCCGGTCCGTGCCCTCGTGCTCTTTCCCGGCCACGTCCACATACCGGCCATACGGCGGCAGCGGCGCAAAATACGCCGTGCTGCAACCCGCCGAGATGATCACCGGAAGCGCCGTCTCGTTCGTGATACCCTTCAAATCGCGCACCGAGAAACACTTTTCCCAGGCGTCCGGCTGCCCGTGCCCGGTGTGAACAATCAAACCGGCCCCCCGGTTCAACAATGCGCCCACCTGTTGATGGTCCGGCGGCGGCGTGCCGCTTTGCTTCTTCGCGTCTGAGTAATAGCGCTTCTCGATCTGCCACGCCTTGGCGAGCGCGCCGCCCAGACGGTCCATGAAGTTACGGCTGTCCACCCAGCCGCCCACGGCCACCAAGGCTGCACGGCGCAAATGCGGGCTGTTCGTGGCCAGCACCTGTTGCTCGTAAGCGATGGATTTGCGCGCGACCAATCGCGCCTCCTCCAGCGTGCTCACCGGCCAGCGGCCCACCGCGATGTCCGGCCGGTAATCCACCGCGTCGAAATTGATCGGGTCCTGTTTGTTCTTCTCACCGCGCACCTCGCCGAAATAGCCGGCATGGAAAGAATCCTTGCGCTCGTTCCAGTCATCGAATGAGCCATCCGACTTCGCCAGGTCGCTGTAATACAAATCGCTCGGATAGAACGCATAGTCGAAGGCCGCCGGGGTCACGCGATCCAACGTCATGAAGCGCACCGGCATCACGTCCACGTCGCCGACGAGCAGCGCGTAGCAAAGGTTGTTCTCCTTCCATTCCGTAAACAGAAATCGCTTCAACTTCTCGGGATCATCCACACCGCGGCTGCCTTGCAGGATGTCCTCCAGCGCTCGCAATTCAGTCGGAAGCAGTTTGCGCTTGTGGGCGACAAACTCCGACAGGGCCGGGAGAAACGCCTTTGGAGCAATGACGAGAAGGCGGGCGGCGGGCTTGGACGAGGGGGCGGCAGATGCCGTGGCCAGCAACACCAGCAACGCAAGCGGCGGCAGGCAACGGCGCACGAATCTCTCAATGGGCGGCATGTCCACGTTATGGTGCAACGCCTTTGGAAGCGCAATTCCCGACGGGCTCTTCCAACCCGGCATCGCGACTCAAGAACCCTGCCCCCCGCGCCGATGAAGGAATTCGCAGAACAACATGCGTTCATGGTTCGATCGGTAGCTGAAGGTCAGTCTCGTCCGTGCAATATGAATCAATTCAAAGCAAAGAAACGAGCGATACTGCTGTGCCTGGGGGCGGCGCGCGGACTTTTGCTGGTTTGTCTGGGAATCGCAGCCGCACAACTGCGCGCCGCGGATTCTGCAACTGATCGGCGATTGCAGGAACTCGCCGAGCAAAACGCCCGTTTGCAAAAGCTGCTCGCCGAGCAAGGCGAAACAATCCGGGCATTGGGGGCCAAGGTTTCGGCCCTGGAAAACCAACGCGAAGGAAGCGGAGAGACTTCCGCAGCCGCGCGCGGCGCGTTGAACCTGCCGGGTGCCCCGAAGGTGAACATTGGCGGCACCATCGCCGCCGGTTACTTCAAGACCGGTTCAGAAGGACAATTTCCCAACGGCGATTTCCGTGTGGACGAGGCGCGGTTGTTCATCGACGGCCGGGCGTGGGAAGACGTTTACGGGTTCGCCGAACTGAATGTGATGACCCGCGACGCGAGCGACGAAAACGTCCATCTCGGCGAAGTCTATATCGAGTTGGAGAACATCCTGAAATGGCGCGGCCTTGATTCGCTGGTCAACTTCCGCGTCGGTCGTTTCTACATCCCGTTTGGCGAAGAATACCAAGTGCGCTACGCCATCGACAATCCACTGGTCACCCATTCGTTGAGCGACATCTGGGGAGTGGACGAGGGCGTGGAACTTCATGGCTCGCACAAGATGTTCCAGTATGCGTTCGCGGTTCAGAACGGCGGGCAAGCGCCTTTTACCCATTCAACTAAGACAAATAACATGCCGCCCCCCTCCCCCAGGAAACCGCCCCGT
>CAYQWK010000401.1:0-771 GCA_964420805.1 uncultured Bifidobacteriaceae bacterium | reverse complement strand
CCCGCGTCGCGCTGGAACCGGCGCGGTGGCTGCGCCTGAGCGCCAGCGCCATGAGGACGGGCAGCCTCGCGGCGAAAGAGGACGGTTTTTCGGAGCAGTGGTTCGCCAACGCGTTCTTCCGGTCAATTGGCGGGCGCACAACCACCACGCGTTTCAGCGCGGAACTTGCGGAAGGGGACGTGCAAGTGTTGCTGCCGCGCGGTCATTTGAAATTCGCCGGAGGCGCGGTCCATTACGACGACAACGACCGGGCGCGCGACAATGCGCGGGATTTGTTCTACTGGTACAGCGAGGGCCTGTTCCGCTTCACGAAGCAACTCTACGGCGCGGCGCGGTTCAGCCAGATTCTCGTTGACGACGGCTACCCGCTCGTCGGGCACGGAAACTGGGGCCAGCATTACTACGGCGCGTTGACGAAGAATCTCTGGCGGGCCAGCGCGGGCCTGGGATACGCGCCGCACCGGAATTTCGTGGTGAAAGTCGAATATGCCGTGGAACGAGGCGAGCAGGTCAATGGTGCCAGCCGCGATCATGAGGACTTCTTTGGCGCGCAGGCGGCCGTCCGGTTCTGAGCATGAAACCCATTGCGCTCCTCATCCTCGCAGCCTGGGCGGCCCGGGCGGCGGTCATCACAGGCACGGTGAACGCCGAAGGCGTGACCGATCCCGATCCAGGAGGTAGCGGCGGGAAATACGACAGCCGCAAATTCAAGTTCGCGGAGAAGGTGAATTACGCGGAACTGAAGGACTTCGTGATTCACCTCATGGGACC
>CAYQWK010000400.1:0-5950 GCA_964420805.1 uncultured Bifidobacteriaceae bacterium | reverse complement strand
CCGCGCCCGTTTCCCCATCGACCGCCGCCCGCTCAAGCGCCGCGTGGTCGAGGTCGTGCCCGTTCCCGCCTGAAGGATTCCGCCATGCCAGCCCTTATCGACAATCCCATTGAAGAACTGGTCCACCACGCGCTCGCACTCGCTGGCGCAGAACGGATCGCCGGCGAATCCCGCTGGCGCATCGCGACCGATCACGGCGTGAACATCACCGCACGGCTCCGGGACGATTGGCTCACGCTGGAGGCGCCGCGCTACGGCGCGCCAAGCTGGGAGGCGCTGGAACAGAATCCGACGTTGCCGGGCCTCGCGAAGCTCGCGCTCGCGCCGGGTGGCCGCATGCAAGTTCGCGCCGAACTTCCGGTTGGCGAGGACACCGATCTCGTCGCGCGCCTCGACCAGGCGTGCCGCGCCATCGCGGGGCGCGAGCTGGTCGTGGAGGCTTCCGAATCGAGCTTGAAATCATTTTGCGCCGGACTCGACTGGCCGTTCACGGAGCGCGCGGATGGTCGGCTGGCCTTCGATCTCGATGTTCCGGGCGAATTCCTGCAGGCGGTTCTTGTCTCCGACGGCGCCGGAGCGCGGTTCACATGCGACCTGTCGGTGCTGGGAGCTCTTTCACCCGTGAGTCGCGACGCCATCGCTTTGTTGCTGCTCACGGCCTCGGCCACGGTGCGCCTCGCGCGCCCGGCCATCCTCAACGACGGACCCGCGCCCGTGGCGCGATTCGAGGTTGTGTTCCCAACCACGCCGTCGCCCTCCGAAATTTCCAGGTCGCTGGAAAGCCTGTCCGTGGCGGGCAGCCTGTGCGGACAGGCCATCAAAGCGCTGCAAGAAACGGCCGTGGCCACCCGTTACCTCGCCCTGCGCGGCGCGGACACGGCGGCCCGGCCATTCCGAAACCAAACATGACGAGCACAACCACAGCCGGCCTGGACATCCAGGCCACGGACGTGACCGGCCAGAACGTCGTGAACATCACCGGCCTCGACCGCCAGATTACGGTCGGCGAGGCGGTCGAACTGCTCACCTCGCAAATGCGCCTGCCGCGCTCCGGCAACGGCGGACGCCCGCTCAACTACCACGCGCGGCTCGAACGCGAGGGCCGGCACCTCCACGCCACGGAGGTCGTCGGCGACGCCCTGCAACCGCACGACCGCATCATGCTCCAGCCCACCATCGAGGCGGGCGGCATCTGAAACAACGTCGCCGGAGAGACCACACGCCATGAAAACGAATTGTCCGTTCCAGTTCCAAGTGGACGTGCGCAAGCGGGACGGCGCCGCGCTTGCGCAATCTCCGGCGACGCCTGATTGGGGGCCGGTGGTGGAATGTGCAAAAATGCAAGCCCACCGCCGGCTCCGACTCGATTCAATCCCCGCCGGCGCGCGTGCCGATGTGCGTCCGCTATGGCAGGAAAAGCTCGGCCAGCCTTACATCAAGGCCGTCGAGGTCTGCCTCAGAATTCCCAATGTCGGCGAGGTCGTGGCCCACGCGCCCACGGCCTACTTCAAGCGTGCCGCCACCGACGCCAGCCACGCCCTCGTCGAAAAGGGCCTGCTCGAATCCGGCGAGCGTTTCAGTTACCTCGTCGCGGCGTACCCAGTTCCCGACGCCGCGCCGGAACCCGCGCCGCGCCGCCGCTTCGAGATCGAGGAGGTGCCCGTGCCGCTCCGTTGCCAACCGGCGCGCATCGCGGATTTTCTCGCGCAGTCTGTTCCGTGCGGAGAGCACGATCAGGCGGACCTTCACGTTTTCATCTCCCGCTCCATCCTGGACGAGGCCGAGGAAATGACACGCGCGGCGGACGGTGTGGAGACAGCCTCCGTGCTCATCGGCCATCTCCATCGCGATCCAGCCGGCGGTGAAATTTTCATCGAGGCCACCGCACACATCCCGGCGCGCAACCCGCAAGCCACCTCGACCAAGGTCACGCTTGGTCCGGAGACCTGGGACTCGATGCACGCCGCGCTCAAGCTGCGCGGTGCGGACGAGCAGATGATCGGCTGGTTCCACTCGCACCCGGCCTCGCGCTGGTGCAACGCCCAGTGCCCGCCCGACCAGCGCGCCGTGTGCCCGTTGCAGCGCGTCTTCTTCAGCGCGGACGATTGCGACGTGCAACGCGCCGTATTCTCGAAGGCTTTTCACATCGCGCTGCTCGTCACGCAGACCGACGCCGGAATGCGCCACGCCCTTTTTGGCTGGCGCGACGGCGTCATCGTCCAGCGCGGCTTTCACATCATTGGAAATGACCCGGCCCAACCCGCCGCCGCGACGCCGCTCGCGGTGGCCACCATCGGAGACCCTGAAAATGAGAAACCATGCCCAGAATGAAATCGCACAGACCGTCCGCGCCATCCTCACCGCCGGCGGTGTCACCACTCCCGAGGAAACCATCGTCCAGTTGCAGCAACTCCGCGCCGTGTCCGCCGAGGCTCCGGCCCAAGTGGACCGCGCCGTTCTGGACGCGCTCAACGCGCATCGCCGTTGCCTGAACGACGCTCAGGCGAAGATCGCCGAGTGCCGCACGCTGATCGAGCGGCTCTCCGAGCCGCCGTGGATTCCCGGCCTATTTCATCACGTTGTTCCCGGCGGCGAGTTTCCTCGCGCCGTCGTGCAGTCGGGCAACACCCGCCGCGTCGTTCTCGCCGCCGAGGGCGTTGATCTCTCGAAGCTGTGCCGCGGCGACGAGGTGTTCCTCAATCACGAACAAAACCTGGTCGTGGGCGTTTCCCCGGACGCCGGCCCGCGGTGCGGCGAGACGGCGGTCTTCGAGCGCCAGATTTCGGACGGCCGCATGGTGTTGCGCTGGCATGATGATCCGCTCGTGGTGGATGTGGCCGAACGCATCGCCAGCACGAGCTTCAAGGCCGGCGACGCGGTGCGCTTCGACCGCAACGCCTGGATGGCGTTCGAGAAGATCGAACTCGCGCCAGCCCGCCGTTACCTGCTCGACGAGGTGCCGGACCTCCCGCTCTCCGTCGTTGGCGGCCAGCGCGCGAATCTTGAGAGCCTCCTCTCCGTTCTCACCGTCGCGCTGGTGAAACCCGACCGCGCCTCCGCCTACGGGCTGACCGGCCGCAACTCGATCCTCATGGTCGGGCCGCCGGGCTGCGGCAAAACGCTCATGGCGCGCGTCGCAGTCAGCGAGATCGCGCGGATGACAGGAAAGAAATGCCGCTTTGCCGTGGTGAAGCCCGCCGAGTGGGAATCGCCGTGGGTCGGGCAAACCCAGGAGAACATCCGGCAGTTCTTCCAGATGCTGCGCGAGACCGGCGACGACGGCTACTCGGTGGTGTTCCTCGACGAGGTCGAGTGTGTCGGGCGCATCCGCGGCGGCGCGGTGTCGCAGCATTCGGACAAGTTCCTCGCCGCGTTGCTGGCCGAGCTGGACGGCTTCGCGGACCGCCGCAACGTGGCGATCATTTGCGCAACGAACCGCAAGGACCTCCTCGACTCCGCGCTTTACGATCGCCTGAGCGACGTCGAGGTGCGGGTGGGTCGGCCCGACCTGCGTGGCGCCCGCGCCATCTTCAACATCCACCTGCCGGTGACGGTGCCGTTTCATCCGAACGGCGCACTGGCCAAGGAAACCCGCGAGGAGCTGATCGAGCTCGCCGTGTCGAAATTCTACAGCCCGAACGGTGACAATGAATTGTGCCGGCTCCGCTTCCGCGACGGCAAACAGCGCGTGGTGGCCGCGCGCGAGCTGGCCAGCGGCCGCCTCTTCGAGAGTGTTTGCCGTGCCGCGCGCCGCGCCGCGTTTCTCCGCGAGGTTCAGGGCGGCGACGGGGGCGTCCGCATCCGCGACATGGAGACGGCAGTGGATGACGCGCTCGACCGCTTGCGCACGACGCTCACCGTTCACAACACGCACGCCTACCTCGCCGACCTGCCGCAGGACATCGACGTGGTCAGTGTCGAGCCGGTCACGCGCAAGGTGAAACGCCCCGCGCAGTTCCTCAACGAACCCGCCTGAGCCACCGCCATGCCCGCGCCACTCATCATTCCGTCCCGTGAGCGCCTGCTTGAGAAAGTCTGCGGCGCCGACTTCGAGCTGGGGGCCTCGCTCCACGGCGCGAACCTGCCGGACCGCACCGGCCAGACCGCCGCCTTGCTGGTGTTGCGCGAAATTCCCGGCCTGCCCCTCGCCCGCCGGAACGTGACCTTCTGTTACTGCCGTCCATGCGTGGCGAGGCGGCAGGCGCTGGACTACGGCTACTCGATCGATCCGGCGGTGAACGAGGAATGCGAGCGGACAAAGTTCGGCTCCGACTACAACGCCCAGGATTTCGCGCGGCGTTTCCTGCCCGGCAACGGAGGATGTTTCTACGATGACATGGGCCATCCCGAGGCGTGCATTCCCGAGGTGCGGAGCGCGCGTGACCATGTCGCGGCCACGCACGCGATGCTCGCGCTGGCGCGCGAGGCCACGCGCAAGGCCGGGGCTCGGCTGCCGGCCGGCGTGAGACTCGTGGTGCTGGCCAACAACTCGGACGGCCAGGGCCATTCCTATGGCAGCCACCTGAATTTCCTCATCACCCGCGCGGCGCGGGACGGCCTGTTCGACCGCCGGCTGCATCATCTGCTCTTCCTCGCGGCCTACCAGGTTTCGAGCATTCTCTTCACTGGCCAGGGCAAGGCGGGTTCCGAGAACGGCCGGCCGCCGGTGGATTTCCAGATTTCACAGCGCGCTGATTTCTTTGAGGTGCTCGTCGCGCAGCAGACCACCTGGAACCGCCCGATCGTCAATGCCCGCGACGAGGCGTTGTGCGGCCCCGATTATGGCGCAAACGCCTGCGCGGACGCGGCGGATAAGGCGCGGCTGCACGTCATCTTTTATGACCAGTCGCTCTGTCACACGGCGCATTTCCTCAAGGTGGGCGTGATGCAGATCATCCTCGCCATGATCGAGGCGGGCGAGGTGCGTGGCGACCTGGCGCTCGATGATCCGGTCGCGGCAGTCGTGGCGTGGAGCCACGACCCGGACCTCAAGGCGAGGGCGCGGCTGGTCTCGGGCCGGATGGTCCGCGCGATCGAGTTGCAGGAGATGTTCATCGAGGAAGCCCAGGCGTGCCATTGCGAGGGCATCGTGCCGGAAGCCGCGTTCATCATTGACCTGTGGGCCGACACCCTGGCGAAACTGCGCGCGCGCGATTTCACGGCGCTGGCGCCGCGGCTCGACTGGGTTTTGAAGCGGCAGTTGATCGAACGCGCGCTCGCCGCGCGGCCCGGGCTGGACTGGAACTCGCCGCAGGTGAAACACCTCGACTTGATGTACGCCAGCCTCGAAGGCGGCCTCTACGAAGCCTGCGAACGCGGCGGCGCGGTGGAATTGCTCGCCACGCCGGAGCGCATCGAACATCTCCGCCACGAGCCGCCCGAGGACACGCGCGCCTGGACGCGCGCCATGCTGTTGCGCCTGGCGCGGCCCGAGGAAGTGGACCGCGTGGACTGGGACAGCATCACTTTCACACCGGCCGGCGAAAGCTGGAGCCGCCAATGCACCGTGCGGCTCACCAACCCGCTCGGCTTCACCCGCGCCGCGTGCGGCCGCGCGCTCGCTTCCTCGGCAAACATCGAGGAGGCGCTGGAAATTCTCGGCGCCGGACTGGAGACGGGCGGTTCGTCCGTCCCCGCGAACGGCGCTTCATCAAACCCAAACGAACCCGGAGGAAACCAACATGAACCAACGCGAACGAACTGAACGTGAAATCCCCGCGCCCGCCGCCGCCGGCCCTTCCGGCAATCCCTCGGCGGGCCTCAACTCGATCCGCCAGTCCGGCGCGGCCATGCTCGCCGCCGCGGACGACGCGATCAGCCGCGTGCTGTCGGGCGACAGCCAGGCCTTCAACGCCGCCGCGCGCCAGGAGGGCGGGCAGTAGCCCGCGGGATGCCGCATGGCCGAGATGCTTTTCGGAATGGAGACGGAGCACGGTTTTGCCGCGCGCGG
>CAYQWK010000399.1:0-5957 GCA_964420805.1 uncultured Bifidobacteriaceae bacterium | reverse complement strand
AGCCGCCGTGGGCGCATGGCAAATGGGCGCGCTGATGGCGTTCTTCGACAAGAGCTACGCCCGCGCCGGGGCGACCATCGTGCTCGTCTATCTCCTCGGCATGGCGCTGATCTGGCTGGCGCCGGAAACTAAGGATAAGCCGCTTCCAGAATGACCGTGCGTCGCGAAGTTGTTGGTGGCGGTTGTCGCGGAGCGACAACCCCACCCGCTTCCGGAGGGCGGCGCCGCCGCATCGATCCCATCCTTGCGCCGCTGAACACGACGCCACTCGTCGCAGCGCGACGAGTTCCAACACCAACTTCGGGATGCACCGCCAGAGTAAGGATCCGCGCCCCGGCTGAATCGCCACCGCAACCAGCCAGTCCAACTGGTGTTCAATCCGCCGGCCATGAAGAACGAATCCGCCTCGTCATACCAGAAAGCCAGCTTCGTGCTGCTGCTCCTGATCCTCGGCTGTCTGGTCTATCTCATCGCCCGTGACGCATTTCGGCCGCCTCCGGGACGGAACGGGGGCAACGTCGCAGCCGCCCCCGTCACGCGTCCGATTCGGACCAGCACCTGGAACGAGGCCGTGCCGCCCTCTTCCTTTACTCCGCTGCGCGAGCGCGAGCCGGTCCCGCAGATCCACGCGGTCAGCAACGTGGTGCCGCGCATCGTCAGCCGCCCCGTGCCAAAGATCGTTTCCACCGCGCCGCCTGACGGGGAACGTCCCACGCGCGCGGGCATCACGCCGGTCGTGCGCGCGGTGGAACGCACGCCGGAAACCACGCCCGACTTTGGCGCGTTTGCCGGCCACAATGCGGGTGTGGTCGTCGCCGGGCGCGTGTTCCTGCGCGGAACACCGCCCGCGGAAACCCGCATCCTTTTCGACGCGCAATGCGGCCGGGTCGCCCCGCGCGGCGGCGCAACCACCCAGCATTACGTCGTCAACGCCGAGGGCGGGCTGGCCAATGTGTTTGTCTATCTCAAGTCAGGCGCGCCAACCGCGCCACCGGTGGCCGCGCCGCCGATTCTGGACCAGATCGGATGCCAGTACACGCCCTACGTCATGGGCGTTCAAACTGGTCAGACCTTCAACGTGCGCAACAGCGACCCGGTGCTGCACAACATCCACACGCTGCCGAAGAACAACCGCGAGCGGAACATCGGACAACCCGTCCGCGGGATGGTCACGCCAATGGTCTTCGAGCGCGCCGAGGTGCTGGTGAAATTCAAATGCGACGTGCATCCGTGGATGTTCGCCTTTGTGGGAGTGACGGAACATCCGTGGTTTGCAGTCACAGACAAGAATGGGTTCTTCACCCTGCCCGGCGGGCTGCCGCCCGGCCAGTACGCGCTGGCTGCGGTGCATCAAAAGGCGGGGGAACTCACCCAGGAAATCTCCGTGACTGGAGGCGACGTGCAGCCGGTGAGCTTCACCTTCGACGTGCCGCCGAAGGTCGCGGCAACTCCGTAGCGGGCGGTCAATCCGCGCTTAATCCGAATAACCGGCGGGGTGTTTCACATGCCAGCGCCAGGCGGAGGCGATAATGTCCTCCAGCTTCGGGAGTCGGGGATTCCATCCCAACTCGCGCCTCGCCTTGTCCGCGGAGGCCACGAGTTTGGGCGGATCACCGGGCCGGCGTGGCTTTTCGATGGCAGTGATCTTCTTTCCCGTGATCGTCTCGCAGACGCGCAGCACGTCGCGCACGGAATACCCGTCGCCATTGCCGAGGTTGTAAAAACCCTGCCGGCCCGGCGCGAGCGCTAGAATGTGGGCCTGGGCGAGGTCGATGATGTGGATGTAATCGCGAATGCACGTGCCGTCCGGCGTGGGATAATCCGTGCCGAAAATCTCGCAATGCGTCTTCTGGCCCAACGCAACCGCGAGGACGTTCGGGATAAGGTGCGTCTCGATGCGGTGATGCTCCCCAAAATTCTCACTCGCGCCGGCGGCGTTGAAATAACGCAGCGCGACAAACTCAAGCTGGTGAATTTCGCGATACCATTGCAGCACGCGCTCGAACATCAGCTTGGACTCGCCGTAGGGATTGATCGGGCGCTGCGGCAAATCCTCCGTCATCGGCACGCGGTCCGGCGGCCCATAGGTCGCGCAGGTGGAACTGAAGACGAACTTCTTCACGCCACAGGCCACGCACGCATCGAGCAGTTTCACGCCGTTGCCGACGTTGTTGCCGAAATATTTACCGGGGTTGGTCATCGACTCGCCGACGAGCGCGTTCGCCGCGAAGTGCATGACGGCCGAGGCGCCGGAATCGCGCAACGCGGCGGTGACAGCCGCCTGGTCGGCCAGATCGCCGGCGACGAACCGCGCCCGCGCGTCCACGGCGGAACGGTGGCCCTCGGTCAGATTGTCGAACACCGTGACGGCGTGACCGGCGTTAAGCATTTCCTCAACGCAAATCGAGCCGATGTAGCCGGCTCCACCAGTGACAAAAACATTCATGGGTTATTTCTTCTTGAGCGCCGCCTTTGTGACCACCGCGAGGGAATCAATCTCCGCCCGCACCTCCGACTTTGTCTGTGCGCTCATGCGGTCGATGAACAGGATCCCCTGGAGGTGATCGAACTCGTGCTGCACGGCCTTGGCAAGCAGGCCGCCTGCGCGAAAGGCCACCGGCCGGCCCAGCAAGTCCGTGGCCCGCACGTCCACCAGCGAAGGCCGGGTGACGTCGCCGTAAACCTCCGGAAAACTCAGGCATCCTTCCGCGCCCGTCACGGGATCACCGTGCGGCTTGATTTCGGGATTCACCAGGACCAGTGGCATGTGCTTCACCGGGTCCACCGGCTTGCCGTCCACTTCCATCGTCGAGGGCCGGTCATCAATGCCGGTGACGTCAATGACCGTGAGTTGCAGGGCGCGGCCAACCTGCTGCGCGGCCAGGCCGACGCCGCGCGCGGCATACATCGTCTCGAACATGTCGTCCACGAACTGCCGTATCTCCGGCGTGACCACTTCGACGCGGGCGCCTTTCTGCCGGAGCACCGGCTCGCCGTATTTGCAGATGCGAAGCTTCACGATTCGCGGACGGGCCAGTCGCGGAGGAACGAGACGAGGTCGGTGATGCGCGGGCTTTGCGCGTTGCGCACGTAAAACCCGCTCGTGCTCACGCCCACCAGCACGGCCAGTTCGTCTTCGAGGTCGAGCAGCTTGCCGAGGCAGAAGCCCGCGTTGAAGTGGTCGCCAGCGCCGGTGGTGATGAGCGGTTTGGCGACAAACGGGCCTTCCATGGGCGAGCACTTCCCGCCCGTGCAGGCAAACGCGTAACTGACCGGATGCACCACGACCGTCTTCACGGGCGTGTGCTTCTGGATGGCTTGCGCGGCGGCAAACAGCGCATCGCGCGAACGGTCTCCTGTGCCCGCCCCGATCACCTCGGCCAGTTCCCATGCCTCCTTCTCGTTCAGCCCGAGTATCACATCAAAGTGCGCCTGGAACCCGGCGATCAGGCGAAGCGCGCGGAGAATGTCCTCCCTGGTGCGCTTCTCAGGATCGGCGAGGTCGAAAAACATCGTGTGGCGACGGCCGTCGTGGCCGGGCGCGAGTTCCTTCTGCACCGCCTCCCAGATGTCGCTCATGAAGGGCAACATGGTCCAATTCACGAAACCGACGAGGCTCGAATTAAACAGCTTATGCGCGAATTTCTCCCGACCGTAGCGTTCCTGGATGTTGTTCCAGTTCACGTCGCCCAGCTGCGTCGTCTTGCCGAGCATGATCTTGCCATCATCAAACTCGAGCGCGTCCGTCAGGCCGGGCGGCGCGATGGTGTTCACGTCGGCGCGCTTTGCGAACTCGTCGAACACCGGATGGCGGTTCGGCCAGCCGAGCGCGCCGAGGTAGGTCACGTCCAGGCCGAACTGCGCCAGTGCGTTGGCCATGATCGGGCCGTTGCCGCCCAGCTTCACGCGCGTGGTGACAAGTTCGAGATTGGTGCTCTTGCCCGCCGCGCCGCCGATGCGCCCGGCCAGGTGCGATATCGTGGGGATGCGGTCAAACCGCCGCGCGTCATGGCGCGTGTCCACCAAGTGGATGATTTCATCGACGAAACCGTCCAGACCGATGAAGGCGGTGAGGTGGTCAGCGCGTTGGATCGAGGCCGAAAGCTGGGCCGCGCATTGTTCCCGGAGTTCCTGTGGTGATGGCATGTTTTGGTGTTCGAGGCTCAATCGACGCTGACCCCGAGCACGTCCAGTATGCGCCCGAGATCGTTGTCATTGAAAAAGCGGATTTCCAGCGACCCTTTGCCCTTGCGGTAGCGAAGCTGGACCTTGGTGCCGAGGCGCTCGCGCAGCTTGCCCTCCAGCGCCACGACGTGCGTGTCGCGCGCGGCCACGGTGGTCGCGCGACCGGAGGATTTGGTGGACAACGCCGTCGTCGGATTCTGGATGTTCGTCACCAATTCCTCGGTGGCGCGGACACTCAGGCTGTCGCGTAAAACGCGATCTGCAGCGAGCACCTGATGCTCGAAATCATCCAGTGCGAGCATGACCTTGGCATGGCCGACCGAGAGCCGCCCGTCGCGCACAAAAACCTGAACCTCGGGCGCGAGCTTGAGCAGGCGCAACGCGTTGGCCACAGCCACGCGGCTCTTGCCAACCTTCATCGCCACGTCTTCCTGGCGGAGCTGGAATTGCGCAATTAACTGCTGGTAACCCAGCGCCTCCTCCATCGGGTTCAGGTTCTCACGCTGCAGGTTCTCGATGAGGGCGAGTTCCAGCACGGTCAGGTCATCGGCCTCGCGGACAATCACCGGGACCTCGGCCAGGCCGAGCAATTGCGCGGCCCGCCAGCGGCGTTCGCCAGCGATCAACTCGTAGTGCTGGCCCATGTCCCGGACGATCAACGGCTGAACAATTCCCTGTTCCTTGATCGAGGCGGCGAGTTCCTGCAAAGCCTCCGGCGTGAAGTCCTTTCGCGGCTGCAACGGGCTGGGCTGAATCAGCCCCAGTTTCACCCTCAGCACGCGCTCGCGAATATCGGGCGGGAGCGGCGGGACGGGCGCGGCTTCCGCAGGCGGCGCGGGCGCGACCGGGCGCGCCAGCGGGTGTCCACCCAACAGCGCACCGAGACCGCGACCCAAAGCCGTTTTTGACATGCGCGCAAGAGTGCGGGACTGCTTCGGGCGTTCAAGTCGAATCTCCGTCCGGCGCAGTTTGAATTAGGCTTACGAACAAGCCGTCCGCTCAGGAAGTTCAGCCTGATGAAACCAATTGCCCTGTTCCAGACCGGTCGCGCCCTGGCGATGTCCTGCGCCGCACTGCTCGCCGCCACGCCCCTGCCGGCCGCGCCGAAAGCGGCACCGTCGGCCTTCGCCAAGGACATCCGACCGGTGCTTGAGAAATTCTGCTTCGATTGCCACAACCCGGATAAGCAGAAGGGCGACGTGAGCCTGACCGGCTACACCAACGAAGCCGGTATCCTCGCTGATCGCGCGACTTGGGAAAAGGTCCTCAAGAACCTCCGTTCGCACGCCATGCCGCCGGAAAACAAGCCGCAACCGGACTCCGCGCAGCGCAAGGCGCTGGAGACCTGGCTCGATGCCACGCTCTACGCGGTCGATTGCAAGAACCCCGATCCCGGCCGCGTCACCATCCGCCGCCTCAACCGCGTCGAGTACAACAACACCATCCGCGACCTGGTGGGCGTTGACTTCAAGCCGGGCGACGAATTCCCCGCGGACGACGTCGGCTACGGATTCGACAACATCGGCGACGTTCTTTCGATGCCCCCGGTGTTGTTTGAAAAGTACCTTGCCGCGGCGGAAAAGATCCTCGACGCCGCGATCGTAGTGCCAGGGCGCAAGGGCCGCACGACGAAGGTCAGCGCCGTGACGATGCAAGGCGCGGGCAGCGACTTCACCAGCAAGATTCGCAGCCTCGACACCACTAGCGAGACATTCGTGGACCAGTTCTGCCCGGTGAGTGGCGATTACGTGCTGCGAGTCCGTGCATTCCAA
>CAYQWK010000398.1:0-5967 GCA_964420805.1 uncultured Bifidobacteriaceae bacterium | reverse complement strand
GATCGTGTTTTGATAGCCATTTACGTTCCCATCCGGAATGGAGGCATTCAATGTGCCAGATGGATACAAGGTCGTGGTGGCATTCACGACTAAAGTCATGGCTAACCAGAGTGCGAAAATCAGGCTTTTCATTCTTTGGGTTCCTTCAATCAAGGCTGTGATGTGCGGTAGTATGCCTGCCCAACCGGCGGGTTGTCATCAACAAAGTCGAAAAGACCCAGTGGCGGAGCATTGGTTGTGTGTAACGTACTCCAAGCCACTGGCGGGGTGAGGTTTGTGGCCCGCTGCACGTCGTAGGTGTAACCGGGGATGCCGGCGAAGCGCATCACGACGTTCGTGATGTTGTGCGAGATACTCACGATGTTCTGATTGGTGCCAGCCGGCACGACCACTTCAACCACGATCGTATTGGTGGAGAACCGGATCGTGTCGCCCGCACGGTAGGCGCGATCGTCGCGAACAATGTAAGTGAACTCGTCGCGGACGTTGGCGACGTTGGAGTAGAACAAGTAGGTGCTGTTCGTGGTGATCGTGGCGGCGTTGGTGCTGGCACCAAAGGCAACGAAGGTACGCCCGTCGCCATCCGCGTCCGAAGTGGCGGTCGCGAGCAGGTTGCTCAGGTTGATCTTGAGCGAAAGATTCGGCGCGCGCGTGTTGGTAACGGTCGTGGCCACCGGTCCATGGTTCGGTGTGAACCGCACCTTCAACGAGCCTTCCTCGATGCTGAACACGCCACCAGCGAGATCATTGCTGAACGCCGAATCGTTCAACACGAACTTGTTCGCCGCGAAGTTCGTCACACCGTCCGTGGCCGTGGCGATGGTGAAGACATTGGTGGCGTCATAATCCCAATTCGCCGCCGGGCCGGCCACGCCGCCGTTAAGCGAGATGAGGTTCACGGTGAAAGGATTCGTCGAGGAGGACTGGACGTCGATACCACCGTTGACGCTGACAAGATCCCAGCCCGAGCCGGCGGTTCCGGTCGCGTTGGTAAGCTCCCAATTGTAGGCCGCACCACCGACTAGGAACAGGCTGGCGCACTCGGCCTGGTTGGCGACGTTCGAGGCGCCGCCCGGAGCGATGAGCAACGGCGTGTTGGTGATGACCACGGCGGCGATGGAACTGGTCACACTGCCGGCGGAATTAGCCACGACCACCGTGTAATCACCGGCCTGGCATGATGTCATGTTGCTAAGGACGAGCGTGCCGTTGGTTCCACCACCCACCGCGCTCACGCCGAGATACCATTGGTAACTCACCGAGGGGCAGCCGAAGGCAGTGACTGACAAGGTCCAATCAGCGCCAGGCACCGCGTTCGTCCCAACGGGTTGCACAGAGATGGAAGGCAGGTTGGTCAGCACCACCACCGTTTGCTGGCAGCCGTTGCTGTTGCCGTTCACGTCGATGACGCTCCAGGTGACAATGGTCGTTCCAAGCTGGAACGTCGGAGGCGCGTCGCTGGTGATGCTCGCCACGCCGCAATTGTCGCCGGTGGACGGACTGCCAGGCGAAACGGTGGAGTAGCACAGTCCCGCATCCGGGCTAACCACCAGCGGAGCCGGACAGGTGATGGAGGGAAGCTGCGCGTCCACTACCACAACAACCTGGGTGGCCAGCGTGGTGTTGCCGCTGCCATCAATGGCCGTCCACACGACGAGGTTGGATCCAACCGGAATCTGTGTCGGCGCATTGTTGGTCAGAACCGCCACCGAGCAATTCTCGACAACCACCGGCAGGCCAAGCGTCGAGTTGAGCGCGTAGCACACGCCAGCACCAGCGGGGATGTTTGTTGCGCTCACGGTTACGGACGGAGCGGTGTTGTCTACGTTAGTAACGAAGGCCGAGGTGGTGACGAGGTTCGTCCATGCATCCAGCACGTAAATCGTCACGGTGGTCACGCCGAGGCCGACGAGCGTGCCGGCAGGCGGGGCCTGCGTGATCGTCACCACGGCGCAGTTGTCCGTGACGACGAGGCCGCTGAGGGTCGTGAGGTCGGGCAACGCCCCAAGGCAACTGCCGTTCGCAAAGATGGTGCGGTTCGTGGCAGGCGAGACGACCACCGGCAATGTGACATCGATCAACTGCACCGTTGCGTAATCGAGTGAGGTCCCGCCCTGACCATCGCTGATGAGGTAATAAATCGTGTCGCTGCCGCACTTGGCCGCGGGCGGGGCATAAATGACATCGGTCCCAACCAGCGAAACGGAATCCGACGTGGTGACGTTGATGTTGATGTCGTCGAAGCCGTGGCTCTGGTATGAACCGCCGGTGCGGGCATAGAACCCGAAGCGCCCTGTGCGTGGCGTGAACGCGGTGGCAACATTCGAGAACACATTGGTGCCATTCACACTCACGGTGACCGTGCCGTTGGTGTTGAGGATGATTTGAACCGGAATCCACGCGGCCTGAGTCCAGTTGGTGGTCTGCACCGAGGCAACCGCGTTGGTACCGAATTTGAGACGGAACGCCGAGTTGCTGATGCTTCCATTGGCACGATAGGCGTCATAGCAGAAGGAAAGCCCACTTCCCCCGCCCTCCTCGGCGGCCTGCGGCGTGATGTTCGAGAATGGAAGATCGCCCGCGAAGTTGATGCTGAACCCGTCAGCCGCCTCGGCCGAATTGTCGGAGACGCGCACCATCAGGTTCATCGTGAAGCCGGCGACGCGGCGGCCCGGAGTCAACTCAGGCAGGATGATGGAACCGGACTGGCTGCCGGCACCCTCGGTGAGTTTGAGGTATGGACTGTTGGCAACACCGCCCTGGTTGGTGATGTAAGCATGGCCGAAAAGGATCGCGCCAGACGGGATGCCGCCGCTGAAATTGTTCGTGAACGCACCCGTAACGAGGCCGCCAGAACCCGCCGTGGTCTGCGCCGAGAACACCGTGATGCCAACCTCGTCGAGCCAGTGCGACTCGAACTCGCCGCCCGTCCGGGCAAAGAACCCGAAGCGCGCGCCGGTGATCGGTTGATAAGGCGTCTGGAAGTTGGTCAGCAACGCCACGTTGGTCAGGAACAAATCCATGCGGCCGTCAGCCCGCATGTTGACGGTGACCGGCACCCAGTTCTGGTTGGTCTGCTTGTTGATCGGGATGTGGGCGATGATCGCGCCGCGCCACTTGATGTCGAAGGCAGGCGCCTCATTGTTGCCGTTGTCATACTGGTCGAGGCAGACAGACAGTCCGGTCCCCGCGCCTTCCTCGCCACCCGCATATCCGTTGGGCAGGTCGTTGGCCACGTTGAACGAGATGCCGTCGGCGGCGCTTCCACTCATGTCGCCCAGGCGCATCTTGAAGGTCGCGCTGAAGGCGGACACGGAATAGCCGGGCACAAGGTCATTGATAATCCACGCGCCGCTCTGGCTGGCCACACCGGCGGTCAATGCAAGGGCCTGGCTGTTGGTCACTCCAACGCCGTTGGTGATGGCGGCGTTGTTGTAGATGGCCGTGCCGTTCGGGAGATTAGTCTCGAAGTCCGTGTAGAACGTGACAGGGGCGATGCCGCTGACGGCGATGATTGAAAGGGCACGCCCCTCGGGATCGGTATCATTCCCGAGCAACAGGGCGGAGCCAAAGTTGGTTGCCATGTTCTGAACGGTGGCCAGGGTTTCCGGTACGATGGCCGCCGCGACGTTGGTCACGGTCACGACCGCGGTGGCGCTCTGTGCCGCGCCGCCGTCGTTGCCGACGAGCACGGTGTAGCTGCCAGAGTCCGACACGCTGGCATTGGCCACAGTCAGCGTGGCGCTGTTCGCACCCACCACGTTCGTTCCGCCCTTGCGCCATTGGTAGGTCATGGTTCCGCTGTCCGCCGGATTCGCGCCGGTAACGGAGAGAACAATGGACTGGCCGACGGCCACATTCGTGCCGGAGGGCTGCGATGTTATCGTCGGCGCATCCGGGAAGTAGATGTCGCGATACATCGCGGTGACGGCGCTCGAGAAGGCATTGGTGGTATTGTTGTGTGACGAGGTCGCGAAGCCGACGAGCACGCTGTCGGGGTAAGCGCCGCCGTTGGCAGCCGTCTCGCGGGCGGAGATGTTGATCCAGTTCGTGCCATCGCGACTGACATAACCGAGGAACAAGGAACCACGGCGCACCAAACGCAGCCATGGCGTGACGAAACCGTTGGTCCACACGTTGGCGATGTTGTTCGCGGTCACGGCTGAGGCACCCGGAGTATCGCGGTAGATTACCTGCGCGCGGTCAGTGCCGAACACGGGCCAGCCAAGAATACCGCCAGGCGCAACATTCACCGTGACCATGCGGCTGTTGCCGTTGGTGGTCACGCGGGCCTGCAACGCGGCCTTCGCGTTCGCATCGGGCAATGCGCGGTAAAGGTTCGTCAGCGAGGCGACGCGCGTCTTGATGTCGAAATCGCCTATGACATTCCGGGCCGCGAAGTATTCGCCATCGGTGGTGTTGAAAATATCGGAACCGCCAGCGGTGACATCGAGTCCCTTGTTCGTGGTGGTGATGAACGAACCGCGCAGGACCGGGTCCGTGGTACCGGGAGCCGAACCCACATCGTTGACGAAATCGAAGTTCAACACCGTGCCAGTCACCGTTCCCGAGTAATTCACGGTGAATGTCACATCATCAATCGGCGCGCCGAAGTTTGCGCCCACGCCACCAATGTCGATGGTGAACTGTCCGGACAACACGGTGTCAACAGCCATGATCACGGTCCGGCCATCCGCCTGCACGGCAGGCAACCCCTGCACGTTCACGGCGCCGTTGTTAAGCGTGTAATTGAGCGGTTCTTGCGCCGCGCCCAAATCCACCGGCCGGTCAAACACCACCACCACGCGCTGATTCCCGCTCAGATTCGTGGCGGAAGCACCAAGGACGTTCAATGGTCCGGGCACCGTCACCGTGGCCGTGCTGCTGGTCACGGCCAGACCGCCGGGCAACATTGCGATGTCCCGGAGCATGGTCGTGTAGGTGTAGCTCGCCGTGTAGTTGCTGCGATTGCCGAGCATCGCGTAGTCGGAAAGGTACTGGCCGACCGGACCAACATTGGTCCAGGTCGCGCCACCGTCGCCAGACGCCTGCCATTGGTGGAAGAGGTAACTGCCGCCGGCGTTGGTGGCCATGGCGGAGAGCGTAACCACGCTACCGGCAGCGACGTTGGTGGCCGAGGGCGTCGGCTGCAGTGTGAAGGTCAGGTTCGAGACCAGCGTGGGATCGCCGTAAAGTCCGAAGAACGGTCCGCCCATGACCGGCGCGCTCGGCCAGATGGCGCTGGGCCATCCGATCGCATTGGGCGACATGGGAATTCCCGCCGCCAGCGCGGTCGCCCCGTCCGGGAACGCAGCCCATGTGGCCTGCAGGTATTCCTGGCCGCCGCCTTGTCCGAGCAAGGCTTCAAGGTAATAAGGCGTGCCGTTGGTCAGCGTGACCACGGTGGAACCGGAATAGGAGGCACAGCAGCCCAGCGGCCCGAGAATCTGCGCCTTGCCAACCGGCGCCGGGCCATTCGTGTTCATCGAGAGCACCGATGCGTCGTCACTGCGCATGTAGAAGCGATAAACACCATTCGACGGCGGGTTGAACCAACCGAAGATCCGCAGTCCGTAGTTCAGGCCGCGCGGATCGGTGGGCGCATACGGCAGATTTGTGTAATGCCAGTCGAGGCTCGCCAGCGCGATCTGGAAGTCCGGCATGTTATTCAGGAACCGCGCGTCATTGCTCAATGTGACCAGCGAGCCGCCACTGATGTTCGTGTAGAAATCCAGGCCGAGGAAGTTGGTCGTGAAATTCAACGAAGCCGAGGAGGCCACCGTGTTCGCCGGGATGCGATTAGTCACGAACGCGCGGTCGCCAATGTTGTTGTTGGTGACGAAGTAGGTGCGCGCGGGATCGAAACTCGCGGGCGGGTTGATGCTCACCGCCACACTGCGACCGTCTGGCCGCAGGAAAACACGCGCCACCGTGAACAGCGCACCGAGATCGTCCGCCACCGTGTAG
>CAYQWK010000397.1:0-5976 GCA_964420805.1 uncultured Bifidobacteriaceae bacterium | reverse complement strand
GGTCGTAGGCCCATTGGTATTTCAACGGCAGGATGTTGAAGTAGGTCACCTGGCGGCCGTTGATGACTTTTTTCGCGGCGAACGCGGCCTCGGCCTTGTCCTGATCCAACATGAAGGTCTTGGTGCCGACGGTGAATGATTTTTGCATGGCTGGCGCGGGGGAGTTTTGAAGAAAAGCGGTGTGTGTCCCGTGGTCTAGCGACGGCGGAAAGTCTCTGGCGACACCAAGTTGCCAAAACTTCCTGACACGTTGTCGACCACCACAGGATGTGGATGCCCGGAACCTTGACCACAACTAATGGAAATCGGCCATAGCTCCGTCAAACAGATTAAGGGTGGGTTTTGCGAATTTTCCGCGATTTTTTGGGTGGACAACCAAGCATCAGCTGGGCGCCCGTATTTTGGGCGCGAGAAAAAAGCCGGAAGACACATTTCTCCTCTGAAAACGAGTGGCCGCGACGGACAGTGAGGGTGCGCAAATATTTTCTTGACGTGAAATATTTGGAATCACCGGCAATTTCTCATAGGAGAAAAACCCCTTGGGCAATAACACCAAAACGGATCCACGGATCGGCGACATTGCGCCGCACCTGGGGAGGCGGCTGTGGGCGAGCGCGACTGGGGTCAATCAGCTGGCTTGGCTGTCCGCAATTGACAATACAACCGGTTGCATCGCCAGAAAGGCTTCGCCGATTTCAGCGATGGCCGGCACTCGGGCATCGGCAAAGGCCCGGAGGAGATGGGCTGCGCTGTATTTTTCCCGCCCGAGCAGGAACCGAATATCCTGCAAGTCTTGCGGGTCGTTCCGCATCATCTTGGTGAGAATCAGGTCTATCCCGGAGGGCCGGGCGAGTTCCACATGGCGAAAAGCGAGGGTTGGCGGGATGGGCACAAGGGCTTGTAGCCATGCGGAGGTCAGCACCACCTGTTCATCGGTGAAAAGGTGGGTCATGTAGAGGCCGGTGGGCTCCAGTTCCGTGTTGGCGGCTTCCAGCGCGTCCCAGAATTGGCGGTCCGCCTCGATGCGCGTCATCTCCACGGCGGGAAGCAGCGCGTCCACATCCTGCGTGACTCCAAATTCCTGCGGGGCATCGGGATAGCCCAGGGCCAGGGCGGCGCGGCCGAAAAGCACGATGCGGGTCTGCTGGCGCAGATGTCGGTCCAGCGTGTGCAGAATGCGCTCAGGATTGTTCATGGTTGGCGGCGTGCAACCAGTCGGTGCGCGGGCTTCCGTCGCGGGTGAAGCCGCTGTGGGAAACGAACCGGCTCCAATGCGGGAGCCGGCCGGAAGCAACCGGCGGTGGTGAACGCAGGAGATGCAGCAGTTCGTGCCAGTGGACACCCCGGCCCGCGTCGTGGACGGCTCCGGCCCGGGCGATATGCGCGAGCGGACGGGTGACACGTTCGCGTCCAGCGATCAGGCTCAAGCGGTGCGGGTCGCAAAGACAGATGATCTGGGCGGCACACCGAATGGCGAATGGCTCATAGGGCTGGGAACCGAGCAGAAGAAGCGCGACCAGGTCTTCGTGGCTGAGCGCTTCCACACCTGGATCGATCCGGGCGGGAGGGTAGACCGAGGCATAGTGCCGGGCACCCCGGGCCACGGCCAGCCGCATGATGGAGGTCAGGTCGGTCAAGCCGTGGCGGCGGGCCTTGCGCTGCAGGAGGGAGCAGTGCGCGGGTTCGCCGATTTGCTGGGCCAGAGTGATCACGGTCAGAGCATGATGGGTCAGCCCCGGCGAAACGCAACCCAGCCATTGACCAAGGCGAAGGCAGCCAGACACAAAAAAGGCGCCCGGTTTGCACCGGGCGCCTCGAGAGGGGTCAAACAGGTATTGGCTTAGAAGATGATCTTCGCGCCGACCTGGATGCGCCAGCGGGACTGCAGGTTGTCGATATTGAAGCCCGTGGGGTCCGCCGTGAAGGTCGGGCGGAGCTGGCCGGAGGCATTGTAGGTCGTGGTGCCGGTCAGGGTGCGGGTGCGGAACACGTCGTTCGGGCCGAAGGGGGCGACCTCGGTGTAGCCGAAGGTCTTCTTGCTGATGAACGTGCCGAGGTTGATGAAGTCGAAGAATACCTGGAGCTTCGCGGGCCCGCGGACCGGAATGTCCTGCTTGAAGTTCAGGTCGAGGCGGTTGACCCACGGCTCGGTGAACGTGTTCTTCGGGACATACTGCTGACCGGCATACTTCGAGAGGCCGCTCTTTTCAATGAAGGCGAAGAAGGCGGTCTGCTGGGCGCTGGTCATGCCGGAGAAGTCAAACCGGGAGTCGGTCGGGCCGGTGGGGATCACGACGGCGTCGTTGAAGGTCGTGCCGTCGCCGTTCGGGTCGCCGCCGAAGACGAAGCTGTAGGGGTTGCCGCTGCGGCCTTCGTAGTAGATCGAGACGGTGCTCTTGAACTTCTTGATGAACTCGAATTGGCGGCTGAGGCTCAGCTGCACGCGGTCCTTGATCTCGAAGTCGGCGGTGCCTTCCTCGATGGTGTTCTGGTTGAAGACCACGTTGCGCTGGAACTGGCCGCCGGCGGTGGTCTGGCCGTTGGCCTGGGCCTCGGTGGCGCGGCCGCGGGTGTAGGCGAGGTTGAAGGCCCACTTGTCCTTCATCGGGCGGTCCCAGGTGATGCTGAAGTAGTCGGACTTGCCGACGTTGGCGTTACTCACGCGATACAGGTTGGTGAACGCGGAATAGAGGGCGTTGGCCTGGGTGGTGGGGGTGCCGGAGAACCGGGCGCGGCCATCGAGGGCCAAGGCACCGGCCAGCGGGCGCAGGTTCTCGTTGGTGGTGCGGAGGGCGGTGTCCACCTTGGTGTGGACGTATTCCGCCGTGATGGTCGAGCTGAGGAAGGGCAGCTTGCGATCCACCGCGATATTGGCGCGCCAGACGGAAGGCAGGCGGACACCGTCGTCGTTGAAGGCGACCTCACGGCGGAGGGTCGGGTTGTCCGTGCCCGTGCCGATCGGGTTGGCGGGGTCGAAAGCCGCCATGTAGGCCGCGAAGCTCGAGGACAACGGGTTGAGCGTGTCCGTGGAGGAGCGGGAGAAGGTGCCGACGCCGGTATTGCCGAAGGAGTTCGAGAAGAACACCCAGGGCGAGCGGCCGAGGAAGTGGCCGACGCCGCCGCGGAGCTGCGTGGTGCGCTTGTCATCCAGTGCGTAGTTGAAGCCGAGACGGGGCGAGACGGTCTTCACGCCGTCGAGCGAGCCGTCGTTGCGGAAGCCGGTCGTGGTGAGCAGGGCCTGGTTGAGAGCGGGCTTGAGGCCGGCCTCGGCGAGCTCAAGGCGGATGCCGAAGTTGACGTTCAGGCGATCGCTGACGTTCCACTTGGCCTGGCCAAAGATGCCGGTGGTGGCGAACTCCGAGATGTCGGCCATGGGACGGGCGTTCGGATCGACGTAGTTGCGCGTGATGACGGCGTTGGTGTCAGCCATGAAGTCGTTCAGATTGCGGAAGGCGACCAAGCCGTAGGAACCGGCGCGGAACAGGTTGAGGAAGTCCGACCACTCGCGCTGGAAGCCGCCGGTGAAGACGAAGTTCTTCCAGAAATAGTCGCCGGTGGCGGACAGCTGCTGGTTGACCACGTTGATCACGTTGCCGTGGCGGAACTGCTCGGTGCCGGCGATGTAGGAGCCGTTCGTGATGGTCGAGTTGTTGAGCAGATCGGTGCCGGTGAGGCCGGTGATAAGGACCAACGGGGCGGTCGAGGCGGTCGGGGTCAGCTGGTCGTCGGTCGTGTGGGAATACTTGACCTCGGTCTTGAAGTCCGGGGTCCACTGGCTGAAGAACTGGAGCGCATAGGATTCACCGACGCGGGACTGGTCGTAGAAATGGCCGGTGGGGGTGGTGGACACGCCGCCGGAGACGCCGTTGATGGAGAGCGTGCCGCCGAAGTTGCCGAATTGGGGCACGAGGCCGTCGGTCTTGGAATACCGGGCGCTCATGCGGTGGTTGGCGGAAATCTTCCAGTCGAGCTTGGCCAGGATTTTCTTGTCCGTCTGGGTGTTCGAGGTGGCCTGAGTGACGGGGTCACCCCACGGGATGGTGGCGGAGTATTGTTTGAGGCGGTTCAGTATCTGGGGCTCGATGCCGGCGGCCGGGGCGAAGCGGATGTCGCGACCGGCGCTGATGCTCTCGTAGTTCTCGTAGTTCAGGAAGAAGAACAGCTTGTCCTTGATGATCGGGCCGTGGAAGGTGCCGCCCCAAGTGGTGCGCTGCAGCTTCGGGGTGACCTTGGCGCCGGTGAGGGAGTATTCGCGGGCGTTGTAGCCTTGGAGGGCCTGGCCGAACAGGGAGTCGCCGCGGAAGTAGATGTAGGCGGAGCCGTGGAACTGATTGGTGCCGCTCTTGGTGACGGCGTTGATGGTAGCGCCGGTGAAGCCGGAGAGGGTCACGTCGTAGGGCGAGATCTGGACGGCCAGCTGCTCGATGGTGTCAACGGAGAGGGGATTGAAGAACGCGGCGATGCCGGTGCCGTTGAGGCCGAACACGTCGTTGGTGCGGGAACCGTCGATCATGATCGAGTTGAAGCGGTTGTTCTGGCCGACGGCGGTGATGTGGGCTTCCTCGCGGTCATTGGCGCTCGAGAGCGAGCGGAGCGAGACCAGGGGGTTGGCGCTGATCATGTCGGCGAAGGAGCGCTCGGCGGTGGGCTTGGCGGCCAGGCGCTGGCTGTTCAGAACGGAGCCGGCACCGGCGGCGGCGGCATCCAGCTCGTTGCGCGAGCTGCCGACGACATACTTCTCGAGTTGGAGGACCTCGGACTTGAGGGTCACGGCGAGGTCGATGTCATTGCCCAGTTCGGTGGTGATATCGGTGGAGACGCCCTCGTTGTATCCCGAGGCGCGGGTGGTCACCGTGTAGGGGCCTCCAACCGGCAGGCCGCGGAAATTGAAGCGGCCGTTCTGGTTGGTGGTGGCCGTATAGGTGGCGTTGGTGGGCGTGTGGACGGCGGTCACGGACGCGCCGGCAACGACATTGCCATCAGAGCCACGGACGGTGCCGGTCATACCGGAGCTGACGAGCTGGCCGAAGCCGCTGGGCGAAAGGGTCAGGGCGAGTGCCGTGACCACTGCGAGGACGAACGATCTAACGAACGATTTGTGCATGGTGTAAATGCAGTTGGTGTTAGGGTTTCAGGTTGGTGGCCTGAAAGTGAGAATGGCGGAGCGAACGCCTGTCAGATGGCTGAGTCAAGCCTGCAACCCCCCTCCTTTCCCCGCAGAACAATGATGTTTCATGGCTGTAACTTTCGGCGGGCGGTGCCCATAGAAAATACAGTTTCCTTCCCGCTGAATCCGCATTCCTATCGGCGTTTGTGAACCCCATGCCACCGACCAACGCCCCGCCGCGCCGCGTTCTCTGGCTGGCAGGGGGCGGTCTGGTGCTGGCGGGCTTCGCCGCCTACGGCAACAGCCTCGGCGGGCCGTTCGTTTTCGACGATGTGCCGGCCATCATGGGCAACCCGTCCATCCGCCAGCTCGGTTCGCTGGGGGCGGTGTTGGCACCGGAGTTGGATGGCGGCCTCACGGTCAGCGGCCGGCCTCTGGTCAATCTCAGCCTGGCGCTAAACCACGCGCTGGGAGGGGAGGCGGTGCGGGGGTATCACTTGTTCAACCTGCTCGTGCACTTGCTGGCGGGTTTGACGCTGTTCGGGATCGCGCGGCGGACCCTGCAGCAACGCCGGCAGGCACCCCGGTTCGGCGCGGTGGCGCTGCCGATGGGCTGGGTGATAGCGGTCATCTGGCTGCTGCATCCCTTGCAGACGGAATCAGTCACCTATGTCGTGCAACGCGCGGAATCGCTCATGGGTCTGTGCTACCTGCTGACACTGTATGCCTTTGTCCGGAGCGTGGAGTCCGCCAAGCCGAGTGCATGGGTCATCCTGTCGTGGGCGGCCTGCCTGGCCGGCATGGCGGCCAAGGAGGTCATGGTGACGGCCCCGCTGGTGGTGCTCCTCTACGACCGCACGTTTGTGGCC
>CAYQWK010000396.1:5380-5984 GCA_964420805.1 uncultured Bifidobacteriaceae bacterium | reverse complement strand
ACTACGACATCCCCTGGAACCCGGTCCGCCTGGAGCAGCGCATGGGCCGCATCCACCGCTACGGCCAGCAGAAGGACTGCCTCATCTTCAACTTCGTTTCCACGAACACGCGCGAAGGCCGCGTGCTCCACAAGCTCTTCGAGCGCATCCAGGCCATCGAGGATGACCTTGATCCCAAGCGCACCGGCAAGGTGTTCAACGTCCTCGGCGACGTGTTCCCCTCGAATCAGTTGGAGAAGATGATTCGCGACATGTATGCACACAACCAGATGGACGAGGAGTTGATCAAGCAGCGCATCATGGAGCAGGTGGACACCCGGCGCTTGGAGAGCATCACCAATTCCACCTTGGAAGGTCTCGCCAGGCGCGAACTCAACCTCTCGGCCATCATCGGCAAGTCCGCCGAGGCCAAGGAACGCCGCCTCGTGCCCGAGGTCATCGAGGACTTCTTCATTCAGGCGGGGCCGATCGCCGGCGTGCATCCCCGCGCCGTTCGCGATGGTGGCCATGTTTACAGGCTGGGCAAGGTGCCGCGCGCGCTCTGGCCCGTCGGCGAGCGCCTTGAGCCGCGTTTTGGCAAGCTCGGGCGCGAGTATCCCAGCAT
>CAYQWK010000396.1:0-5370 GCA_964420805.1 uncultured Bifidobacteriaceae bacterium | reverse complement strand
CATCGTTTTCGACAAGGAGCAACTGAAGCGGGACGCCACCCTCGAATGGGTCACCCCCGGCCATCCCCTTTTCGAGGCGGTCCGCGAGGAAGTGACTGAGCGCGTTCGCGGGGACGTCCTGCGCGGTTCAGTCTTCTACGATCTACAGCACGGCTACCCCTACCGCCTCGACGTGTTCGCCGCGTCCATCAAGGACGGACGCGACCACCAGCTTCATCGCCGCCTCTTCGTCGTCCAGGCCGATCCAAGCGGCGTAATGTCCATCCGCCAGCCCACCATTTTCCTCGACCTCGCGCTCGCCCCGAAAGGAACACCGGTTCCCGACGGTGCCGCCTTGCCGGACCAGACGGAAGCCGAACGCTTCCTCATCACCACGGCCCTGAATCCCTTTCTGGCCGAGGTTGCCGCGCAGCGGTCCCGGGAGACAGCAACCATCGAAAAGCATCTCAAGATCAGCCTGAACGAACTCATCCACCGCCAGAACCTCCGCATGGCGGAGCTGCACGAGCAGGGCCAGGGCGGTGACGAAACCCTCCTCGCCGCCAATCTCAAGAAGGTCGAGGATAAGCTGGACGAGTTGAACGGCCGTCTGGAACGGCGCAGCGCCGAGCTGCGCCAGGAGGCCGAGTGTATGATCGGCGACATCCAGCACATCGGGCGTGCTTGGGTGTTGCCTCACCCAGAGCGCACCTCGCCCCAGATCGCGCCCATGGTGAACGACCCTGAGATCGAACGCATCGCCATTCAGGCCGCCATCGCCCACGAGGCGGCCGAGGGCCGCATCGCCGAGAGCGTCGAGTCCGAGAATCGCGGCTTTGACCTCATCTCGCGCAAGCTCCACCCCGAAGACCCGAAAACCGCCATCGACGTCCGCTTCATCGAAGTCAAAGGCCGCGCCGCCACCGGCGACATCGCCCTGACCTCGAACGAATACAACACCGCCCGGCGGCTCAAGAAAGACTACTGGCTCTACATCGTTTTCCACTGCGCCACCACCCCGTCGGTGAACGCCCTTCGCGACCCCGCCACGCTCGACTGGCAGCCCATCGTCAAGGTCGAGCACTATCGGCTCAAACAGGATTCCGTGAAACATCCGGTCGAGTTGAAAGAGGATGCGCCGCCTTACCGGACCGGAGGTGCCCAATGACGGGCCCGGCCCATGTTTGTCGTCTTGACCGCACCCCTGTCCCTGCTACGCTTCCTTCGCAGTCGGGAAACAAGATTTTATCTACTCCCCGTTCGACACGCCGGCAACGGCCTCGGGCGGGGTTATTTTTTGCCTGAGCCATGAGTGAACCTGCCATCAAACGCGCCGTGGTCTTCGTGGACGGTCAGAACCTCTTCTACGCCGCGCGCAATGCCTTCGGTTACACCTTTCCCAACTACGACATCGCCGCCCTCGCCACCGCCGTCTGCCAGCAGCAGAATTGGGTACTCAGCCAGGTCCGCTTTTACACCGGCATTCCCGATGTCACCGACGACGCCCGCTGGAATCACTTTTGGACCGCCAAGCTCGCCCAGATGGGACGCCAGCGCGTCCACGTCTTCTCACGCGCCCTTCGCTACCGCAATCAGACCGTCCAGCTCCCCAACGGCCAGTCTCACACCTTTCTCGTCGGCCAGGAAAAAGGTGTCGATGTCCGCCTCGCCCTCGACATTGTCAGCCTTGCTTACCAGAAAGCCTATGATGTGGCGCTCGTCTTCAGCCAGGATCAGGATCTCTCCGAGGTCGCCGATGAAATCCGCCAGGTTGCCCGGCAGCAAATTCGCTGGATCAGGATCGCTTGCGCCTTTCCTTGCAGCCCGGCCAGCCTGAACCGGCGCGGCATCAACGGTACCGACTGGATCAAGATCGACCGCGCCACCTACGATGCCTGTCTCGATCCGCGTGATTATCGTCCCAAACCCAAGAGCTAACCGCCCCCATGCTGATTCGCGCGTTCGGACAATTCTGGAATCCCGACATTGTTGATTGGGGGAAACAAGGTCCCGGCAACCAGGGCAAGCTTCTCGGTTCGGGCAAATGGGACACGAGGACAATCGACATAGACTGCTGGCAGCAGCATGGCATCTACGTTCTGCATGACGATTTCCAATGCGTCTACGTCGGGCAAACGTCAGGCCAGTTTCTCGGCAAGAGACTTCGTGACCACCTGACCGACAGGTTTGCGGGTCGGTGGGACATGTTTGCCTGGTATGGGATTGACTCGGTAAAAGCCAGTGGCGCGTTGCGCCGGGCAGGCGCCCGCCAGGTGCCCCCCGATGAACTCATTCGCACGATTGAAGCACTCGGGATTCTGATTGCCGACCCACCGCTGAACCGGAAGCGCGAATCACTGAGCAAGGCCATCTTGGTCGAACAACAAAAGAGTCCGCACCCCCACACAATTCGTCATTATTTACAGATGCTCACGGCCGACGTCGCCCGGATCAAGAAGAAGGTCAAAGCGTAGAACCATGACTCAACACCCCAAACGCCTCATCGAAATTGACCTGCCGATTAAGCGCATCTCCGCGCACGCCCGGCGCGAGAAATCCATCCGGCATGGGCACATCTCCACGCTGCACATCTGGTGGGCGCGGCGCCCGCTCGCCGCGTGTCGCGCCGTGATCTGCGCGGCGTTGTGGCCTGACCCCGGCCAGCCAGATTGTCCGGAGCAGTTTACCATGCGGGCAGCAAAGGTTCTTCAGGACTTCGCTCGCAAGGTCATGAGCGACACCAAGCTGGCGACCGAGCATTGTTCACAGGAAAACTTCAAGGAATGGCGCAAGTTTGCGCAGGACGGCTTTGGTTTTGATGGACCTGAGATTGATGGGAAGACACTCGGTCACCTGCTTCGCGCTCGCCTCCTCGACTTCATTGCCGACTTCGCCAATTGGGACAACTCCACCGTCCGCGAATACCTCGACACCAGCCGCGCGCTGACCCAAGCCGCGCACGAAGCGCTGGGCGGCGCGCCCGACACGCGACCGCTCGTCGTGGACCCGTTTGCCGGCGGCGGCTCGATTCCGCTCGAAGCCTTGCGCGTAGGCGCGGACGCCTTTGCCAGCGACCTCAATCCCGTGCCGGTGCTGCTCAACAAGGTCGTCCTCGAATACATCCCCAAATACGGCCAGCGCCTCGCCGATGAAGTCCGCAAATGGGGCGAGTGGATCAAGCGCGAAGCCGAGAAAGAACTCGCTGAGTTCTATCCCTGCCTGCCGGCAGGCAGGCCAAGGACGCCGGACGACGCGACGACCGGAAAATTCTACGCCTACGTTCTCCGTTGCTCCGATGGCAGTCTTTACAAAGGTCAAACCGACAACCTTGCTCGCCGCTTCAAGCAACATTGCAACGGGGAAATTGAGTGGACGAAAGCGCACCTGCCCGTTGATCTCATTCACTTCGAGGAATTCGATACGCGCGAGGAATCTGTTGAACGCGAGAAATGGCTGAAGTCGGGCGTTGGGCGCGAATGGCTAGCCAGCAAATTCCCGAAGGAAACTCCCATCGCCTATCTCTGGGCGCGGACGATTCAATGCGAAGGCCCGGGCTGCGGCGCGGAAGTGCCGCTCATCCGCTCCCTCTGGCTCGCCAAGAAAGCCAACCGCTCCGTGGCGCTGCAACTCGTGCCCCTGCCTGCCGGCGAGGCAGGGAACCAGAAGGCCAAGCGCGTGGATTTCAAAATCATCGTCAAGCAACCGCGCCTGCCTGACGGCAGTCAGGGCGGCTGGGTGAACCAGGACGACCACAAAGAGAAAGTCGAAGACCAGAAATTCGACGGAACGTTGAAACGCGTTTCGGCAACGTGTCCGTGCTGCGGATACACAACGCCGGTGGCGCGCGTGCGTGAACAACTGAAAGCTAGGCGTGGCGGAGCAAATCACACGCGGCTTATGTGTGTTGTGTCAACGCGGCCTTCTGAAGTTGGAAGATTTTATCGCCAGGCGAAGGATGCGGATCTGAAAGCAGTCCAAAGCGCGGGTGCAGAGTTGGAGCGAAGAATGAAGGCCCACGTCGGGCCGGTTAGTTTTCTTCCAGACGAGAAGCTCGACTTGCGTGGCATCCGCCATACGTGGGGGATGATTTACGGACAGGAAACGTGGACTGACCATTTTACCCGTCGGCAACTTCTTGCGCTGACCACGCTCACACGACTTGTTGAAGGAATTGCAAAGAGCACAAAAGGAGACGCCGGTTTCCACGCGGCAGTTGCAACGTGCCTTGCACTTAATGTCAGCAAACTAGCAGACCTCGCGAACTCGCTCTGCCCTTACGAGCCTGTGGCTGAATGCCCGCGTCACCTGTTCAGCCGTCAAGCCGTGCCGTTTACTTGGGATTTTGGAGAAGGAGTTCCAATCGGCGACTCAAGTGGTTCGTGGGAAGTGATGATTGAGCGATTTGCAACCATTCTCGCGGGCATTGGCTCGGATTGGCAGGAATCGTCACCGCAACTTGCTTCTGCGACGGCTCACCCGTTGCCTGATGACTCTGCGAGCGCACTAATCACTGACCCACCTTACTACGATGCTGTGCCATACGCATATCTTTCGGATTTCTTCTACGTTTGGCTGCGGCGCAATCTATTCAGCGTTCATCCTGATCTGTTCAAGGGCGAGGTTGTGCCGAAGGACGCAGAGATTGTCGTTGACCGCCCTCACGAGTTGAGCAACTCGACTCACGACATCGCATTTTACGAACGTGAATTGGCAAAAGCTTATGCCGAAGGTCGTCGCGTGGTTCGTCCCGACGGCGTTGGCACAATTGTTTTCGCCAGCAAGACGACAGCGAGTTGGGAAGCGATTTTGAAAGCGGTAGTTGACGCCGGTTGGATTATCACCGGCTCATGGCCCATTGACACGGAAATGGAAACGCGAGTTGCCGCGCAAGGCCAAGCACGACTCGCTTCCTCCGTCCATCTCGTCTGCCGCCCGCGCGAGAATCCCGACGGCTCGGTGCGCACGGACGAAATCGGCGATTGGCGCGACGTGTTGCAGGAGTTGCCCCGCCGCATCCACGAATGGATGCCGCGTCTGGCCGAGGAAGGCGTCGTGGGCGCGGACGCCATCTTCGCCTGTCTCGGCCCGGCACTGGAAATCTTCTCCCGCTATTCGCGCGTGGAGAAAGCCAGCGGCGAGGCCGTCACGCTCAAGGAATACCTGGAGCAAGTCTGGGCCGCCGTCGCCAAGGAAGCCCTCACCATGGTATTTCACGGTGCCGACACTGCCGGCTTCGAGGCCGACGCGCGCCTCACCGCCATGTGGCTCTGGACCCTGCAGGCCGGCGATTCGTCTGCCGAAAATCCGGACGGCGCGGAGGAAGACGAGGGCGGGGACGATGACGATGGCGGGAACACGGGCAAGGCCAAGGGCGGCTTCACGCTGGAATAC
>CAYQWK010000395.1:0-6004 GCA_964420805.1 uncultured Bifidobacteriaceae bacterium | reverse complement strand
CGCGCCCGGCTACGACCACATCACCAGCGGCATCGGCGCGGCGATGATCGGCTGGGTGCGAGCCGCACGGGCCACCGGCTGCGCGATGCTCTGCTACGTCACGCCCAAGGAACACCTCGGCCTTCTGCTTCCATCGGCCCATGAATTCGCCCGCATCTGAGATTCCGGACGATTTCCCCTCCGAGGAGGAGCTCAAGGAGGCGTTAAAGGATCCGGCCTTCGTCGAGGGTTTGCAGGCGCATTATCGCAAAGTGTTGGCGGGCGAGTTTGGAGAGGTGGCGCCGGAATTGAGAGCGGCGGCGGAAAAGGCAATGCAGTCTCACGAGATCATCCAAAAGCTGACCCTTGTGCAGGCCAGCTTCGCCGAGTTCACGGCGTTAAGCCAGCGTCCCGCCGGAACGATGCGGGCCGAGGACCGGCTTGCGGAGGCGCGGCGGATTTTTGACGAGTTGACTGATGCCGGCCTGGAGCTGCCAGAACCTTACCGCACGGCGATGCTCAAAGATGTGGTGCCAGTGTGGGAAAAGGTCAAAGCCATGCGGGTCGAGTAGAGCACGTCACGCGTTGTCCTTGGTTTCCCGAGACTTTTTAAGTCTATCCAGAACGACGGCGCTTTGGCGCACTTCGGCAGCGTATTGCCGGTGGTAGTCGTCGATCGTATCGAGAATGACCAGGCGTCCGCCGATCTCTGGCAGGATGCCGTGGTGTGGTTCCCAGGTTTCCAGATAGCGATTTCCGCCGTTGACCCGGCAGAAGCCGAAATCCTCCGGTCCGAGTCCCAATCGTTTTCGGGCCAGCGTCCTGGCGTAGCCAATGGGGTCCGCGGCGTTTTCCGGCACGGTGCAGTGGATTTCGATCAGCCGGCTGCATCCACGGTAGTGAAAGGGGCGTCCTTCATCGATTCCTGCCACCTGCTCCAGGGGCGGCGGCACGATGGTCGCGTCGAACCAAGACTGGATGACTTGTTTGCACCAGGCGCGGTAAGCCGCCCGCGCCCGGTCGGATGGGCAGAAGGCGTTGAGGTTGAATGGAAAAGAAAATGGATCCCGCCGACCGCAGGCCCCGAACTGCATCGCGCATTCCCAGCCATCCTTCAGATGGCAGTGCTGCACATTGTCTCCGCAACTGGTGAGCGTAAATTCCGGGGGGCTGGTCTGCCGCTGGACCACTTCGCCAAAGGAACTGATTTCTTCCTGATGCCGGATGAGCAGATTCGCCAGATTCCGCCAGTCGCCGTCGCATGGCGCGAACAAATCCACGTCCAGCGTGAGGGTGCGGCAAGGGTCGTTGGAGGTGCAGCCGTCTTCATCCCGCACCAGCGCCCAGGGTGGATAGAATTCCTGCATGAGGCCGAATTGCACGGTGTCCGGTTTGGTATCGGTATGCCGGATGTGGGCGGTCAATCCCGCCATGCGCGCGGCCTCCCATTTCTGCCCGAAAAAATCAAGCGTGTCGCCCATGCGCGAAGCATGGCGGATCGAGGGCATGAAGTCGATGTCCGGCCCAATTTGACAGGTGCCGGGTGGTGTGCGGATATTCTGGGCATGAATGCGATTCAAAAAGCGCATCTCAAGATGCACAAGGCGGTTCTCGGCGTGTTGGATGATAATAATTCGTTGTGGCAGACCTCCACGGCGATGACTTCGGCACGCAATTTACTCAACACGGGCATCAACGCGGTCACGGCGTTGCAGGTTTCCCAAGGCGGCGTGACCACCGGGGTGACGGATGACAAGGCCACGGCGCGGCGGGCCCTGGCGGAGTCGGCGGTGGTGGTGGCCGGCGCGGTGGGCGCCTACGCGGACGCGCAGGGGAATCATGAGTTGTATGACGCGGTGGATTTCACGGTGGCGGATTTGTTGCATGGGCCGGAGGAGGATTGCCGGGTGCATGCGGCGAACATCCTGACGAAGGGCACGGAGAATCTGGCGGCGCTGGTGGCGAATCATTCGCTGGCGCAGGCGGATCTGGATGATCTGGAGGAGAAACTGGAGGCGTTCGCGGAGTTGCTGCCCAAGCCGCGCCAGGCGAAGGCGGGCACGAAGAGCGCCACGGACCAGCTTCCGGCGGCGTTGCTGGCCAACGACCGGACGTGCGAGCGGCAACTGGACAAGTTGCTGGAGAAGTTCCGCACCAGCCAGCCGGCGTTCTATCAAGCTTACAAGGTGGCGCGGGTGATCGTGGACCCGGCCACGCATCCGAATCCGCCCGAGCCGCCCGCTCCCCCGACGCCGCCGGGACCGTAATGGGAGCGGCCTTTCCCCGGCCATGCAACCGCAGCATCCGCGCAAGCATCGTCGTCCGCGTGAGGTGGAGGCGGAGTTGTTGCGCCGTCGCTGGGCGCAGGCGGGCGCACCGTCGGGGCCGACGGCGGAGGGGTATCGGATCGCGGGTTATCAGGACGGGCTGGTGGGAGGGAAGCAGCCGGAGTGCGATGGGTTGCTGCCGCATTTCGACTCTGGCCTGACGTGGCCTGACCCGAATAATCCCCAACCCGATGATCCATTATGGGATGGCGGCGTGGCAGGCGGGGTGACGTGGGATGGAACGTTCTGGCGGGACATGGCGCGGTATGCGGCGGGCGGGGCGTTGTTCTGGAGCGCGTATTTGAAGGCGGGCACGGGACCGAGCAGCGGGAATGGTTACTGGCTGAACTTCGGCCTGGGCTGGGCGCATCTGGCGCAGGATGACCCGGCGCGGATGCTGGAGGGCGCGTCGCCGCGTTTGTTCCATGACGCGGCGGCGGGGAACTGGCGGCTGGTGATCGAGGCGACGAAGTTTGTGACGGGAGCGGTGATCGAGGTGTGGTCGGGCGGGAAGTTCACGGGCAATGATCCAACAGGCGAGTATCTGCGCATGAGCGGGTGCGATCCGAGGGCGCTTCTTTTCGTGGAAGCGATTTGAGGACGATGTCCTGCCAAAGGATGACCGCCGCCTGCATCAGGCCGGTCCCGCGGGCGGGTGCCCCGGTTTGGTGGAAGACTTGAGGCGTTGAGCCTCTTTCATTTCCGCCTCGACTTCCTTGAGGACTTCCTCGGCGTCATCAGGATATAAGCGTCGCAGACAGTCCGGGCAGAGTCCGTGGCTGAATTCCACCTTGGAATAACGCATGATGTATTTCTCGATCTGGTTCCAATAGCCCTGATCGTCCCGGATCTTTTTGCAGCCGGAACAAATGGGCAGCAGCCCGCTCAAGACTTTGACGCGGGCCACAGCCTCATCCACACGCCGTTGGAGCTCGCGCTCGTTGTGCCGGAGCTTATGGATTCGGAGCCGGTAGGCGGAAAGAAACAGTCCAAGGAGAAGCAACAGAACCAGCGGTGGAAACCATCGCGCCTGGTAAAAATGCGGGATGAGACGGAACTCGTAGCTTGCCCCGGTCGTGTTCCAGACGCCGTCATTGTTGCAGGCAATCACGCGGAAACGATATCTCCCCGGCGGCAACTTTGCGTAGTGAGCAAACCGGCGAGTCCCGGCTTCAAACCACCCATCGTCAATCCCTTCGAGTTGATATTTGAATTGAACCTTCTCCGGCGCCACATAACTCAGGCCGGTGTAATGGATTTCCACCTCGCCCGCGCCGGGCGGAATTTCCACGATGCGGTCGGCAGGCTGGGGCGAACGATTGATCCGGACCGATTCAATGTAAACCGGTGGAATCCGGGGATTGACCGTCTGAGCGCCGAGACTGACCTGCACGATCCCGTTCAAAGAACAGAAAAGGAGCCTTCCGGCCTGATCAATACATGCATTGGGCTGGGTACCCGCGACGAGAGAGGCGACACGCAAACCTTCCCGATAGCCGAGTGATACAACCTTCAGCGGCTGCTTCCCTCCGCGAGCCAACGTGTTCAAGTCGGCCTTGGCGACGCGACTGATGCCCTTTCCGCTGCTCAACCAAAACCCACCCTGCCCATCATCCAGCACCGTGAAAACAAAGCTGTCCGGCAGACCTTCGGCTTCCCGGAAGTTAAAGAATCTGCCCGATTCAAACCGGCTCAATCCGCCCCTGGTCGAAATCCATAGAATGCCCTCGGAATCTTCGCACAAGGACATGACCCGGTTGTTAGCCAGACCGTCGTCTGTGGTGAACTTCGTGAATTTGCCGTCTTGAAACCGGCTGAGCCCGCCAAGGGTCCCAATCCATAATATGCCTTGATGATCGCACAGGATCGCCCGGATCTGGTTGCTGGGCAGGCCATCCTCAGTCCGAAAGGCGGTGATTTTCCCATCCGCAATTTCGTACAAGCCCTCGCCGTCCGTGCCAATCCACATGTGTCCGCCGCTGTCGCGGCCAATCACCTTGATGTCGAAAACCTTCTTCCAGCCCGGCACCGACTCCAGTTTTTCTCCTTTCCGCATATAAAGCCGTCCACCGGCGGCGAGCCAAAGCCGTCCATCCGCGTCTTCGTTCATGGCGGTGACAGTGGGAACGACCGTGCCCTCCATCTGGGTGTACGCGGTCCATTGGTTCTCATTGAACCGCGCATAGCCCAGATAGGTTCCGATCCAGATATTCTCGTGCCGGTCACGATAGATACAGCGGGTGCTGTTGTCCGGCAGCCCGTCCTGCGTCGTGAAAAGGCGGACAGGCATGCTGCGCAGCCGGGAGAGGCCATTGGCTTCCGTGCCCAGCCACAAGTTGCCTTCACCATCGGCAATCATGCTCAAGATCAGCCCGAGTCTGGATCCGGCTTCCTTGAGGTTCATGGTTTCAAATCGCCCGTTGACGAGCCGGAGCAAAAGATTGCGGGCTCCAATCCAGAGGGTTCCCTGCGGATCTGCATAGAGAGTGCCCAACCGGTCGCAATGGTGGTCCCGGCTGGTGTAGGTGGTCAGTTTTCCGTCCTTCCAAGACTTCAGTCTGCCGCTTTCGAAGGTGATCCATAATGTGCCATCCTTGCCGCTCGCCATGCTATCGATGCGGCCATCCCCCTCCTCCAACACCCCGGGTTCCGGCTCAAACCGGTCCCCTGCAAGACGATTCAAACGCCCGCCCGCCACCACAAAAACCCCCGGGGACGAATCCGCGCAGATGGCGGAGATAAAATTGCCTGAGAGCCCATTCTGGGCGGTAAACGACGTGAACACGCCCTTGGCCAGTCGCGCGACGCCCTTGGGCGTGGCGATCCAGATATTGCCTTTGTCATCCTTGCCCAACCGGCGGATGGAATCATCCGGCAGACCGTCAGCCACCGTGAATGATGTAAACCGGCCGGCCTGGAGTCGCGTGAGCCCGCCGCCGTAGGTTCCGATCCATAATCCTCCGGCGTCATCTTCGATCAAACTGGAGACCTCGTTGTCCCTCAAACTGCCAGTGCTGATGTCAAAGGTTTTGAAATCAACGCCATCAAAGCGCACCAACCCGTTGGCCGTGCCGAGCCAGAGATACCCATCACGGGCCTGGATCACTGCACGGATGCGAAACTGTGGCAATCCGTTCGCGCCATCCCAAGTGTCCATGCCAAATTGGGCCAGGGGCAGTTGTGGATCCAAATCAGCCGAGCGCAGAGTCCGGGGGGAAGCGATTGCCAACGCGAGCAGCAATAAGACCAAGGAACGTGGCCATGTTGGCATTCGCTTCATCGCGCTTAGCTTGCTGAATTGTTCCATACCGGCTCCGGCTCACGCCGCAAACCCGTGGGCCCGGAACCTGTCTTCGTTTTCTCGTGAAACTTAGAAGACCGCTGCAACGCGACCATCTAAATTTTGGCAAAGGCCAAACTCCGGTTGCTCTGCGGGCGGTTGATGCCTTCATTTCACCTCGGCTGTGTGGCAGGGCAGCCAAAGGGCGATTCAGCCGAGGATCGCGCCAAAGAAGTGCTCGAACGCATCGGCCGCCTCTACGCGGTCGAACGCCAGGCGCGTGAACAAAACCTCGGACCCGAGGCCCGGCAGAGATAGCGCGGGGAAAAGAGCGCGGACGAAGTGAGGCAACTCAAGAGCCGTCTCATCACGATGCGGCAGGAAACGCTGCCCGGCGGCCAGTTGGGCAAGGCGTGCG
>CAYQWK010000394.1:0-6016 GCA_964420805.1 uncultured Bifidobacteriaceae bacterium | reverse complement strand
AGCTGCTCCACCCACGCCGTCGGCCAGATGCCCATGCACGTTCGTTTGATCGCCCCGGATGGGACAGTGATGGACGAGGTAATGCGGGCGTGAATGGAAATGACGAATGGCGAAACCTGAATGACGAGTTCCGGAACAGTCCTGGCGCGTGAATGTCCCGGTGGATTTCGCCGGGAACGCAGTCTCCCAGTCCCTTTCGTCATTGGTCATTGCTCATTCGTCATTCCATCGAATGTTTCATGACCACGCCGCTTCTCGTCATCGGCTACGGCAACACGCTGCGCGGCGACGACGGCGTCGGTCCACGCGTGGCCGAGGCCGTGGACGCCTTGCACCTGCCCGGAGTCCGCACGCTGGTCTGCCAACAACTTTCGCCCGAGCATGCGGCGCACCTAGCCGTGGTGGATGATGTCGTCTTCGTGGATGCGTCCGTGGATTCACCGCGAGAGGTTTTGCTTCGTCGGCTTGAACCGGGCGACTCCTCACAACTCATGGCCCACGCCGCCGACCCGCGCACCATGCTCGCCCTGGCTCGTGATGTGTTCGGCCACGTTCCGCGCGCCTGGTGGCTGACCATTCCGGTTGAGCGGATGGAGTTCAGCGAAGAACTCACTACCGCCGCGCAACAAGGCTGCGCCGAGGCCGTGCAGAAAATCCAATCCCTCGCCAGTGGCAAGTGCCCGTAGCGGCGGCTCCGGAGAGCGCCGCCAATTTCTTCCTACATTACTAAATGGCGGCGATCTGCCGACCCGCCGCTACGCTCTCCGCTGCTTCTCCAGAAACTCCAGCCACTTGTTCATTCCCTCGCCCGTCTTCGATGACAGCTCAAAAATCTCCGCGTGATGACTGACGCGCCGGAGATTGGTCAGGGCCTGCTCCCGATCGAACCCTGCGGCTGCGGCGAGATCGGATTTCGTCACCACCGCCACATGCGCCGAGTGAAACATCGGCGGATACTTGAGCGGCTTGTCCTCGCCCTCGGTCGTCGAGAGCAGCACCACGCGCAGGGCTTCACCCAGGTCATAGTCCGCCGGGCAGACGAGGTTGCCGACGTTCTCGATGACCAGCACGTCCAGCGCGTCGAGGTCGAGCTGCCCGGCCGCCTTGGAAACCATCCCGGCATCAAGGTGGCACACGGTGCCTGTGGTGATCTGCACCACGGGAATCCCCGCCTCGCGCAACCGCGCCGCGTCATTGTCCGTCGCGAGATCGCCGACGATCACGCCAACGCGCAACCGCCCGGCGAGCGCCACCGCCGTTTCGCGGATGAAGGTGGTTTTGCCCGAGCCGGGCGCGGACACCACGTTCAGCACCAACAACTTCTTCGCTTTGAAGAACCCCCGGTTTTGTTCGGCCAACCGGTCGTTCTTCTCCATCAATGAGCGGTTCAAATCCAACGTGAACGGTCCGGGCGCATGACTGTGGCCCTGTCCGTGTCCGTGAAGGTGTCCGCCAGGGTGATGATGGTGTCCGTGCGCGTGCGCGTGTCCGCCCACAGTCACATCACCGCCGCCGAGTCCGCATCCGCAGTCGTTGCACATATCATTCGATCTCCACGGCGGCGATTTCCAGTTCGCGCCCCCGCCGGACGTCGCCGCTCAATTCACCGCAGCGGGGGCATTCACTCCACGGATGCTCGCATGGAAACTGCGCCTGACAAGTCGCGCACCAGTTAACTGCCGCAACGCTCTCAATCTCCAGCCAGGCCCCGGCGGCCAGCGACTCGAGCCGCACCACATCCCAGGCAAACCGCATGGCCTCCGGCACCGCGCCGCTTAACTTCCCGACGCGGAGCCGCACGCCAGTGATCCGCCGGGCACCGGCGGCACGCGCCGATTCCTCGGCCATCCGCACCGCTTCCGCCATGATCGCGACCTCGTGCATGAGCATCCTCACGGGCATGATGCGCTTCGCACGCGTTTCTGCCGCACCGAGGTTGGCAGTTCCTGAACAAAGATTGCCAATCACGGTGGAGCCGGGACCAGTGGGGAACTTAGACTGATGCCGCAACATGACGGCCCGGGAAATCCGACGCGCGGATGCCACCGTGCGGTTGAAACTCGCCCTGCACGGCGCGGTGCAAGGAGTGGGGTTCCGTCCGTTTGTTCACCGGCTGGCTTGTGAATTACACCTGGCCGGCTGGGTGGAAAACGCCGGCGACGGCCTGCATATGGAAGTGGAAGGCCCACGTTCCCGCTTGGAGGAATTTCACCGCCGTTTGCCGGTGGAGAAGCCCGCGCACAGTTTCATCCAGAGTACAGAAGCGTCGTGGCTGGACGCATCCGGCCACGTGGGTTTCGCGATTCGCAACAGCGATCAGAGCTCGATGAAGTCCGCCTTCATCCTCCCAGATCTCGCCACATGCCCCGAGTGCCTGCACGAAATCTTCGACCCGACGAACCGCCGCCACCGCTACCCGTTCACCAACTGCACGCACTGCGGCCCGCGCTTCAGCATCATCGAGGCACTGCCCTACGACCGGGCGAACACCTCGATGCGCGGCTTCAAGATGTGCCCGGCCTGCCAGACCGAATACGACGATCCGGCGAACCGGCGCTTCCACGCGCAGCCCAACGCCTGTCCCGATTGCGGGCCGCAGCTTGAATTTCGGGCTGCTGATTCGGCGCAGGCTGTTGGTCGTAGCCACGAAGCTTTGCTGACGGCAGCGGAAGTCATTCGCACCGGAGGGATTGTGGCCGTAAAGGGCGTCGGTGGATTTCACCTCATCGTTGATGCGCGCAACGACGCCTCTGTCCGTGCCCTCCGCGCCCGCAAGCACCGGGAAGAGAAGCCGTTCGCGTTGATGTTTCCGACACTGGCCAGCGTAGGGGAGATTTGCCGGGTCTCGCCACTGGAAGAGCGCCTGATCCTCTCATCTGAAGCGCCCATCGTGCTGTTGCCGCGGCTCTCAGCTTCCGCTGCTCCACTCTCGCCTTCCGTCGCGCCCGGCAATCCGAACCTCGGCGTCATGCTGCCCTCCAATCCGCTTCATCACCTGCTGATGGCGGAACTTGGGTTCCCTGTTGTCGCCACCAGCGGCAACTTGAGCGACGAGCCAATCTGCACGGATGAACTCGAAGCGCTCGAACGGTTGCGCGGCATCGCGGACGCGTTTCTGATTCACAACCGCCCCATCGTCCGGCCCGTGGATGACTCAATCGTGCGCGTCATGATGGACCGCGAGATGGTGCAACGCCGCGCGCGCGGCCATGCGCCGCTGCCAGTGCAAATGCCGAATGCAGGATGCCAAATGCCGACTGTCCTCGCCGTGGGCGCGCACCTGAAAAACTCAGTGGCGCTGGCGGCGGGCGGGCAGGTGTTTATCAGCCAGCACATCGGCGATTTGGAGACGGAACAGTCGACCGCAGCATTCCATCGCGCGGTCACCGACCTACCCCGGCTTTACTGCGCGACGCCTGGAGTCGTCGTCGCTGATCTGCACCCCGACTATTTGTCCACGCAGTTTGCGCTGACGCTCAGCCCCCGCGCTGAATCAGGGAGCAATGCGCCGCAGGTAATCCGTGTGCAGCACCATGTCGCCCATGTGCTCTCCTGCCTCACGGAAAACGAAGTCGAACTGCCCGTGCTCGGTGTCGCCTGGGACGGCACGGGCCTCGGCACGGATGGCACAATCTGGGGCGGTGAGTTCTTTCATGTGACGGACAAAGGCGTCGAGCGCTTTGCGCACTGGCGACCATTCCGCCTGCCCGGCGGCGACGCGGCAGCAAAAGAACCGCGTCGTGCCGCCCTGGGGTTGCTGTGGGAACTGGCCACCCAGCCGGACAACCTTTTGTTGCATATGCAACATGAACTTGGTGCAGCGTTTTCGAAGGCCGAGATGTTGGCGTTGGTGCAGATACTCGCCCGCGGTGTCAACGCGCCCTGGTGTTGTAGCGTCGGACGGTTGTTCGACGCGGTGGCGGCGCTGATCGGGTTGCGATTTAGGAATGCCTTCGAGGGGCAGGCGGCGATGGATTTGGAGTTCTCCGCAGCGGGCGTGGCTACGGAAGAAGCCTATCAAATGCGGACCACGGAATGCGCCATGCGGAACGGTGATGGCGGCTACCTTGTTCTGGATTGGCAACCGATGATCGAGAGCATCCTGGCGGACGTGGCGCGCGGTGTGACATGCGGGGAAATCTCCGCCCGGTTTCACAACACGCTGGCAGAGATGATCGTTCGCGTGGCAAAGGCCGTTGGTTGCCCGCGCGTGGCGTTGAGCGGCGGCTGTTTTCAGAATCGCCGCCTGACCGAGCGTGCAGTGACGCGGTTGCGTGCCGAAGGCTTTCACCCGTATTGGCAGCAGCGCGTGCCGACGAATGACGGCGGCATCGCGCTTGGACAAATCGTCGCCGCGCGGCGCGAGCTCGCGATCCCCGGCAGTTCATCACCCATCACGCATCACTGACATGTGCCTCGCCATTCCAGGGAAGATCGAAAGCATCAGCGGCGATGATCCGATGCTGCGCATGGGCCGGGTGAACTTCGGCGGTGTAATCAAGGAAGCCTGCCTCGCCTGTCTCCCCGACGCCGCGCCGGGAGATTACGTGATCGTCCATGCGGGCTTCGCCTTGAGCAAGGTGCACGAGGCCGAGGCCCGGCAGGTCTTCGAGTATCTGCGGCAGATGGAGGAGTCCGACGATTTGAAGGAGGGCGGCCCGTGAAGTTCCTCGACGAATACCGCGACGGAGAACTTGCGCAAAAACTGGCGAGGGAGATTCACCGCATCACGACGAAGCCGTGGACGATCATGGAAGTCTGCGGCGGACAGACGCACGCGATTGTCAAATTCGGCATTGATGAACTCCTGCCGAAACAGATCACGCTCATCCACGGGCCGGGCTGCCCGGTATGCGTCACGCCGCTGGAGGTCATTGATAAGGCGCTGGAAATCGCAGCCCGTCCAGACGCCATTTTCACTTCGTTCGGCGACATGCTGCGCGTGCCGGGCAGCGAGACCGACCTGCTCTCGATCAAGGCGCGTGGCGGCGATGTGCGGATGGTCTATTCGCCGCTCGACGCGGTGAAACTTGCCGAGCAAAACCCGGCGCGCGAAGTAGTATTCTTCGGCGTTGGGTTTGAGACCACCGCGCCCGCCACGGCGATGGCCGTCCTCCAGGCCGCGCACAAGGGGTTGAAGAACTTCTCCATGCTCGTCTCGCATGTGCTGGTGCCGCCGGCCATTGAGGCGTTGATGTCATCGCCGGAGTGCCGGGTGCAGGCATTTCTCGCGGCCGGGCACGTCTGCACTGTGATGGGGTACGAAGAATATCCGCCGCTCGCCGCGAATTACCGTGTGCCCATCGTGGTCACGGGTTTTGAGCCGTTGGATATCCTGCAAGGCATCTTGATGACCGTGCAGCAACTTGAGTCGGGTCGCGCGGAGGTGGAGAACCAATACGCCCGCTCCGTGCGCCGCGAGGGGAACCGGTCCGCTCAGGAACTAATCCGCAAAGTCTTTCAGATTGTCCCGCGCAAATGGCGGGGCGTGGGGGAAATTCCGCAGAGCGGGCTGGGCATAGCCGAGGAATTCGCCGCCTTCGATGCGGAGCGGAAGTTCGGGGTCGCGGATCGCCGCGTGAACGAGCCGGCGGACTGCATTGCCGGGTTGATCTTGCAGGGGCTGAAGAAGCCGCACGAATGCGCGGCGTTCGGAAGCCAATGCACACCAGAACACCCAATGGGCGCCACGATGGTTTCAAGCGAGGGCGCGTGCGCGGCGTATTTCCGGTATCGGAGACACGGTGTTTCCAACGGATGAAGGCTCCGAAGGGGTCAATCATGAACTCGAACTGCCCTCTGCCCATCCAACAGTATCCGCAGGTCTTGATGGCCCACGGCGGCGGCGGGCGGTTGATGAACCAACTGCTGGAGGATGTGTTCGGCCGGGCGTTTGCCAATCCGATTCTCGACAGCCGCCACGATTCGGCGCAGTTCACCGTGCCGCCGGGCCGGCTGGCGATGACCACAGATTCGTATGTCGTGCGACCGATCTTCTTACACGGAGGCGACATCG
>CAYQWK010000393.1:0-6017 GCA_964420805.1 uncultured Bifidobacteriaceae bacterium | reverse complement strand
TCGAGATGGTCGTGCTCGCGCTGATTGCTGCGCGCAAGGCCGGCATCCATCTCGACTACGACCGCGCGTGCGCCATCGACCTCGCCACCAAGGGCACCGGCAAGACCGTGCTCGAGGCTGTGAAGACGTCGGTGAATCCCAAGGTCATTGATTGCCCGAATCCAAGTTCTGGCAAGATCACCATCGACGCCGTGGCGAAGGACGGCATTGTCATCAAGGCCAAGGCGCGTGTGACCGTGCGCACGAATCTCGACCGCTTCGTGGGTGGCGCAACCGAGGAGACGATCATCGCCCGCGTCGGCGAAGGCATCGTCACCACCATCGGCTCCTCGCAGAGTTACAAGGACGTGCTCGAGAACCCCGACCGCATCTCGAAGACCGTGTTGGACAAGGCCCTCGATTCCCACACGGCGTTCGAGATTCTCTCCATCGACATCGCCGACGTGGATGTGGGCGAGAACGTGGGCGCGAAACTCCAGGCCGAGCAGGCCGAGGCCAACAAGCTCATCGCCCAGGCCCAGGCCGAAGTCCGCCGCGCCGCCGCCGTGGCCACGGAGCAGGAAATGATCGCGCGCGTCTCCGAGATGCGCGCCCGCGTCGTCGAGGCCGAGGCACAGGTGCCGCTGGCCATGGCCGAGGCCTTCCGCTCCGGCAACCTTGGCGTGATGGACTATTACAAAATGAAGAACGTGCAGGCCGACACTGCCATGCGCGACAGCATTGCCGGTGGCGGTTCCGCGCAGGGCAAACCTTCCGGCCAGTAAACCGTGATCGCGGGCATCGAAAATATTGTCGTCTTCCTGATCTTCGCGGTCATCGCGATGATCGCCTCCGCTTTCAAAAAGAAGGCGGAGCAACAGCAGGAACGGCAAGAGGATCAACGGCCGCGCGGGGGCGGGGCTCCGGCCAAATCCTGGGAGGACGAACTGCGTGACTTGCTGGCGCAGACGCAGAGCCCGCCGCCACCTCCCATGCCGCCCGCTCCGCCTCCAATGCGCCGGGTGCCTCCTCCGATTGCTCCGCCACCGCCACTGATCGAGGACGAGGGGCAGCACATTCATGTGGAACTGCCCGTGCCCCAGCCGAGGACGGATGCGCCGTTCCAGCCGCTGCCGGGGTTGACGGAATCGACGGTGCGTTACGAGCACGCGGCGCATTTGCACGAGGCGGTGGCGCAGCACATGCAGATCGTGACCTCCCAACCGGTCGCGCTCACGTCGGTCCAGCGTGCCGCAGGGTCCGCCGAGGTGAGCGATGCCTTGGCCATGGTGCGCGATCCGAAACGGCTGCGGACGGCATTGCTGGCGGGAATCATCCTCGGACCGCCGCGCGCCCTTGAAACGGCCCGTCAGTAGTCCTTCATCAAATCCAGCATCTGCCGCACTGCGGCCGGGAGGCCCACAAAGAGGGCGCGACTGACGATGCTGTGGCCGATGTTCAACTCGACCAAATGCGGCACGCGCAGCAGCGCGGGGAGATTCTCGTAATTCAACCCGTGCCCGGCGTTCACCTTCAGGCCGAGTTGGTGGGCGAGGTTGGAGGCGTCAATTAGCCGCCGAACTTCGCGTTCCCGCGCTACGGAATCGTGAAAGGCCTCGGCGAAGGTGCCGGTGTGGAGTTCGACAAACTGGCTGCCCGTTTGCGCTGCTGCTTCGACTTGTCCGCAGTCCGGTGCGATGAACAGGCTGACTTCGATCCCGGCCGCGTTCATGCGCTGCCGGGTCTCGGTGAGGGAACCGACATTTGCCGCCACGTCCAGTCCGCCCTCGGTGGTGATTTCTTCGCGGCGCTCTGGCACGACGCACACGATGTCCGGGTGGAGTTGCTCGGCGATGCCTACGATTTCCGGTGCGTTCGCCATTTCCAGGTTCAGGCGCGTGCGCACGACCTTGCGGAGGTGCCACACGTCGCGGTCAATGATGTGACGGCGGTCTTCGCGGAGATGCGCGGTGATTCCATGCGCGCCGGCCTCCTCGCAGACCTGTGCGGCCTTGACCGGGCAGGGTTCGCCGTGATCAAGCCCGCGATAGCGTGCCTGGCGGACGGTGGCAACGTGGTCGATGTTGACGCCGAGTTTGAGCATCACTTACCCGGCTTGCGTGGGGCGGGGTGTTTGGTGGCCGGCGCGGGAAGGAAGACTCCGAAATCCGGGAACGCGGTTGATTCGAGCCAGCGGCTCAAAGTGACTAGTTCGACCGCGCTCAGGCCCATCGTGGATTTGCGCGAGAGCGTCATTTGCGTTGGCGACGTGGCCACGATCTCGGTCGCACACTCGCCGAGCAGCGGTGCCACGTCGGTGATAAACCGGTTGGCCGGCACATTTGTCGGCGTGAGCATCCGGCGTGTTGCGATCTCGGCCAGTTGGTAAAACTGCCGCCAGTGTGGCATCCGCTCCTTGGTGAGTTCCCAATCGTAATAGACCAGATTGTCGCGGGAGAGTTGGTCGAAGAGTTCCTTTGGCGCCGGCGTGCGCGAGCCGGCGAGTGGGAACATTTGGAGGAAGAGAAACTCGTTGCCCGGGCCGAGCGGACGCAGCTTCGGCGCGGCCATCGGCAGTCCCTGCCAGAACAGACCGAGGTGGTTCGTTTCCCAGCTCAACCGGCCCTGCATCTGCGGGTTTCGACCAAAGATCAACGAATTCAACTTCGGTTCGACCTTTTGAATCTGATTTGAAGTGTCGCGGGTCGGCAACGTGTAGAAGAACTGGAATGGCAGGCCGCCAAGGCCCCACCCGCAAACCTGGTTCGGCATTGGATTCAAGCCCAGTTGCCGGATGTCCTGCACGCCGCCGAGGATCGGTCCAATGCCGCGCGCCGCGACAAACGAAACCAGCGGGTCATGGATCACGTTCGTCGGCATCTTCCACGGTTCCGGTTTCCACTGGTGCGGCTTCGGGAAATCCAGCTTCGCGAGGGTGCGCACGAAGTCTGCGCGGTTGCTCAACGAGAAGTGCGCCACCGGAAGATTCTGGAAGCCGGCCAGCACGGGTACTGCCTTGGCGAGGCTTGCAAGGTTCAGCACGCCATCCATCCACGCGCCGGTGCCGGCGGCCGGGCGTCCGCTGGCCTTGATTGCCGCCACGATGCCGTCCTCCACGTCCGTCCGTGCGACGCCTGCACTCACCAGAAACCATGAACCCGCGCGTCCGGCGCGGATGCTGGCAGCCTTGCCTTTCGCGCCGGCTTGCCAGCCGTCGAACCCGTTCGCCTTCAACGGTTCCACCGCGCCCAGTTTCCACGCGCTCACGGCCTGCCGGAGGTTTGCGTCCCACGCCGCTGCCCGCACCTCAGGCAACTGGACGGCCACGGTGATGCCGCCGGCCGCTGGTGCGTCGAGGTAGAATTCATTCAGCCAAAGGTCGTCGAGCAACGGGCGGAAGGACTGCGCCTGGTCCGGGGAGCCTTTTGCGATCACGTTGCTGGCCGCCGCGAACGGCAGGCGGGCGCAGCGGTCGAGCACGGAAATGCGCAGGGCGAGCGCGCCAGGCTTTTGCCAGGCCTCCTTCAACTTCGCCGCGCCCGGGTCCGCGAAGAGCTTCTCCGTGCCGATGAAATGCAGGCGCGTGCCCGTGGCCTCCGACGCGGCGGTCACCGCTGGAACAATGCTTCGATCCACCGCAAGCAGGGCGAGAAGCGCCGCGGCGACCATGACGAAATGCTTTCTCATTTGGAGGCGCTTACTTGCCAGAGCGACACCTCTTTAGCAACCACCAAGCGGGTGCCGGTGCGAACAGGGGTGGCCGTCAACCAAGGTGCCAGTGCAGGCGGGCGCACTGTGTCTGTTTGGCGGCTGAAGTGCGGAGATGCAACTATCGAATCTTACGCCAACGGGTGACGACAGATCATTCGCATCGCGCTTCGGCCTGACGATGATTGACCCGACGCAAGGAACCGTTTCGACCGTATCGTTCGCGCCGACAAACTGTTGAGAAGTCCTGCGAGCCGGAAAGTTCCTGCTGCGCGGCAAAAGTCAGGCGCTGATGGGAGCCGGAATGCGGTGCTCATTTTCAAGAGACGCAATGTCTGGGATCAGAAATATCGACGGGAAGGGCGCGGGCTTTGGTTTTGTAGACCGCCGCGTCGTCGTCGCGGTCGGATTCTGGCGCGGCGAAGTGTTTGACGCTACGCCCGCGCTGCGTTGTATTCAGCGCATGAAGACTGCTTTGTCCCGTCGTTCCGCCCTTCAACGAATTGTCACCTCCGGCGCCGTTGCTGCCACTGCGGCTTCGCTCGGGCAACGGCTTCTGGCCGCCGAGGCCGCCGCGCCGGGCGGCAAGGGCCGCATCAATCATTCGGTGTGCAAATGGTGCTACCCGAAAGTCTCCCTCGACGATCTTTGCGTGGCTGGCAAGGAGTTCGGGCTCAAGTCGGTGGAGCTCCTGGAGACGAAGGATTTTTCGACGTTGAAGAAGCATGGCATGCATTGCGCGATGGTCAGCGGCGTGCCGGGGGGAATCACGTCGGGCCTCAACCGCATCGAGAACCACGACAAGATCGTCGCGTTCTTCGAGCGCACGGCTCCGGTGGTCGCGGCGGCGGGGTTCAAGAACATCATCGTCTTCTCCGGGAACCGGAAGGGCATGGACGAGGAAACGGGCTGGAAGAATTGCGCCATCGGCCTCAAGCGCGTCATGCCCATCTGCGAGAAGCACGGCGTGGTGGCGGTGATGGAACTGCTGAATAGCCGCGTGGATCATGCGGACTACATGTGCGACAAGTCCGCGTGGGGCGTGGAACTCTGCAAGCGCGTCGGCTCGGAGCATTTCAAGCTGCTCTTCGACATTTATCACATGCAGATCATGGAGGGGGATCTGATCGCCACGATCAAACGCGATCACGCGTATTTCGCCCATTATCACACGGGTGGCGTGCCTGGCCGCAACGAGATCGACGACTCGCAGGAGATTCACTATCCCGCCGTGATGCGCGCCATTGCTGAGACGGGTTTCAAGGGTTTTGTCGCGCAGGAGTTCATTCCGAAGCGGGACGACAAAATCGCCTCATTGCGGCAGGGCGTGACAATTTGCGACGTGTAGGAAACGAGCAGAACGCTCATGAACACGACGCTGTCCGCAATCTTGGGTGGTTGGGAAATTCTCATCATCCTCGCCGTCCTGGTGCCCGCCGCCTGCATGGGATTGGTCGCTTTGATTATCGTCCTTGTGGCCCGCAAGAAACGCGCTGATGAAACGCGGCGCGGTTCCGCTAACATTCCACCGCCGTTGCCGCGGCGTGCATGATTCAAGTGCCGCGCTTGCGCAGCAGGTGCTCGTCGAACCAGTCGGCGAACAGACGTTCATCGAACAGCATGGTAAGCCAGCCGTGTTGGCCGCCGGGTTTCACGCTGATCTTCACGGGGCGGCCCGCCTCCCGCGCCTTGGCCTGGAACCACTCGGATTGTTCCAACGGCGTCAGCGTGTCGGCGTCGCCGTGGCGGATGAAGACTGGCGGGAGGTTGGTTGTGACGTGGTAAATCGGTGAGGTGTCGCGGCCCACAACCTTCCACACTGCGAGGTTCGTGGATTGTTTTCCGAAGGCGGCTTTGAAGCTCTTCGGCGGGCCGCCGTCATGGAGGTTCTCGGTGGACTTGCCGAGGTTGAGTAGATCGGTGACCGGAAAGAAGATGGCCACGGCTTGCACCGCGCTGCTCTCGCGGTCCACGGGATCCGCGGCGTCGGCCCGGCCCGGTCCGCCGCGGGTGGCGAGCATGAGGCTGAGATGCCCGCCCGCGCTGCCGCCGCTCACGCCGAGGCGCAACGGATCGACGCCATGCTCCTTGGCGTGATGACGCACGAAACGCACGGCACGGTGCATGTCCTCGACGATCTCCATCACCGTGGCCTGCGGTTGGGAGACGTGATAGATGGCGAACACCGTGTAGCCACGCCGCAACAACGGCGCGGCCGTCCAGTTGCCAAACGAACCCGATTGCTGCGACTTCCAGCCGCCGCTCACGAGGACCAGCACGCCAAGGCCGTTCGGCGAGGCCGGCTTGAGTACATCGACTTTGAGTGGGCG
>CAYQWK010000392.1:2183-6019 GCA_964420805.1 uncultured Bifidobacteriaceae bacterium | reverse complement strand
TGTGCCGATGCGGGCACCAGGGTGAAGGTCCATGCCGGTGCGGCTGTGCGCCCAGTCACCCATGATGCGTGGGATGAGCGGCACGCGGCTCTTGTAGAGTTCGTGGGCCAGGCGATGCACGGCGATGGCCTCCATGAACGGATACGCGACAATGACTTCCTCCTTGCTCAACGCGGCTGGATCGCCGTTGAAGGCAGCCTCGGCGTCGGTCTGGAGGAGTTCCCGGATGCAGGGGAGGTTCGCGAGCAGCCCGGTCGTTTGTTCATGTGCGGCCGTGCGTAGCTCCTTCTTCTTCAGGCCCTCCGGCGTGGCGTAGTCGAGGCTTTTGTAAATCTCATCCTCGAGCCGCCCAAGCACGGAGTCGATGAGCGCGGTGGTCTCGACCTTCAACTCGGAGGAATGGATCACGCGGTCATCGAAGAATCCCGGGAAGAGCAGGCGCAGCAGGTCCACCGTGATGGCGCAGACGGCGGATTTGCTGGGAAGATTCTTGCCGTCGAGATGGTTGATGCCGCCTACGCGCGCATAGGAGGCCAGCAATTGGTCCGTGAGTTGTGTGACGGTGAGGTTCACGGGCCGGAGGTTCGCACGGGTGGCGGGGCAGGGGGAAGCCGGGAAAGCACGGAACCGCCGGGGTTCGTTGCCGTACTGCATTTCCCTTCCCTCGACGGCCGTTTTCCTTACCTTCTCGCGCCATGCGAATTTTGTCCGGCATTCAACCCTCGGGCGCGCTGCATCTCGGCAACTATTTCGGGATGATGCGCCCCGCCATTGAGCTTCAGGAGAAGGGCGAGGCTTTCTATTTCATCGCGGATTATCATTCGATGACGTCGCTGTTCGACGCCGGGCAGCGGCGCAAGAACTCGTTCGACGTGGCGCTCGACTTTCTGGCCTGCGGGCTTGATCCGAAACGCTGCGTGTTCTGGAAGCAGAGTGACGCACCCGAGCACACCGAACTGGCATGGCTGCTCAGCACCGTCACCCCGATGTCGTTGCTCGAGAAATGCCACAGCTTCAAGGACAAGACCGCCAAGGGCCTGCCCGTCAACCACGGGCTGTTCGCGTATCCCGTCCTGATGGCCGCGGACATTCTGCTCTACGACTCGAATGTGGTTCCAGTGGGCCGTGACCAGAAGCAGCACGTCGAGGTCACGCGCGACATCGCGATTAAATTCAACGAGACCTACGGTCCGACCTTCGTCGTGCCGGAACCGCAGATTCGCGAGGAGGTGGCGGTGGTCCCGGGCACGGACGGCCAGAAGATGAGCAAGAGCTACGGCAACACCATCGAGATTTTCGGCGAGGAGAAGGCGCTGCGAAAAAAGGTCATGGGCATTGTCACCGATACGCGAACGCCCGCCGAACCGAAGCCTGATGCGGAGAAGAACGTCGCCATCCAGATGCTCAAACTTGTGGCGCCGGGCGAGGTCGCACAGGCCACGGAGGAGAAGCTTCGCGCCGGCGGGTTCGGCTATGGCGACCTGAAGAAGACGCTCTTCGAGCAATACTGGAATTATTTCGCCCCGGCCCGGGCGCGTCGCGCGGAACTGGCGGCCAACCCGGACTACGTCCACGGCGTCCTGCGCGAAGGCGCGGAGCGCGCGCGCGCCATCGCCGGACGGACGCTGGCGCGGGCGAAGACTGCCTGCGGTCTGCAATGATCCGCCGCGGGTTTCTGCCGTCGGGCGTATTACACTCTTCTGCAGGATGCGCACTTCCGCGTGGTGGAACTCGTCGCGCTGCGACGAGTAGCGCCGCGTCCAGCGGCGCAACTGAACTTCCGGAATCGTTCCACACACCTGACGCAACCCGGATCGCCCGCTGAGCACGGGCTTGCTTTGTCGCTGCGCGACTGAACCAACCGAAAGCCTTCGGGATGCACGGCCCGCCGTTCCTGTCCCAACGCGGCGCGTGACACGCGCTGAACAGCGCGGCTATAACCACGCGCATGTTGGTTCAACCATTCTTCCCGGTGCTGCTCGCGGCGGCGGAAACCGGCGGCAGCCCCGGTCTGCCGCAGATGATCCTGCACGGCGGGATCATGATCTGGGTGTTGTTCGCCGCGAGCGCGGCGGCGTTGCTCGTCTTTGGTGAGCGCCTGTTGCACTACCACCGCGCGCAGATCAACTCGATGGAGTTCATCAACGGCGTTCGCAACGTCCTCAAGCGCGACAACATCGTCGAGGCGCTCTCCATTTGCGACGCCACGCCGGGTCCGGTGGCGCGGTTGGTGAAGGTCGCGATCCTCAGCCGCGAGCGCGGGCGCGACGGTGTGCGCGAGGCCCTCGAGGAGGCCGGGTTGATGGAGGTGCCAAGGCTGGAGGAGAAGTTGAACGTGCTGGCCACTCTGGCGCAGATCGCGCCGTTGCTTGGGTTGCTGGGAACTGTTCTCGGGTTCCTGAAGATCTTTGCGGCGCTTCAAGCCGCAGGCGCGCACGCGCACATGGAACAGCTTGCCGGCGGCGTCTGGCAGTCGCTCATCTCAATGGCCGCGGGCATTGCCGTCGCGATCCCTTGCTACGCGGGTTACAACTACCTCGTCGGCCGCGTGAACTCGATCGTGCTCGACATGGAGAAGGCTGCGTCCGAGATCGTCAGCATTGTCTCCGAACCGGGGAAGGCCTGAGTGAGATTCCCGCGCACGAAACAAATCTTTCGAGGCCAACCAGACGTGGCGGCCTACGCCGGGGTGTTTTTTCTGCTGCTCATCTTCGTGCTGCTCAACTCCGCGCTGGTTTTCACGCCGGGCGTTCCCATCCGCCTGCCCGATGCCGACGAACTGCCCGGTGTGGCCGGGGACACGCTGGTGGTGGCGATGGACGCGAGCGGACAGATTTATTTTGAGAACCAGCTCACGACCGAGGGCGCGTTCAAGCAGCGCTTGTCCGAGGCCGTGAATGCCACCCGCCGCCCGCTCACCCTCGTGGTCGAGGCGGACCGCGAGGTGAAATGGGACGCCTTGCTGCAATTGTCGCTGCTGGCCCGCAAGGCCGGCATCCGCGACGTCGTGCCCGCCACTCGCCCGGGGGCGAAAGCAAAAGCGGTTCCTCACGCGCCATGAACCAGGCCGAGTCGAAACGCGCGCGGAATTGGCGCTGGGGTTGGGCGTTCTTTTTCGTGCTGGTGGCGCACGCGGCGCTGGTCTTCTGGGCCGGCGAACCGGCGCGCGCGCGCGGGCCGTTCGAGCGACCGCAGCCGTTGCTCCATCTGCCTGGGGACGAGGCCGGCTCGCGGCGCGTCGAGGAGATTGTGGCGCTCGCCGGACCAACGTTGTTCGCACTGCCATCTTCGCGCGGGTTCTCCGGTGGCGCGTGGCTGAATTTTACCGCATCGCCCGTGACATTGAGCAACTGGACGGAATCGCCGATTTGGCTGTCCGTGCAGGCGGAGGATGTTGCGCTGACCCTGGATTCATTCGCGGCGACGAACCGCGTCTTGGATGGTGACCTTCTCGACGGTCTTCAGGTCATCCTGCCCTACGAAGCACGTGAGCCGTCCACCCCGATCAGCAGCGCGAGTTCGGTCACGGTGGAGGGCGGATTGACGCGTCGTACGGTTCTGTTCCTGCCTGTCGTGCCCGCTGTGACCAATGCCGACTTGGTGGCGCGTACGGTGGTAGGAATCTCGGTCAATGGTGATGGAACGGTGGAGTCCGTGGAACTCGCCGCGGAAAGCGGGTTGGCCTTCGCCGATGAGCTGGCGGTGCGGATTGCGAGCGGCACGCGCTTTGCGCCGCTGGCGCTGGAACGGAAGGCGAGGGAGGCCGCGCCGCTGGCGCGTGGTCGGATGGTTTTCTCCTGGCAGGTGATCCCGCCGGTGCTGACCAACGGAGTTGC
>CAYQWK010000392.1:0-2173 GCA_964420805.1 uncultured Bifidobacteriaceae bacterium | reverse complement strand
GGTTCTGCTTGCCGCGATTTCCGGCGTGGCAATATACTCCGAGCAGCGTCGCCGCCGGTTCGAGCCAACCCCGAGTGAGGATAGCATTTTTCGTTGCGAAAAATGCGGCTTCGTTTACACCGACGACCGCGACGTGGAACGGTCCCGCTGTCCGCAGTGTGGCACGTTCAACAACGCATTTAAGTTCTGAACCCGAACGGCGGTCAGCGACCGCCGTTTGAATTTTACGACAAGAACCCCGGCGGTCGCTCCGCCAACAGAAACAGACACACGACTATGGGAATGTGGATTGGCCGCAACCGAAAAGCCCGCGTCACCTACGGCTTCGACGAAATCGCCCTTGTGCCCGGAGAGGTCACGATCAACCCCGCAGAGGTGGATACCACCTTTCAGATTCCGAAGCCCGACGGCAGCGCGATCAAACTTTCAATCCCGATCATGGCCAGCGCCATGGATGGCGTGACCGACGTGAAGTTCTGTGTCGAGATGGGCAAACTCGGCGGCTTGGGTGTGATCAACCTCGAAGGCATCCAGACCCGCTACGATGACCCGGCCGAGGTGCTCGACGAAATTGCCAAGGCCGACAAGGACGAGGTCACCGGCCTGATCCAGAAGGCCTACCTCGAACCCATCAAGCCCAAGCTCATCACCAAGCGCATTCAGGAATTGAAGAAGGCGGGTCTGCTTGCCGCCGTCAGTTCCATCCCGCAGAAGGCCGAGGAATTTGGCCGGATCGCCCAGGATGCCGGCGTGGACGTGTTCGTCGTGCAATCGACGGTTTCCACCGTGCGCCATCTTTCTACGCAGTACAAGTCGCTCGAACTCGCGAAATTCTGCAAGGAGATGAAGGCTCCGGTGATCATCGGCAACGCCGTCACCTACAACGTCACACTCGAACTCATGGGCTGCGGTGTGGCCGGCGTGCTGATTGGCGTCGGCCCCGGCGCCGCCTGCACCAGCCGTGGCGTGCTCGGCCTAGGCGTGCCGCAGGTCACCGCCACGGTGGATTGCGCCGCCGCGCGTGATTACCACCACAAGCTGACCGGAAAATACGTGCCCATCATCACCGATGGCGGCATGAGCAAAGGCGGCGATGTATGCAAGGCGTTGGCCTGCGGTTCCGATGCGGTCATGGTCGGCAGCGCGTTCGCCCGCGCCAAGGAGGCTCCTGGCCGTGGCAATCACTGGGGCATGGCCACGCCGCACGCGAACCTTCCGCGCGGCACGCGAATCAAGGTCGGCGTCACCGGATCGCTCAAGCAAATCCTCTTCGGCCCGGCGACGGTCGATGATGGTTCCCAGAACCTTGTCGGTGCCATCACCACCTGCATGGGAAACGTCGGTGCGGCCAGCATCCGCGAGTTTCAGGAGACCGAGATCATCATCGCGCCGAGCATCAAGACCGAGGGCAAGCTCTTCCAGACCGTGCAGAGCGTGGGCATGGGAACAAAGTGATTTTGTTCCGTGCGCCTGGATACAGTTGGCTGAATTCAGCGGCTAATCCCGTTCGCTCTGCATGACCCGCCATGCTTTCACCATGAAGCTCAAGCCGGGCAACGTGGCGGAGTACAAACGTCGTCACGACGCAATCTGGCCTGAGCTTGCCCAGGTTCTTCTCGAGGCGGGCATCTCCGACTATTCGATCTTCCTCGACGAGCGGACGCTGACGTTGTTCGCCGTTCAAAAACTTGCCGTTGGGCACACCGCAGCGGCATTGCCAGGACATCCTGTCGTTCGCAAATGGTGGGAAACCATGGCCCCGCTCATGGAAACAAACCCCGACCATTCACCGTTGTGCATCGAATTGCACGAGGTGTTTCACCTCGACTGAAAGCGCGGAGTCCTTCCGCCTCGGGAACCGCGTGGCGCGATGGGGATGAACATCGCAACCAGCCGTTGACGGAGCGCCAGCGCGCCGGGAAACAAAACGAATGACAACCGCCCCACCTTGGCTTTGACTCTGCCCGATTTTTTGTATGCCCAAGCGCACTGACATCCACAGCGTCCTCATCATCGGCGCCGGCCCGATCATCATCGGCCAGGCGTGCGAGTTCGATTACTCCGGCACCCAGGCCTGCAAAGCCCTTAAGGAAGAGGGCTACCGCGTCATCCTCGTGAATTCCAACCCGGCCACCATCATGACCGACCCGGAGTTCGCCGACCGCACCTACAT
>CAYQWK010000391.1:0-6021 GCA_964420805.1 uncultured Bifidobacteriaceae bacterium | reverse complement strand
CGGGACGGGCGGCGCCAGATTGGGCCCAGGCGCGAGCGGATCGAGCGCGAGCGCACTCCGGCGGGCCAGGACGCGTTGGCCATCAAGACGGGCCGGGGCGGTTTGATGGATGCGGAGTTCATCGCGCAAACGCTGGCCATGGAGAACGGCTGGCGGGAACCGAACACGCAGCGGGCCTTGGAGCGGGCGGGAAGGGAAGGGAAGCTGGGCCGGGTGGATGGCGGAGCGTTGCTGGCCAGTTACCGCGAGTTGCGCCGGGTGGAGGCAACCTTGCGCCGCTGGAGTTTCGCCGGGGAGACGGTGTTGCCGGACGAACCCGCGCCGCTGTATCGCGTGGCGGTGCGTTGTGGTTGGCGCAACGCGGAGGAATTCGTGGCCGCGCTGGGGAGGCACCGGGAGGCCGTGCGCGGGGTGTTTGATCGCGTGATGGGATAAAGCCCTGCCCCTGGCAAATCAGAGTGTCAATTGAGCCAAAATTCGCGTGCGTTGCTTGGCCTGGCCGCGCATTTTCCGCCGCATGATTTCGCGAGAGAAGTCCGAGGCGTTGTTCGCCGAGGCATTGAATTACATTCCTGGTGGCGTGAATTCGCCCGTGCGCGCATTCCGCGGCGTGGGTGGAAAGCCGTTTTTCGTCGAGCACGCGGCGGGGTCGAAGGTGCGCGATGTCGATGGAAACGAATACATCGATTACGTGCTGACCTGGGGGCCGGCCATTCTCGGGCACACGCATCCGAAGATCATCGCGGCGGTCAAGGCGGCCGCCGATCGTGGAACCAGCTTCGGCATCCCGAATCCGCACGAGGTCACGATGGCGCGCATGATCCGCGAGGCGGTGCCTAGCGTGCAAAAGGTGCGCATGTGCAATTCCGGCACCGAGGCGACAATGTCGGCCATCCGACTGGCCCGCGGATTCACCAAGCGCGACAAGATCATCAAGTTCGACGGCTGCTACCATGGCCATGTGGATTCGCTGCTGGTGAAAGCAGGATCAGGCGCGTTGACCTTCGGACACCCGGACAGCCTTGGCGTGCCGGCGAGCTTTACGCAGCACACGATTGTCGCGCCATTCAACGACGAGGAGGCGGTGCGCGGGATCTTCGCGGCGAACGCCGGACAGATTGCGGGCATTATCCTCGAACCCGTGCCCGGCAACGCGGGGCTTTATCTGCCGAGGCCCGGCTACCTGGAGTTCCTCCGCAGGATCACGGTGGAGCAGGGGGCCTTGCTGATCTTTGACGAGGTGATGACGGGGTTCCGCCTCGCCCTGGGTGGAGCGCAGCAACGCTTCGGCATTACGCCAGACTTGAGCTGCTTCGGAAAGGTGATTGGCGCCGGCCTTCCCGTGGGCGCGTTCGGAGGGCGCGCGGAGATCATGGACTGCCTTGCGCCGCTCGGTGGCGTGTATCAGGCGGGGACGTTGAGCGGGAATCCGCTGGCAATGGCGGCGGGCATTGCGGCGTTGGAGGAACTCAAGGCCACAAACGCGCACGCGAAGCTTGATATTCTTGGAGCGCAGCTCGAAGCCGGCATGGGCGAAGCCGCGAGATCAGCCGGCGTGCCGGTGCAATTCAACCGCTGCGGCTCGATGTTCTGCGGCTACTTCACGGACCAGCCAGTCCACAACGTGGCCGACGCCATGCGAAGCGACCGGGCGCGGTTCGCGAAATATTTCCACGGCCTGCTGGACGAGGGAGTTTACCTCGCTCCGTCGCAGTTCGAGGCGGGCTTCCTCTCGACGGCACACACGAGCGAGGACATCGAGAAGACCGTGCGCGCAGCGGCGAAGGTTTTGAAAACGCTGTGACGTGATGCGAGTGCTCGGTCTTGACCACGGCACGCGGCGCATTGGCGTGGCGTTGAGCGACGAAATGCAGATCATCGCATCGCCGCTCGAATACATTGCGGCCGAGCCTGCCGCGCCAATGCTGGCGCGGTTGGTGGAACTGGTGCGTGAAAAGGAAGTCGGGTTGGTCGTCGTTGGGATGCCGCGCAACATGGATGGAACGTACGGACCGGCGGCGGAAAAGGTGCGCGCATTCGTCGCGGAGATCGGGCCAGTACTGGGAGTTCCGGTCCGACTCTGGGACGAGCGCCTGACCTCGGCGCAGGCTAATCGCGTCTTGATGCAGGGCAATGTGCGGCGCGAGCAGCGCAAGCAGACGGTGGACAAAATGGCGGCGGCGATTCTCCTGCAAAGCTACCTCGACCGCGGGTGAGCGTCAGTTCGCGCCGGGGTTGTGCCGTTTGAGGCCGACCTCGGCGGCGATGTCGTCGAACTCCTCGCGGCTGACCGTGTCGAGGTTCTTGCCCTTGCGCGCCAATTTCTCGTTCAGTTTGACCGCCTTCTCGGTCATCTGGTCATGAGTTTCCTTCGATCCGCCAACGAGGGCAAAATTCGGGCCGCGGGTGACGCGCTTGTGTCCGTCACTGTCGAGGCCCACTCCGAGCAGCATCGCTTTCCCCGGCTTCTTTTTTGGCTTCGCCATGCCGGAAGGGTGCGGGAACGCGGGGCAGGCGCAAGGTGGAATTGAAAAAGGCGGGTTTTCCCCCTCAAGCCCGCGCGCGGTTTAGCCGCCAATGGATTAGCCCCAAACCGGGACGTGGTTTGCCAGCGTCGCGGGAACGGCACGGTATGACAAAAACTCAACAACGCATGAAGATCGTGAAGCCATTCAATACTGTGGCGCGGCTCGCCTTCGTCGCAGTCGCCGCAACCGCATTTGTTTCCACCGCCAGCGCCGCCATTCTCACGGTGCAGACCGCCACGGCCGACGCGGTCGCGAAATCGTCATCGGAGAAGAAGAATTACGGCAACGAGCCGGTACTCGAATTGCGCAGTTCAACTTTTAGCGGGGTGGCCGAGGCGTACCTGCGCTTCGATCTTCCGCCCGCCGCGACGTACTCCGGTAAAGCATCTCTGAGGTTCTTCGCCCAGCTTGGCGGACCGGGCAATGCGCAGGTCGTCGTGCGCTCAATTACGGACACAAACTGGAGCGAGGACGTCATTGCGTGGCGCTGGCGGCCGGACCATGCCACCACGCTTGGCTCGGTGCAGGTCGTCGGAGTATCAGGTTCCTGGTATGAAATGGAGGTCTCCGAGTTTGTGCGCTCGGAAATAGCGGCCGGACGGCGGAGCGTGAACTTCGTGCTGGTTCCCGGCGAGGGTGCGAAGACGCCCGTGCTGATCCAGTCCCGAGAGGCTGAATCCCGCCGGCCCGAGTTGGTGCTTTCGCGGCAGCTCTTCTCGGCCAAGGTTTGCTTCCTGCCCAAAAACAACACGAGCGCGCCCGCCGGGTATTTGACTGATTCCGGTGCGCGATTTGGTGTTCGCAGTCCCGGCTTGAGCTTCGGCTGGAACATCGACAATTCCACCAACATCCGCGACCGGTCCGAGTCCAAATATGCCAAGGACAAGAAGAACCCCTCTGCGAAAGGGCCTGACCACCGTTACGACTGCATGGCCTACATGGATGGCGACAAGATGAAGGAACGCGCCTACTGGGAGATGGGAGTGCCGAACGGTACATACAAGGTCCGGGTCGTGGCCGGCGACGCGCAGAAATACGACAGCATCTACGGTATGACCGTCGAGAAGACTGTCGTGGTGCAGGGCGTGCCCGAGTCTAGCAAGCGCTGGGTCGAAGGCTCGGCAGTCGTGGATGTGAAGGATGGGCGTTTGACGATTAACAACACGCCCAGCAGCAGCAACAACAAGCTTTGCTTCGTTGAAATCGAAGAGCAGGAAAAACTCATCTCCAGCCAGCCATGAACAACCCGACCCCTCCCGGCGCGCAACCCTCCACCGGTCATGTCATTGGCGGAGGTCGATACAGTCTTCATGTTCCATTGACCGAGAGCAACCTGCTGTGGCTGGCCCAGGACGAGGCCGCTCAACGGTTGGTCACGATCCGATTTTTCCCGCCTGCGCTTTGCAATGATGTGCGGGCCTTTGATACGTTGAAGCGGCGGCTTTCCGCCGCGCTGCGCATCAAACAGCCGAATGTCGCACGGCCTCTGGAATGGTATGAGGCGCCGGGAGTTCAGCCGTTTCTTGCCGCCGAATACATCGAGGGAACCGCGCTCGCCGAGACCTTGGCGCAACCGGGCCGTGCCGGTGTCTCGTGGGAGGCGCTCCGCCCCCATGCAGAGCAAATTGCGGCCGCGTTGACGACATTGCATGGTACAGCCGTTGTTCACCACGGCGTTTGCCCGGAGAATCTGGTGCTCGCGGGCGACACGGTGAGGTTGCTGAATGTTGTGACGACCGGAGTGATCAGCAATCCGCTGTTCGTGCCGGAGATTCTTTCACAAGTGCAGGAACTGCGCTGTTTCAGCCCGCAGCAAATCGAGGGGGCGGAACCGTCTCCAGCCGACGACATGTATGCGTTTGGCGCGACGTTGTTCGAATTGCTCGCTGGTGCCCCTGTTTTTCGCGATGCGAAGACGTTGCTGGCTGACATTCGCTCCACGCCCGCGCCATCCCTGGCCGTTCGCTTGCGCGAATTGCAGCGCGAGGCTGAAGTGCCCGCGGAGGTGGTGGCCTTCATCGCGGCCTGCTTGGGCAAGGACGCCGCGCGGCGGCCGAGTTCATTTGATGCCTTGTTTCCCAAAGCCGCCCCGGTTCCAGTCGCGACGCCAGCCATGCCGTTGGTGGTCATGGACGGAGGCGAAGGTGACACCGCGTTGCAGCGCGCCGAGGCGGCGCGGGTGCGGGAGACGCGGGATCGCACGCGCGGCCGGAGCGTTCTTCCCTGGGCCATTGCCGCGTGTCTGGTGGCGTGCGCTGCCGTGGCTGGCGGGGCGTGGTACATGAAGCAATCCCGTGTCGAGCAGCAGCGTTTGGCTCTCGCCAACGAGAAAGCGAATCAAGCCGCGCAAGAGGCCGAGAATTTGAAACGCACCGCCGCCGAACAGCAACGATTGGCGGCGCAGGCCGAGGAGAAGCGGCGGGCTGAAGCCACCGCTCGCGAACGCGCCGAGACGGAACTCAAGACTAAGCAGGCCGAGGCGGCTCAACTGGTCGCGGTGGAAGAGCGACGCCGTGCCGAGGCCGAGGCTCGTGCCAGGCTGGCCGAGGCGGCCATCAAGAAAGAGGAAAAGCCCGCGCCAGAGCCAAAACGGCTGACCAATCCGCTCCCGTTCTCCACGACTTCCGATGGTTTTGTTTCCATCTTCAACGGGCGCGACCTCTCTGATTGGGAAGGTGCAAAAGCCGTTTGGTCCGTGATGGAGGGCGCCATCACGGCGCAATTGCCGCAAACAGCCACGCCGCGCACGCGCCATTACCTCGTGTGGAAGAAGGGGAACGTGGACGAGTTCGAGTTGCAGTTCTCTTATCGCTTCCGCTACGTGCGCGGGAACAAGCAGCCCAATGGTGGTGTGCTCTATCGCGCCCATACGAACAGCACGCCGGAGTTGTCCAGCTATCAGTTCGACATCACCTCCGTAGCCAAGGACAACGGCTCAATGGTGGACGACAAGAAACGTTATCGTGTTATCGGAAACGGTGACTCAGGCATTGCGCGCAACGGCGAGAAGGTTGCGGAAGTCATAGAAACGGTTGGTGACACCAACGCCCTGGCCGGCATTAAGGCTGAAGATTGGAATAAGTGTGTGGTCGTTGCGCGGGGCAATCACTTCACCCATTACATCAATGGAATCGTGGTTGCCGATCTGATCGACGAGAACAAAAGCCGCTTTCATTCGTCCGGCCTGCTGGCGCTGGAATTGCACGCCAAGAACACGAACAACCCCGCGACTTTCGTGCAGTACCGCGACATCAAATTGAAGCGGTTGACCAAGGAATCAGGCCTGGCCAGCACGAAACCCTGAGCTGCCCTCGTGGCGGATTCGTTTCACGGACGGAAAACGGTTCGCCGTTTCCCATTCTTCGCTTGTGGCAAAGTTTTCTCCGCGAACGGTTGCGCCCCGTCAGCGCAGGTTGCGGAACTCGTTCTTCATCCGCTCCATTCCCACTTGGTCGGTGCTTGCGGAGTCCTTGTTGCGCAGGAGGAAGAAGAC
>CAYQWK010000390.1:0-6024 GCA_964420805.1 uncultured Bifidobacteriaceae bacterium | reverse complement strand
CTCCGCTCGGATTGTTTGTCTCCACCTTAGGCCGGATTGACCTGGCCAACGCCCATTTCCTGCAACTCGTCAGGGCAACGAACATGGACCAAGTGGTCGGGCACTCAATCTTCGAATTCATTCATCCCGACGATCACGAGACGGTGCGGCAACAGATGCAGTCACGGGAGTTCTGCCCGTTGATTGATGAACGGTACGTCCGGTTGGACGGATCGGTGATCGAAGTCGAGGTCATGGCCACACCGGTTTCCGATCTCATACCCGGAGTTTTCCAGGTCATCGTAAGAGATATCACCGACCGCAAGGAATCTGAGCGGCTTCAGCAAATCCAGCGGTCCCTTGCCGTCGAGCTTGCTGCGGAGCACAACCTCGACCGCGCCCTTGAACTATGTGTCAGCGCCACCCTGAAAGTCGCGGGGATGGATGCCGCCGGCTTTTATCTTTTGGACGAGGAAACGGGTGGCCTGGAATTGAAGGCTGCGCGCGGTCTTTCCGCCGAGTTCATCGAAACGGCCCGGCGCTTCGGACCGGATTCGCCGAACATACAACTGATTAAGGGCGGCGAGCCTGTTTACCAATGCCACGAGGACATGAAACTGGCCGGGGCCGAGGCAGGCCTGCACGAGGGCCTTAAGTTCCTCGCTATCATTCCCATTCACTTCGAGGGTACGGTGATCGGATGTCTCAACGCTGCATCGCGAAGCCTCTGCGTTGTGCCGCCGCGGACGATTCTTGCCCTGGAAACCATTGCCGGCACGGCCAGACACGGCATAGCCCGTCTCGCCGCCGAACAACGACTCAAAAACTCGGCCTCCTCCCTGCGCGCCACGCTCGACGCCACGGCAGACGGCATCCTGGTCGTTGACCTCCGGGGCCGGATCGTCCACTACAACCCAAAATTCATCGCCCTCTGGCATTTCCCGGACGAAATAATCGAGCGGGGCCGCAAAGAAGACCTGATCGAAGCAGTCGCAACCGATCCGAACCTCCGCAACGCGTTCGCCGGTCTCAAGAACCCGGAAGGTTTCATCCGCCGTGTGCAGGAACTCTATCAGGCCCCCGGGGAATCCAGTGTCGATGTCATCGAGTTCCACGACGGGACGGTGATCGAGCGCTACTCCATCCCGCAGCGGCTTGGCGGTGCAATCATCGGGCGCGTATGGAGTTTCCGTGACATCACGGACCGCGTCAAAGCCGAGGCTGCCCTCAAGGAACGCCAGGCGGAATTGCAGCGCTCCACCGACATGCTTTCGCTCGTCATTGAGTCGATTCCCGTGCGGGTCTTCTGGAAGGCCAGCGACCTTCGTTACCTGGGATGCAACACCAAATTCGCGAATGACGCCGGGTTCAACAGCCCATCGGAATTGAAGGGCCGGAGCGACTTCGAAATGACCTGGGCCGCCAACGCCGCGGACTACAACAAGCACGACCTCGAAGTGATCGCATCCGGCCGCGCCGAATACGGGATCATCGAACCCTCCGCCAATCAGGCCGGGAAGGCCCGATGGTTGAAGACCAGCAAGGTTCCCTTGCGCGAAGCGAACGGCACCACATTCGGCGTCCTCGGTGTGTATGAGGACATCACCGAGCAATTGAAGGCCGCCGAAGCCCTGGCCCGGAACGAGCAGATCCTGCGCGAATCACAAGCCATGGCCATGCAGGCGAGTTGGGTCGTGGACCTGAATTCCCGCCGCGTCGAGTTCGGTGCGGAAGGCGCACGAATGTTTGCGTGGCCTGGTCCTGGAACCTGCTCCATCGACAGCATCACGGCCATGATCCATTCGGCGGATTTGGACATGGTTCGCCAGGCCTGGGAGCAGGCACGGCACGGCGGGTTATACGACCTGGAACACCGCGTCGTGACAAATGGCGAAACCCTCTGGCTGCACGCCCGCGCTAAATTCACCATGGATGAAGAAGGGCGCGCCATCTCCGCGCTTGTCGTCACCCAGGACATTACCTCCCGCCGGCAGGTGAAAGACCAGTTGCGCAAACTCTCCATGGCCGTCGAACAAAGCCCGGCCTCGATCGTCATCACCAACCCTTCCGGCGTGATCGAATATGTGAACCCTGCCTTCACCCGCATCTCCGGTTACACCAGCGCCGAAGCCGTCGGGCAGAATTCGCGCATCCTCAAATCGGGTGAAACTCCCGCTGCCGTTTACGAAAACCTCTGGAAGACCATCACCTCTGGCGCCGTCTGGCACGGGGCTTTCCGAAACCGCAAGAAGAACGGCGAGTTCTACTGGGAATCGGTCGTCATCTCCCCCGTCTGCTCTCCCGACGGTAAAACCACCCACTTTGTCGCCGTCAAAGAGGACATCACGGCCCGCCGCCTTGCCGAGCGCACCGCCCGCGAACATCAGGAACGCCTCGACATGGCCGTGCGCGGCGCAGACATCGGGACGTGGGATTGGAACATCGTCACCGGGGAAATTTCGATCAACGCCCGCTGGGTCGAGATGCTCGGATACCAACTCGACGAAGTGCAGCCCAGCCTGTCCGCATGGAAGAACCGCATTCATCCGGCCGACAAACCCCAGGTGATGGAAGCGCTCCAAAGGCACCTCGACAACTTGACACCAGCCTACGAGGCCGAACACCGCCTCCGGCACAAATCCGGCGCCTGGATCTGGGTGCTCGACCGCGGTCGAGTGATCGAACGCGACCCCGCCGGCAACCCCATCCGCGTCTGCGGCACCCACCTCGACATCACCGCCCGCAAACAGGCGGATGAACAACTGCGCCGCCAGGCCGCCCTGCTCGACGCGGCAGTCGAGGCCATCTTCGTCCGCGACCTCAAGGGTATTGTCAGCTACTGGAACAAAGGCGCCGCCCACCTCTACGGTGTGCCTGCGGCTGAGGCCATTGGCCGCCACTTCCTCGAATTGGCCGATGCCGACGCCAGCACGTTCGCCGGGGCAGAGGAATGCCTGTTGAAGACCGGTTCCTGGTCCGGCGAACTGCGCAGAAAAGACAGGCACGGAAATGATTTCTTCGTCTTCTGCCGCTGGACCTTGCTTCGCGACGAGAATGGCGATCCTTCCGAAGTGCTCGCCATCAACACGGACATTACCGAACGCAAACAACTGGAATCGCAGTTCCTCCGTACCCAGCGCATGGAAAGCATCGGCGCCCTCGCCGGCGGCGTGGCCCATGACCTGAACAACATCCTCGCGCCCATCACCATGAGCGCGCCCTTGATCCGCCAAAGCCTCAATGACCCCGAGGATGTTGCCATGATCGACATGATCGAATCCTGCGTGCAGCGCGGCGCGGACATCATCCGCCAACTCCTCACCTTTGCCCGCGGCCAGCCCGAGGCGCGCGTGCCCGTGCCCCTGCGCCACATGCTCGTCGAGATTCACCGCCTCATCCAGGAGACCTTCCCGCGGTCCATTGATTCGGAACTCTCCGTTTCCAAGGACCACTGGACGGTCATCGGCGACCCCACCCAGATCCACCAGGCCGTGCTCAACCTGTGCGTCAATGCCCGCGACGCCATGCCCCGCGGCGGAACCCTGCTCCTGGCCACGGCGAACATCAACGTGGACGAGGACTTCGCCAACTCCACGCCCGACGCCCGAACCGGCCCTTACGTCTGCATCAGCGTCTCGGACAGCGGCACGGGCATTCCACCCGAGAACCTGGCGCGCATCTTCGAACCGTTCTTCACCACCAAACCCGTCGGCGAAGGCACCGGGCTTGGCCTCGCCACCGTGATTGGAATCATCCGTGGCCACGGCGGATTCGTCCGCGTTCAAAGCCGTGTCGGCGCCGGAACCCGCTTCGAAATCTACTTCCCCGCCTCACCGGCCGCGGATACCGCCGAGACAAGCCGCCCGATCGATGCCCCGCCCGAGGGCTCGGGCGAACTCGTGCTGGTGGTTGATGACGAAGTTGCCCTGCGCGGCGTCATCCAGCGCGCCCTTGAACAACACGGCTACAAAGTCCTCGCCGCTCGCAACGGCGTCGAGGCCCTCTCCATCGTCGGCCAGCATCGCCATGAACTGCGCGCCGTCGTGACCGACATGATGATGCCCGCCATGGACGGGCCGGCGCTCATTCGGACCCTCCACCGCATCGCGCCACAACTTCCCGTCATCGGCATGACCGGCCTGGCTGAACGCGCCGGTACCGAGACTCTCGAAAGCCTGAACCTCCCCGCCCTGCTCAGGAAACCCTTCCCGGCAACCGCCCTGCTCGAAGCCCTAAGGCCGGTCCTGAATCGTGAAAAGCAATCCCAACCCGGCCCGGACTTCACCACCACCAACTGACCGCCGGAACCGCCGCCTGCGATCCGCACCGGGCGCATGGCCACAGGGAAAAGTTCACCGTCCGAACGAACTCAATGCCGCGATCACAATCCGGGCGCGGTGCAGGCGCGCCGCACGACCGAGGCAATGATGCCGCGCTCGTTCGCGTGGCCGGTGGTGAAGGTGACGATGATGAATTTCCGTCCGTCGGGCATTTCAACGTAAGCCGCGTCATGGCGTGTGGTGCTGGTCCAGCCCGCCTTGGACCACAGCTTCGCCTCCGCCGGCAAACCCAGCCCGGTGAAGCCGAAGGTCTGATTGTCCGCGTCGTCCGGCTTCGCGCCACGGTCGCGCTTCATCAAGTCGAGCATCTCGCGGCTGCGCGCGGCGGTGATGCTTTGGCCCAGCACGATCTCCGTCATCAACCGGGCGGTGGCGTCGGTGGTCAGTGCGTTGCGATTGGTGTAATCGCGGCCGACCCAGACGCGTTCGCGGCCGTAGGGGCCATCGCCCCAGGGCTTCTGGTTGGCGTTGATGTTCGTGTAGCCAAGCGACGTGAAATAACGGTTCACCGCATTGCGCTTCGCGCCCCATTCCTTCATCTCCGCGTCCGGCAATTCCGGCCCGCCGGTCGTGCCGGTGAGCACGTCCATCACGTACGCGGTGGCGTCGTTTGATGAGTCCACGATCATGTCCTTCATCGCGCGGCGCAGCTCGGCGGTATCGGCCAGGCGACCGTCCTCCATCCAGCGATGTGCGGCGGCGAGGTAGAACAACTTGATCACGCTGGCCGGATAAATCGGAACCTCGCCGCGCACGGCGGCCATGCGGGGCTTGCCATCGCGCAGGCTGACCACGGTCACGGCGAGTTGGTTGCTCGCGAGCTTCCGCGGCGCAAATTCCTGGAGCACGCCCGCGACGACATCCTCCAGGGCGGCCTGCAACCTGGGATCGCGCGCGGCGAATGGGACGGGTTCAGCGGCGTTCATGGAGGTGAGCAACAACAAGAGTCCGAGGATCAGGAGGCGGTTGAAAAACGCGGCACGCCGAACGACGAGCAATGACGGAACAAACTCGAAAGACCCACATTGCAAAGTTGCAGCCATTGGCGAGTCTGGCTTTTCAGGAAGTGACCTCATCCTGGCTCGGTCCATACTACCTCTCGAATCTCGGGGTCGGAGGCGAGAATCTGCTGGAGCGCCTCCGTAAGCCGCGTGAGCTGCGGTGTCGCGTCTATCTTCTTGAAGAACTTCTTCACGACAGGAGTGCTCGGGTCAGTGAAACACAAGAACTCGTCGTCGTCTCCATCCTGGTGTCCGCAGCACAGAGCCAGCCGAAATCCCTCATTGCGCACCGGAACATACCAACCCCAATCCTCCGCCACCATCTCCTCGGTCTCGATGCCTCTCTCTGCGAGCTTCTGAACCAGATACTCGGCGAGTCGCTTGCCCCAAAGCCCCGGATTAATCTGCTCCTCCTCACCTTCGTAAGGCGGGAACTTGAATGACCGGAACTCGACTTGTGTCTTCATGGCGCGAAGTTCCCTAAAACCCCAGCGCCCCGACCTGCGGAACGCCAGGATTGCAACCGCGACGCCCGGGCTGCGTTAGCTTGCGGTGTAGGATTAAACAGCTTCATGCAACAAAATCATACTGCAACCACTCAGGCCGGACTCCAATCCTCAAATACTCCTCAATCGCCTGTCGCGCACGAGCCAGCGCCATACACTGATCGAGCGGATGCGGCGTGACCTCTCCATGCGCGATGG
>CAYQWK010000389.1:0-6041 GCA_964420805.1 uncultured Bifidobacteriaceae bacterium | reverse complement strand
CGGTCGGGACCGGGTCAATTTTCCGGCTGGTGTCGCTTTCGCCCGGCTCGAGTCGCCCGCTTCTCCGTGGCCGACAAATCTCGCGAAGCAAGCCGATGGTTTCGCGTTCAAGGGCTACTTGCTCGACGCGCAACAACGCCCAACCTTCCGCTACGAGTTCGACGGTGTGGTGGTGGAGGATGTGTTCCTCGATGTGAAGGGCGGTGAGGCGAAGCCACACTTCGTCCGCTCGCTCAAATTCCCCCAACGCCCGCCGCCTCCCGGCCTGCACTTCCGTGTGGCGGCGGACAAGGTGATTGAGCCGCGGGGCGAGCGCGAGTTCACCGTGGGCAAAGGTCTGCTGGTGCGGCTGTTCGCTCCCGGCGTGGTGCGCGGAGTGGACGATTTGCGTGAACTGCTCCTGCCGGTGAGCGGCCCGTTCTCGATTGAATATCACCTTTTCGGAAAACCATGAGAGCCTTTGGCACAATTCTACTGCTCACCGCATTTGCGTCCGCCGCGCTTGCTGCGGAAGACTTCGGGGACGCTTGGGGCACCGCCGAACGGGAAGCGGCGTATTACCGGCTGGTGAACATTCCGATGCCCGAGGGCGTGTACCTCGAAGCCGGATGTTTCACGACCTTGCCGGACGGCCGCATCGCCGTCGGCACCCGGCGCGGGGAGATTCTCCTGTTCACCGGTTTGGACGAAGAGCATCCACGCCCGCGCGTCGAGAAATTCGCCGGCGGGTTGGATGAAATCTTCGGTCTCGCGTATCGCAATGGTGCCTTTTACGCCACGCACGCCACCGAGGTGACGCGCATCACGGATTCGAACGGCGACGGCCGCGCGGACCGTTACGATACGTTCAGCGACAAGTGGGGTTTCGAGAATTATCACGAGTTCGCCTTTGGTTCGCAGTTCGATGCGGAGGGGAATCTTTACGTCGCGCTTGGCCTCTCCGAGTCCTACTACTCGAAAGCCAAGTTCCGCGGCTGGGCGCTCAAAATCGCGCCGGACGGCACGACGATTCCACTTTGCAGCGGCCTGCGCAGTCCGCTCGGTGTGGGGCCGAACGAGCACGGCGCGATGTTTTACGTCGAAAGCCAGGGGCCCTGGAATGGCTCGTGTTCGCTCAAGCACCTCAAGCCCGGCGGCTTCATGGGGCATCCCGTCAGCTTCAACTGGTATCCCTTCGCCACCAACATGGGCCACGCACCCGTGGTGCCAAACACGCCCTCTCGCCTGGAAATCGAACGCCAGCGTGTGAAGGAACTCGTGCCGTACGCGGTGGTGTTCCCCTACAAGAAAATGGGTCGCTCCATTTCGGCATTCGAGGTGAACCGTTCGGGCGGAAAGTTCGGGCCGTTTGAGAACCAGCTTTTCCTCGGCGACTACACCTTGAGTATCGCGATGCGCGCCACGACAGAGTTGGTCAACGGCGTGTGGCAAGGCGCTTGTTATCCATTCCGTGAGGGACTGGGCACCGGCATCCTCGCCGTGCATTTCACGCCGCGCGGGCGGCTCATCACCGGTGGCACGAACCGCGGTTGGCCCGTGCGCGGCATGAAGGACAATCTGCTTCAGCGCCTCGATTGGACTGGTCGCACGCCGTTCGAAATCCTCGACATCCGCGCGCGCCCCGACGGATTCGTGGTGCGGTTTACACGCCCCGTTGACGCTGCGCAGGCCGCGCGTCCCGAAAGCTACGGCCTGCAGACTTACACGCACATTTACCAGCAGGGCTACGGCAGCCCGGAAGTGGACCACACCCGACCGACCATCAAGACGGCCGAAGTGGCGCCGGATGGCTTGAGTGTGCGCCTGCGCATCAACGGCCTCGTGCAAGGCCACGTCCACGACTTCCATCTCCCCACGTTCAAATCGCGCGATGGTGAACTGCTGCTCCATGATCGCGCCTACTACACGCTTAACGAGATTCCGAAGCCATGAGCCGCCGCGTCCTTTTCACTGCGCTCCTGGCCTTCGTATGCGCCCACGCTTTCTCCGCGGACCGGCCCAACATCCTGCTCATCCTCGCGGACGATCTCGGCTACGGCGATGTGCGCTGCTACAACGCGCAATCGAAAGTCGCCACGCCGAACATCGATCGTCTGGCCCGTGAAGGGATGCGCTTCACCGACGCGCACAGCCCGGCCACGGTTTGCACGCCGTCGCGTTACAGCTTGATGACGGGCCAGATGGCCTTCCGCGTGCCGAATGGCGGTAGAGTGTTCGAGGCCGTCGGCGGGCCGTCGCTCATCGCACCCGGACGATTCACGCTGCCCGCGATGCTCCGCACGAATGGTTACGCCACTGCTGCGATCGGCAAATGGCATGTCGGGCTCACATTTTTCGACATGGACGGTCAACCCGTGCGTGGCAATGGCGTCGAGGCGGTGCGGCGCGTCGATTTCTCGCGGCGCATTTTGGGCGGTCCCGTTGATCACGGTTTCGACCGTTTCTTCGGCACGGCCTGCTGTCCCACGACGGACTGGCTTTATGCCTTCATCGAGAATGACCGCGTGCCCGTGCCTCCGACCGGAGTCATCGACAAGTCAGTGTTGCCGAAGCATCCCTACGCCAACGACTGCCGGGCTGGTCTCATCGCCACGAACTTTCCCATGGAGGAAGTGGATCTCGTTTTCCTGAAAAGGAGCCGTGAGTTCCTTGAACAGCACATGCGTCAGTCGCCGGGCCAGCCGTTCTTCCTCTACCACGCCGCGCAGGCCGTGCATCTGCCTTCGATTGCCGCGCCGCAGTTCAAGGGCGCGACCAAAGCCGGGCCGCATGGCGACTTCATTCATCAGCTCGATTGGGTGGTGGGCGAATTGATGTCCACGCTGGAGAAACTCGACGTCGCCGACAACACGCTCGTCATCTTTACCAGCGACAACGGCCCCGAGACCACCAGTGTCGTTCACATGCGCGCTGACCACGACCACGACGGCGCGCGTCCGTGGCGCGGCGTGAAGCGGGACAGTTGGGAAGGGGGCCATCGTGTGCCCTTCATCGTTCGCTGGCCCGGCAAGGTGAAGCCGGGCACCACCAGCGCGCAACTCACCAGCCTCACGGATGTGATGGCCACCGTTGCCGCGATCATTGGCGCGAAGCTCCCCGACAATTCCGCAGAAGACAGTTTCAACATGCTTCCTGTTTTGCTCGGCGAAGCCCGTGCGCCCATTCGCCCATTTCTTTTGCAACAAGCCTTTAATGGCGCGCGCACGCTCTCCATTCGGCGTGGGCCATGGAAGTATCTCGACCACGCCGGCTCAGGTGGAAATCGCTACGAGGGCAATCGCGAACTCCAACCCTTCCTGCTTGCGGACACCGCGCCCAATGCACCGGGCCAGCTTTACAACCTCGACTCGGACCCGCGCGAAGCGAAGAACCTCTACTTCGAGCAGCCGGCAATCGTGAAGGAACTGAAAGCCTTGCTTGAAAAATCGAAGACCGAGGGCCGAAGCACCCTCAAACAATAATCAATCATGAAACACATCATCACACTCCTGATGCTTTGTTTTCTCTGCAACGCGCCCGCTCACGCGGCGGAAAAGAAGCGGTTGAAGGTTTTCGTGCTCGCTGGACAATCGAACATGCAGGGCCACGCCAAGGTCAGCACGTTCGAGCACATCGGCATGGACCCGGCCACGAAGTCGATGCTCGCCGACATGCTGGGCGCGGACGGCAAACCGAAAGTTTGCGAGCGCGTGTGGATTTCATCCATCGGCTGTGGCAAGGACGAGCGCGAGGAGCAGACGGGCAAACTCACCGCGGGCTTCGGCGCGTCGAAGGAAAAGATCGGCCCCGAGTTCACCTTCGGCATCTACATGGAGAAACTCACCGACAGCCCGATTCTGCTGATCAAAACTTCGTGGGGCGGTCGCAGTTTGAACACTGACTTTCGCTCGCCGAGCGCCGGGCCTTATGTCTTCAACGAGGCGCAACTCGCCTCCTACGGAAAGCAGGGCAAGGACATCACGGCAATCAAGGCGGCGAAGGAAAAAGCCACGGGCGCGAGTTATCGACTGATGATTGAGCACGTGAAGAAGGTGCTCGCTGACATCAAACGTGTGGTGCCCGAGTACGATCCGGCGGTCGGCTATGAACTAGCGGGCTCTGCGTGGTTCCAGGGCTGGAACGACATGGTCGATGGCAGCACCTATCCCCAGCGCGACAAGCCCGGCGGCTACGATGCCTACAGCACCGCTCTAGCGCACTTCATTCGCGATGTTCGCCGCGATTTGAACGCGCCCAACCTTCCCTTCGCCATCGCGGTGCTTGGCGTGGGCGGTCCCACGGCGGACTACAGCCCGCGGGAACAACGCTACAAAGCCACGCATCAGAATTTCCGCGATGCCATGGCTGCACCTGCGCTGCTGCCGGAGTTCAAGGGAAACGTCGCCACGGTGTACGCAGAGAAATATTGGGACAGCGAGTTGACCCTCGCGACGGAGAAGGAGAACGACATCAAACAGCTCGCCAAAAAGCAGGCCAAGGAAGCCGGCCTGAAACCCGCCGAAGAAAAGGCGGCGCTTGAAAAGGCTCTCGCCGCCGGCCTCAGCGAGCGCCAGCGGCTCATTCTCGAAAAAGGTGTTTCCAATGCCGAGTTCCACTACCTCGGCTCGGCAAAAATCCTCGGTGGCGTGGGCAAGGGCCTGGCCGAAGCTCTCGTGCCGATGATGAAGGCCCGCCGGTAAACTTTGAATTTTATGAAATTACTCCACTCACTTCTGATTGCTCTAACAGTCATCACCTCGCGTGCGCTGGCTCCGGCCGCCGTTCAACAAGGCGAGATGGCCGGCTACCTTCTCGTGCCCAATGACCGCGTGCCCGAGAATTTCAACGCCGGTTATTCCATGTATGTCGCCGCGTGGCCCTTGCTGCGCGAGTATCCCGGCAATCGCTTCCAGACCGGTCTCTTCGGCACATGGATGTTCGCGCAACACGAAGGCAAGGGACCGACCAATGCTTACTCCGACGTCGAAGGCGGACTCGGTTGGTGGCGCGACACGCAGTATGCGACCGAGACGCCGAAGTTCATCATGGGCGGCGTGGCGCCCGCATTCGTCGAGTGGGCGAATGGTCCCGGCGCCGGCAAAGGTCGCGACTGGGCAAAGCCGCGCGGCAAATACGGCATCGCGCAGTTGAGCCCCTGGGTTCTGTGGCCGCCGGATGGTTTGAATCTGAAGCAGGGCACGTGCGGTGAGTTGTTCGGCTACGGTTACCTTCCGCTCCCGCTCACCAAGGCGAAATCAACGACTGCCGGGACCAATCTCCCGACCGGTGATCAATCTTGGACGCTCTTCCTGAACACGAAGAACTTCAAAGGGCCGCTCACCTTTTTCACACCGTTCTTCTGGTCGGGTGCGACGTTGAAAGAGCCGCGCCTCAGTGGATTGCTGCTCGACACTCGTCCCTCGAATCCTAACCGCGCGCTCCAGATGGAGACGCAATACGTGCCGAGCGTGCAGGCTACGGACTCGGTGGGTCGCGTTTTCGCGCGCATCGCTCCGACGGCGTTCCCGCGCGGCGCGAACGATCAATCCACGCTCGTTCACCAAATCACGTCGTACAAAAAGCAGGCGCTGTGGGACTCGGTGAAGACCTGGTTCGACGGCGGCGAGCCGGCGAGCGGTCTCATCGATGCGCAGCAATCCGTCGTGCATCGTTTCCCCGGCGGCGGCGGCGCGACGTGGAAGATTTATCTGCCCTCCACGCCGAAGGATCAGAAGGCGCCCGTCGTGTGGAAGTCCTTCGCCACGCCCATTGCGATCGATGACCACACCTTCGGCTACCGCTGGAACTTCGATCACGTGCGAAAGACAGATTCCAAGAACGGCACGCTGGCGACTCTGCCGGAGTATTTCCAATTGAAGACCAACGCGGCCAAGAAACTGGAGTGGTTGCCCGTCCGCGCGGAGGAAGCCCCGGCCGAACTGACGCAATACCGATTCACTCGTCCGAACACCAAACCGCTCCCGCCCTATGTGACGCCGCAGGAGCCGGACAACTCGTGGAAGAAGCCGGGACCGAAGGCAGGACCGTTCCAGGTGCAACTC
>CAYQWK010000388.1:0-6055 GCA_964420805.1 uncultured Bifidobacteriaceae bacterium | reverse complement strand
CCGGTGCGGTGGCTGGCCATTCGCTCCAACGGCGCGGAGTCCGTGCGCGAGGCGCTGGGTCTTGAGTATGCGCGGCCTTGTGTCTGGAGCGCCGCGTTGCATACGCCGTTCGAGCCGCGGCTTTTCATCACACCGCCCGTGAATGGATGGGTGCTGGTCATGGGCTGCGACGTGCCCGATCCGCAGAGTGATGTGGATGAGTTCTTCTTGTTCCTCACGCGATTGAGCGCACGGCTCGGAACGGTGCGTTTCTTCCAGCGGAATCCCATGGTGGAGCATCACGGGTGGGCCGCGTTGAAGGACGGCCAGGTTGAACGCGCCTATGTTTGGAACGGCACGGTATTGTGGAACCAGGGCGGGATCACCAGGGAGGAACGTCGTGCGGGCATGTTTTGTCTGCCTTACGGCGCAGAGTTGGGGGATCTAGATGCCGCCGGCCTTGATGCGTTGGCCGCAAACACGAAACTGGTGCTGCAACTGGCGGCACGCTGGAGCCTGAACCCGTTGTCCGTGCGCGCCGGCGCGCTGGCCGGAACAGGAATCGCAGGCGTGCTGCGGGTCTCCAAGACTCACTGAACCCATGCGCGCTCCCGAAACTTGCCCTAACTGCGGCGCTGATGTGCCGCGCAACGCACGGGCCTGCCCCGATTGTGGATCGGACGAAACCACAGGTTGGTCCGAACATGCCGCGACGCAGGGGTTGGATTTGCCGGACGATGAATTCAACTACGACGAGTTCGTTCAACGCGAGTTCGGCGAAGGGAAAGGGGCGCCGCGGCGGAATTACTGGATTTGGTGGCTGACCGCCGTGGTGCTCCTTCTTTTGTTCGGAGTCATGTGGTTTCTTCGCTGAATCTTGAATGATGCGGCCGTGCGGCTAGACTCGCGCCATGTCGAATGCTGCAGAACGAGTTCCGTCAGGTGGGCTTATCCTGGTTGATGCCCATGGCTTCGTTCTCTTTTGCACGGAGAATCTGGCGGACCGGTTGGGCTGCTCCTGTGCCGAGGCCATCGGCCGGCCTGTCTCCGAGGTGCTGCCGGCGGTGGAGGGAGCGCTGCCGGGGATGACGTTGCATGATGGGCGGGTTGAACTGCGGAAGGTTCCTTTGGGCGACGGAAGCGTGAGCGCGCAGATGTGCATCGTTCGGCACGCAGGGGAGTCGGGGGCGCTTCTGCAAGGCGGCCTGGCCCCCGCGGCCTTGCCGGAAATCGCGCGGCTCACTCACGATCTGAACAACGCCTTTACCGTCATTTACGCTGCCGTGGACATGGCGCTCAAACCCGGCATGGACCCCGCCGACGTGCGTGAATCGCTTGAGGACGCCCAGAAGGCGTCGCATCGCGGCGCGCAGTTCGTTACTCGAATCCGCCAGTTGATCGGCCGAGAACCGGGGCCGGCCTCCCACGACAAACCAGACGTCGCATTCACCCATGCTGACGGTCACGAGCGCGTGCTCATCGTCAGCGGCGAGGGCAGCACGCGGATCCTGCTGCGCGCTGTGCTGGGATACCGTGGATACGAAGTAGTCGAGGCGGACAATTTAAGCGCGGCCCTGCGGTTCGTGGACACCCCGCCGTCGGTGCGATTGGTGGTTGGGGATGCGACGGCGGGCGCTGCGTGTGAATGGGAATCGTTGGGCGCGCGGGTGCCGGTGCTGGTTTTGCGGGAAGGCTCGCCGCCGGTTTCTCAAGAGGCGCCTTCGGTGAGTTGGTTTGCCAAGCCGTTCGACAACACGGCCCTCGCCGCGAGGGTGCGCGAGTTGTTGAACGCGCGCGGTCAGGAATAACTCGTCCAGTTCGCTTCGCGGCTCGATCCGTAGGCGCGTTGGACGCCGCGAAGCGCGCCAGTGGCGCGGTCCAACCCGGCCAGGGCGACACTGGTCTGTTCGCGGCACAAGGCGAGACTGGTGGCGTTGCGGGTTTCCAAAGCAATCATTTCATCCACAATGGGCCGGAATTGCCTTTCGTAGTCTTTCGCCGTCTCGCCGGTCTGCGGCCAGCGAAGCTGCCATGCTTCCGTGGTGGCGACGATGCGGCGTTTGAGCTGATCCTTGCAGGATTGTTGCTCCGCGACCTCTCCCCAGCAGCCGCTCTCAATGGCGCGCCCTTCGGCGAGAGTGGCCTCGCGCCAGAGGTTGTAGAGGAAAAGCAAGTCGGTCGCATTCATGGCTTAACCACAGGCGCAGAGGTTTCCGGAAGGAATGAACGCCGCCTCGCGCGTGCCGCTGGCGATTTCGCGCCAGGCATCCCGCAGGACGGTGAGGTGGCGGATGACTTCCTCAATGCCCTCGCGGGTCTTGCGCAGGTTGCTCTCGAGGATGCGTCGGGTCATGTAATCGTAAAGGCTGCGCAGGGTGTTGGCGATCTCGCCACCTTGTTCCATGTCCAGCGATGCGTTCAGTTCCGTGATGATGTTCTGGGCGCGGATCAGGTTGTTGTTAATGGTGCTGTTGAACTCCAACGGATCCTCGAAATCGAAACCGGTGAGCGCGTGCTCAAGAAATTTGATCGCGCCGTCGTACAGCATGACAACGAGCTGTCCGGGGGAGGCGGTGGTGGTGGTGACTTGCCGGTAGGACTGCCATGGATTTGCGTAGTTCATGAGCGGATGGGGTGTTGGTTGCTTAAAAAGCGCTGATCAGATGCGGCACGGTCATTCCACGGGCCTGACGTGAACAGCCAGCAAATTGGCGATGCGACGGACCATCTCGTCTGGCGGATAATGATCGTTGATGAGCGTGCGTACGCGGGCGATTTCCTCCGAGCGCGTGGCGGGTGTGCGGCTCAGTTGCTCGTGGATGGCTTCGGTCCCGCTGAAATCGGCCCTGGCTCCGTCCTGAACACCCGGCGCGGTCTGCCGCCGTTGCGGCTCCGGCACTGGCATCAGGTTGTTTGTGGCGTTGATTTGCATACGGTTATGTGAATCTTCTCTTCTGGTGCTGTCATCGTCGGTTCACGCGGCAGCTTTAGCTTTTTTTCAACGAACTGGCAGAGTTCCGATCACGGCCGCCGCCGAGTATTGCGCGAACCGCCGAGGCGATTGCAGCACGGCATGGCCATCATCGCCACCCGAGCGCATTCCCGCCGCTGCGTAATCACGGGCCGAGCGCGCCACGGCCGGCGTGCCCGCATCAAATACTTCGTCCACCGCCCACCAGACGCGCTGGTCCGCGCAGTCCACCAACCGAAGATCCCAACCGATGGCAAGCGGCGGGTAAGCGCGGAACTCCGTGACCAGAGGAAACAGGACCGCATCGCAGCCGGTCTCGGCCGCCACGCGTTTGAAAAAGCCGGCAGGCAAAGCCTCATCCGCACGCCAGGCACCGCGCCCGAACCACTGGGTCAACTGGCGTGGCGACACGGCCACAACCTCGAACCGCGCGCACTTGCGCAATTCAGGTTCGATCACCGAGGCGCAATCCGGGGCGGGTTCAATGCCTGCGGAGGCCACTGGAAGCAGGGCGACCCTGCGGAACCACAGCGGCATCCGATCCGGCGAGTGGATGTTGGAGGGATGGTGGCGCGGTCCGAAATCAGCCAGTCGGGACGGACTGGCGCAGCCGCACAAAAGAGCGACCGCGGCAACGATAAGCCGGTTCTTCACAGATGGGGTATCGACGAATCGCGGGGCGGGTTGAGGAATTTGTTCAGACTGGTCATGGCGGATTCTCAATCCGCCGCCGCCCTAACTTCGGAACTGTAGCGATTACGGCTGCGATACGATGGCCGGCGAAAACGCTTTCTCCATCAGTCAGATTTCCGTGGCGACTCGCGGTTCAGGATGCAGCGAGACCACTTCGCAAAGCGAAATCCCGGACAGCGCGACGCCGTCCGGGATGCCCTTCTGATTATCAGGACCTGGCTGATTTTTAGCCCAAGAGGCGCAGGGCCATCTGGGGCGTGGAATTCGCCTGGGCCAGCATCGCCGTGCCGGACTGCACGAGGATGTTGTAGCGCGCGAACTGCGTGCTCTCATCCGCCACATCCACATCTTTGATGCGGCTGTTCGCGGCGGAGAGGTTGTTCTTGAGGATACCCAACTGTTCGTTGGTGTAGTTCAAGCGTTGCAGGCTGGCGCCAACCGTGGAGCGGTCGGTGGCAAGCTGTGTGATCGCGGATTTCACGTTCGTCAGGGCCGTGTTGGCCTGGGCGGCGGTCGAGATGTTCGCCGACGTGGCCGTGGTGTAGGCCGCGGCACCGAGGTTGATCCCCGCCATTGAGAACGTGTTCGCGTCACTGTCCGTCGTCACCGCGAGAGCCGTGCTGGTGAACAGGCTCACGCCGTTGAAGTCCTTCGACGCGATATCCGTGATGTACGAGCCCAGAGTGGAGAACTCCGAGTGATACAGCGCGCGGTCCGCGTTTGACTTGGTGACGTCCTGCGACAACACCGCAAGCTCGCTCATCCGGTCCAGGGCCTTGCCGACCTTCGAGAGAAAGCCGTCCTGCGTCTGGCTGAATGAAACAGCGTTGCTGACGTTGTTGCTGGCTGCGCCAATCCGGTTCACTTGCGCGTCAAAGCGCAGGGAAACGGCCAGTCCCGCCGCATCATCTTCAGGCGACACGATCTTCGAGCCGCTGGAGAGACGAGCGAGTGATTTCGACAGCTTCGAGGTGGATTCCGCCAGGAGGCGGGCGCCACTTTGGGCTGACGTGTTTGTGTTGATGACCATAACTGACTCCTTCCGTGAGTCACCCCGTGAGGGGCTTTTTTGTTGTTTAACGGCATCCTTGCCGCGAGGCGGGTTTTCTGTGTGGGCACCCGCCGATTCCCTGTTGCTCTTGGAGGCCGCAACCTGCCTTCGTGCGGGGTATCGGCGGTCGCAGGCAATGGTTTAGGAAAAACTTTCGGCAGGAGCGTGATTTTCGAGCGGTTGGCGGGTTCGTGAGCCGGAATCTTTCAAGCGTCTGCGTGCATGCGCTGACGCTTTGGCCCAGACGGCTTCACTTTGTTGGCCCGTAAATGGGCCATACAGGGTGGGACCACCTTCGATTCACGGCTCGCGCAGGCGCTGCCCGAGCAAACTCCCGCGCAGCCGCCGCACTTCGTTGGTGGGGCCAAGTTGTAGCGTGAGCGCAAACCGTCGTGCCGGATCCACGCCCGTCAGCCGGAGTGTGGTGAGATTTGAGCGTGGATTGAACTTCCCCCGCGCGATGCAGTCCAAGGTGCGGCCATTCGAGAATACGATTTCGCCTGTGCCGTCAGCATGGCCTCCTGTGGTGGCGAGATTCAAGGCCAATGACCATGCGCCATCCTGTTCTGGCGGCAGTGCAAACGTCGTGTTGGTTTCCAGCGTCTTGCAGCGACCGTCGGACAGGCAGGCGCGCACAAACTCGCGGCCGGTGACAGTTGTGTGTTCCGCATCCAGCGTTTGGGCGATCGACATTGTGATGGTTCCGCGGACCGGTTGAATGATGAACCAGCCTGTTAGCGGACCGCGCCCTTTCATCGTGGCGTTGACCTGCCCGCCCGAGACACCGGCAACCCGGCCCCGCGCGGGCAAGCTTGCGTCAAGTAACAGCAGGCTCTCGGTGTAATGCAGATTAATCGTGCCTGACATTCGCCCATTCGGCTGGTGGTCAATGATGACATGAGAAACCAAGCCGCTGTTTGTTTCGGAGTAGGACCCTGAGAAGTTCCACAAGGCTGTTGTGGGGGAGTTGAACTCGAACAACAACGGTTCGGAAGGCTGCGCTTGAAGCAGGGTCGCCAGCGCGCACGGCAGAAGAACGGCGGTTCTCATGGCGGGCAACGTAGCGGAAATGCGTCCGCCCGGAAGGAAAGAATTCGGGCGGGTGGTGGTAGGTGCTGGATTCGAACCAGCGAAGGCGTCAGCCAATTGATTTACAGTCAATCCCCGTTGGCCACTTGGGTAACCTACCGTTCCCGAAAAAGCGGGGCGCAATATGGGGATGCGTCATGGCCTTGTCAACGGGCCGGCCCAAAAAATGACATCGATGACCTGACGAAGCTGATTGGGAAGAAGCGGTTCTCAGTTTCCGGCCGCTCGCAACCGGTTGTGCGTCATCAATGGGAGACGGGAGATTGGAGCAG
>CAYQWK010000387.1:0-6068 GCA_964420805.1 uncultured Bifidobacteriaceae bacterium | reverse complement strand
GTGTGGTTTCGCTCGCAGCGGGCCAATGTGAACCTTGTCGGGTGGGGCGTGCAACGGCCGCAGGGCAAGGTGGTGATGCAGTTTCGCGGGCCGGCGCGGGTCAACATGGACTGCTGGTTTTCCGACGGCAGCATCCAGAGCACCGGACGACTTGCGTTCAACGAATGGACGCATGCCGTTTTCGCCTACGAGAGCGGCAAGGCGCGCATCTACGTGAATGGCGCGCTCGCGGTCCAGGGCGGGCGCGGGACTCCGCTGAATGTCCGCAGCCCGGCCAGCCTCTCGCTCGGCGGTTGGGCTGGCGAATACAATTTCATCGGCGACCTCGACGAAGTGCGCGTGTCGAAAGTCACGCGTTCCGCTGATTGGGTGCGGCTGCAGTACGAGAATCAAAAGCCAATGCAGACGCTGGTCGGGCCGCTGATTCGCGTGGGGAATACTTTTGCCATCAAGCCTGAGCGCGCCACGGTGGATGAAGGCGGTCGCACAAAGTTCACCGCGCAGGCTGATGGCGCGCAGAAACTCTACTGGTCGCTGGTGCGCGACGGGCGGGAGGAAGTTCTGGCTGTGGACCGATTTGCTTATGAGTTCGCGCCGGGACGAATCAGCGCAGACACTTCGGTGACCCTGCGCTTGAAGGCGGTTTACGCCGACGGCGTGAAGACGCGGGACATACCCGTGGCGGTGAAGGAGGCAATTCCCGACCCTGAGTTCACGCTGCAAGCGCCGGCTGCATGGGACGGGCGCTCGGCAATTGAACTTGCTCCGCAGATTTCGAATCTCGCGTCGATGCAGGCAGCCGGCGCGAGCAACGTTCAAGTGCAGTGGAGCGCTGTACCGCTCGCGGTTGTGAAGGATGTCTCGCCCGGAAAGCTGCGCCTGCTCGGTGCGCAGAATAGTGGCCCGCTGACCGTGACCGCCACGCTCAACAACGGCGGTGCGCCCGCCTCTCGTTCCGTCGTCATCAAGGTGACCGAGCCAAAGAGCGACACGTGGGCGCAACGCACGCCTGAGCCCGACGAAAAGCCGCAACAGGGCCAGTTCTACGCGCGCGACGACAGGAATGAGGGCGCCTTGCACTACAACGGCACGCTGAAAGAGCGCGCAGATGAAGTGTTCCTCAAAGTGTTTGCGGACGACAAACCGTTCGCCACGGTGAAAGCGAAGCCGGCGGCGGACCTCAGTTACGCGCTCACCGCGAAACTCAAGCCGGGCTTCGTGAAGTATCGCGTAGAGTTCGGCACGCGCAGCGGCGGAAAGGAAACCGTGCTCGACACCGTCGGCGACCTGCTGTGCGGCGACGCTTTTCTCATCGAAGGCCAGTCCAACGCCGAGGCGCTCGACTTGCGCGAAGAAGCGCAGAAGCCGCGCGAGACGAACGAGTGGATTCGCACTTTCGGCGGACCGAAAGGAAGCGACGACGGCGTCAGTTGGTTTCGCAGTTTCACGAACAAGGTGCAGCAATCGGGTGGCACGCGCCCCAGCCTGTGGCGTCTGGCGGTGTGGAAACAGAAAACGCCGGAGCATGATTCGCACATTGGTTGGTGGGGGATGGAACTTGCGAAGCGTCTCGTCGCGAGTGAGAAGGTTCCCATCTGCATCATCAATGGAGCGCTGGGCGGCACGCGCATTGACCAGCACCAACGCAATCCCGCAAACCCCGCTGACCTCACCACGATCTATGGCCGATGGCTGTGGCGTCTGCAGCAGGCTCGGCTCACGCACGGCATTCGCGGTATCATCTGGCATCAAGGCGAGAACGATCAGCCTGCCGACACGCCGAGCGGCGACCACGGTTGGGTGAACTATCAAAACTACTTCGTTGAGATGTCCGCAGGCTGGCGGCGCGATCTGCCGAACGCCCGGCGCTACTTAATGTTTCAAATCTGGCCGAACTCCTGCGCGATGGGTGGCAGAGATGGCGCGGGCGACCGATTGCGCGAGCAGCAGCGCACGTTGCCCGCGCGGTTCTCGAACCTCAGCATCATGTCCACGCTGGGCATCAAGCCGCCGGGTGGTTGCCACTTCCCGGTCGAAGGCTACGACGAATTTGCGCGCCTGATTCATCCGCTCATTCAACGAGACGTTTACGGTAAGAAACCGGCTGGCTCCATTACGCCGCCGAACCTGAAGAGCGCGCGATTCGCCAGTGCCGCGCAAGACACGCTGTTGCTCGAGTTTGATCAGCCCGTGGTGTGGCAGGACGCGCTGGCGAGCCAATTCTACCTCGGCGATGCGAAGGACAAAATCGCCAGCGGCAGCGTGAAGGGCTCCATGCTGACGCTGAAGTTGAAGGAGTCAGCGCAGGAAAAGACGGTCACCTATCTCAAGGAAGCAAAGTGGAGTCAGGACACGCTGCTGCTCGGCGCGAATGGAATTGCGGCGCTGACTTTTTGCGAAGTGCCGATCGCGCTGACGAAAGCCGGGCAGTGACGGAGTTAGTGATTGCAAGTGGAGCAAAACAAACACAGACACATCGCCATCATGTTCGACCTCGCATTCTCCCTTAGCAGGCCACAATCATCTCACGTGAAGTTCCCCCTGTCTTGCATGAGTTCTGACCTCATTCGAACGCTCCTCGTCGTCTGCCTTCTCTGCGGTGTCTCCGCACAAGCGGCGGAGATGCCGAACGTTCTCATCATCGTCAGTGACGATCAGGGCTACGCCGACGTGGGCTTTCACGGCAGCAAGCAGGCGGTGACGCCGCATCTCGACAAGCTCGCAGCGTCAGGCGTGCGCTGCACGAGCGGCTACGTCACCTATCCGGTGTGCTCGCCGTCACGCGCGGGCTTGCTCACAGGGCGTTACCAGGCGCGCTTTGGCCACGAGAACAATCCGGTCTATGACCCGCTCGACGAGAAGGAGGGATTGCCCCTGACCGAAAAACTCCTGCCGCAATACCTGAAGCCGGCGGGCTACACGACCGGCTGGATTGGCAAATGGCACCTTGGCTCCGCGCCGGCCTTCGTGCCCTGGGCGCGCGGTTTCGATGAATCGTTCGGCTTCATCGGCGGCGGTCATCGCTACACCGGCTGGCAGACCAGCGGAAGGCAATACACGCTGCCGCTCATCCGCGCCGGCACGAACATAACCGAAGTGCCGGCTCATCTCACCACGGCGCTCGGCGACGAGGCCGCAGGATTCATCCGACGGAACAAGGAGAAGCCATGGATGCTTTACTTGGCGTTCAACGCGCCGCACACGCCGCACGAGCCGACGGCAGAGCGGCTCGAAAAGTTCGCGCACATCCAGAATCCGCAGCGCCGTCGTTATCTCGCCCAAATCTCCCTGCTCGACGACGCCATCGGCACCATCACGTCCGCGCTCACGGAGAGCGGACAGCGGCCGCGCACGCTGGTTTTCTTCTTCAGTGACAACGGCGGTCACACCCCGAGCGGCTCGAACAATGACCCGCTGCGGGGCATGAAAGGTGCGCTTTACGAAGGCGGCGTGCGTGTCCCATTCATCGTGAGTTGGCCGGACAAACTGCCGGCCGGCAAGACCTACGACCAGCCCGTCATCTCGATGGATGCCTTTGCCAGCGCGCTCGCGGCCGCGGGCGTGTCGATGCCGACGGACAAGAAATACGACAGCGTGAACATCATTCCGCACCTGGCGGGAGAGGTAAAATCACCGCCACACGAGCGACTGTTTTGGCGCATGCATGGCAAGCAGTCTCTGGCCATCCGAGAAGGCAACTGGAAACTCGTCCGGAACACCAACGGCGCGCCGGAACTCTACGACCTCAGCGTGGACATCGGAGAGAAGAACAATGTCGCCGACGCGAACGCCGAGGTCGCCTCCCGCCTGACTGCGGCGTTGGACTCCTGGAAGAAGGAACTCGTGCCGCCCGCCTTCCCAGGCAGCTCTGTGAAGAACGAAGACTGGGGGCCAGGGGGCGCCAATCAGAAGGGGAAGCAGAATGCCGGCGGCAAGGCGGGCATTGCAAAGTGAGCTGTGGCGCAGGTAGGATTCGTCGTACCCAAAGCGATGAAGACGCCCCATTTGCTTGGCCCGTTGTTGTCCATGGCAATGCTCTTCGTCGCCATGCCAGCGCTGGCCGCGGATGAAAAAGCCGAGCTGCTTTTCGTCCGTCGGATCGCGCCTCTCTTTGCTGAGAAGTGTCTCGCCTGCCACGGCAAGGACGAGGCGAAGATCAAGGGCAACCTCGACTTGCGCACGCTCGCGGCCACGCTGAAGGGCGGTGATAGCGGGAAACCCGCCGTGGTTGCCGGTAAGCCGGACGAGAGTCCGCTCTATCTCGCCGTCACGCGGAAGCATGATGCCTGGGAGCCGATGCCGCCGAAGGAGGCGGACAACCTCTACGCGGAACAGGTCGCTTGGATCAAAGACTGGATCGCCGGCGGCGCGCCCTGGCCGGACGCAGCGCGCGCCCAAGCGATCGCGAAGGCGAACGAAGCAGCGTGGTCAGCGGAGGATGGTGTCGCGGTGAAGACGTCGGGCGGGCAGTCGCCGGAGTGGACGAATCGCAAATACAAACCCGAAGGCTTGTGGGCCTATCAGCCGGTGAAGAAGCTGGCGCCGCCCAAGGGCGCAGGCAATCCCATCGATGCGTTCATTGCATCCAGAATGCCGGCCGGTCTTCGGCCGGCGCCCGCGGCGGATCGCGTGACGCTGATTCGCCGCGCGACGTTTGATCTCCTCGGCTTGCCGCCGAAGCCGGAGGACGTGGAAGCATTCCTGAAAGACTCGCGGCCGGACAGTGAGGCTTTTGCCGCGGTCGTTGAGCGCCTGCTGGCCTCGCCTCATTACGGCGAGCGCATGGCGCAGCATTGGCTCGATGTGACGCGCTACGCGGACACCTCGGGCTTTGCCAATGACTACGAGCGCGGCAATGCGTGGCGCTATCGCGATTACGTCGTGCGTTCGTTCAATGCGGACAAGCGCTACGACCAGTTCGTGCGCGAGCAGATTGCGGGCGATGAACTCGATCCGCAGAACCCGGAGATGCTCGTCGCCACGGGCTTTCTCCGCATGGGGCCGTGGGAACTCACGAGCATGGAAGTCGCGAAGGTCGCGCGCCAGCGCTTCCTCGACGACGTGGCTAATGGGGTGGGAGAGACTTTCCTGGCGCATTCCCTGCAATGCGCGCGCTGCCACGACCACAAGTTTGATCCCATTCCGACGCGCGACTATTACTCGGTGCAGGCGGTTTTTGCCACGACGCAACTCAGCGAGCGCGCGGCGCCGTTTCTTCCGCAGGAAAATGTCACCGGCTTTGAGGAGCGAAAATACCTGGAGCCGCGACGGGCGGAGTATCTGGAGACATTGCAGCGACTGGACGAAAAGCTGGTGAAGAATGCCGAGGGCTGGTTTGCGGAGAAGGGGATCGATCCGGCGAAGTGGAATGCCGCGATTGCTCAAGCGCGAACGCTGGAGCGTGGCAACAAGCGGCGCGAGTTCAACGGCGTTTTCGATTTCGCGCGCAATGCGATGACGAAGCAAGGCGTGCCCGAAGATCAGTTCCCGCCGAAGCTGCATGGCTTCAATCCCGAGGACTACGGCAACGAGCGCGTGGCGCGCAAAGGTCTGGAGCGGTTGAAGTGGGAACTGGAGCGCTACGAACCGTTTGCTCTCGCCGTTTACAACGGCCGCACTCCGCAGATGACCGCAGTGTATGCGCCACTGCGAATGCCCGCGAATCGCATGACCGCCGGCGACCTGGAGGAAACGTGCGTGCTCACCGGCGGCGATCCGTTTGGCTCAGGCGAGAAAGTGAAGCCCGGTGTGTTGAGCGTGCTCGGCGCAGCGCAGAAGACGCCGATTCCGGACACCATCGAGGGCCGCCGCCAGGCCTTCGCCGAGTGGGTGGCGAGCGCGGAGAATCCCCTGACCACGCGCGCCATCGTGAATCGCATCTGGCTCTGGCATTTCGACCAACCCATCGCGGGTAATCCAAACAACTTCGGCAGCACCGGCAAGAAGCCCACGCATCCCGAGTTGCTCGACTGGCTGGCGGCGACCTTTGTTGAGAAGGGGTGGAGTTTCAAAGCGATGCACCGAGCCATCATGAACTCAGAGGCGTACCGGCGGAGCACGCAGCATCC
>CAYQWK010000386.1:0-6096 GCA_964420805.1 uncultured Bifidobacteriaceae bacterium | reverse complement strand
AGTCCCTCCCCTCTCCCGCCTGAGCCCTCAAACATGGCCCCGCCGGACGGATACACTGCAAGCCGTCCTCGCCAGCCACAAGGCGGCGCGCGAAGCGAATCAGGTGGCGCTCACACAAATCATTGCCACTCAGAACGAGACGGCGCTTAAACTCGCCGTCTGCATCGAACGCAACACGGCGGCGCTAGAAGATTGCACCATTGAACTGCGGCGTTGCCGCGAACGTGTCTGAACCCGAAGCGCGCTATTTCTGCGAAAGGTCGTCGTTCAGGCCGAGCTCGCGGAGGGCTGTTTTGGTTTCGTCGAGCTTCTGCTGGGACACACCGCCGTCGGGGGAGACTTCGACCTTCAAGGTGAGTTTCAGGCCGCGAGCGGAGGCGAACTTCGAGAGCACCTTGGTGTAAAAGTTCATCCACTTCTGCGGCGGTATCTCGCCGGTCCAGGAGAGACTGGAGGCGTTCGTGGGTGCGGAGGTTGGCGTTGGCGCGGGCTCCGGCGGGCTGGTGAGGGTGAAGGTTCCGGCAGTGGGCGCGGCTGTGGCCGGGGACGGGACGGGCGTCGGTGCGGGTGGATGCGCGCTCTTCTTCAGATATGCCTCAGCCGTATCCTTGGTGATAAGAAACGTCTCCTCGACGACCTCAACCTCGCCGGGGACGAGAGATGCCTTGAAGGCGAAGGGTGAATAGGTGCCGTTCGCCAGCTTTCCTACGTAGGCGAGATCGCCCTGGGCGACGCCCTTGGACACGGCGTCCTGAATCGCCTCCGTTCCACGAATGACGCGAGGGAATTGCGGTGATGCGTAGAGTGCGTCGCGGGCGGATTTCACCGGCCACTCGGTGAACGCGGCCGGCCAGTTCTTGAGCAGCAGGCGCAGGCTGATGCCTTTTTCCATCTCACCTTCGGCGGTCAGACGGTTGAGGATGTTGGAGATGGGCGAATCCGCGGCGCTGGAATGGACCATGCCCAGGTCGATTTCCCGAAGGGCGTTGTCCTTCCCCAGCAGAAAGACATGCTTGTAAGAACGCCACACTGCATCGCGAAGGTCGCGCCTGGATTTCTCAATGTTTTCCGCCAACTGGCGCCGCTGGGTTTCGTCCAGCTTCAAGTCTGCGGCATCGTCGTCGATGGCCTGCCAGGCGAGAAGTTTGCGCGCCTCGTCGCAGAGCAGACGCGGGTCGTCTGGCATGGCCCAAATCAGACTGCTCTTGAAAGTGCGATTGGAGCTGCCGGACTCGCGGGTCATCTTTTCCATCAACGCCAGCGTGTCCTTGCGCTCGGCCATGGTCTGTGTGAGATCGCCGATGATGACGGTGAGAGCCGGACGGTCGGAGATCTGGATGCTCTTCTCCGGGAAGAACACGCGCTCGATTCCTTCCTTGGGCACAAAGCGCTTCTGGATTTCCTGACGCGCGGTTTCCTCGATGGAAGCCTGGGCGATGTTGGCACGCTTGTCGGAGAACCGTTTGTTCAGGTTCTCGCGCAGGCTGAACTTGTAGTTCTTCCGCTCGACGTTGAAGTAGTAGCAACGGTCCGTGAGCGCATCCAATGCGGTCTCGATGTTGCCGAGATCCAGGTCAGGATGGCCGACCGCGAGGCGAATATCCGGCAAGGTGGCCTCCGATTTGGTGGTGCCGCCGTTCGATTCGAAGAAGACCACGGTGGCGACCTTCTGATGCAGCCGTTCCTTGGCGATGGCCTCGGTTGCCTCCGCATCGAGGGAAACGGCGAAAGCTTCCTTGCGACCGGCGATGTCCACCGTCACGGCCGTCTCCAGCGCGCGGTTTCCGAGCTGCTCGAAGACCGCCGCGCGGAAGATGGGGTCGCCCACCGGCGCGGTCCCCAACGTCAACAGCGGATCGGGATGCGCCTTGCGGTAAGCCTGCGTGTAGGCGTTCTGAATCCAGAGCGCCATCATGCGGAGCACGCCGCGCGTCTGTTGAAACTTGGGCACCGTCTGCCACTTGCGCTCAAACACGGAGAGCGCGCTGGGATGGAAGGGATAACAGGACTCGAAGTGCGCGCGGGCATGGTCGGCGGGGACGGAACTGGATAGCTGCTGCGCGTGCTCGTTCACCCATCGGCCAAACTCGTGGCAGGTGTCCACCGCGTCCTTGGGCAGATGCACCCGGCCGTCGGATTGCACCGCGCGTGTGTCCCATTCAAAGAGCCGCCGCCGGATGATTTCGTTCGTCTCCGCGCCGGCCGTCATGGTCATGGCCTTGCCCACGCGGTCGAGAATCTTGGTGAGGCGCTGGTAGTCGGCCACGTCCTCGGGCGTCATCTCCATTTCCGACATGGGAACCGACACGACCATGACGGAACGGGAGTTGAGAGCGCCGGACAGGCTGAGGAGAAAGTCGTAAAGCTGGTTGTTCAGACCAAGGGCGCGGAAGCGGCTGGCATAGTTGAGCAACTCGTCGACGAGGATCAGGCAGGGCTCATTTTCAGGGAGCAGCTTGCGGATGACGTCGCCGCCGGGCGCGATCTTCTTCTCATCATGCTCCCTCACCAGATCGAAAGCCTCCGTGCCGCCGAGCTGGAAGGCAATTTCGCCCCACGGGGTCATCCGGCGCGGTTCCCCGTTCTCGCCACCGCGACCGGTCAGCGAGTCGAACTCCGTGCCGACGAACACCGCGACGCGCGCCTTGGGAATCTGCGGAATGGCCGCCTTGTCGCGAATCTGTGAGACGCCGACCCAGCCGTGCGCCGCCGGGCCGTGCTGGGCGAGGTGATAGAGCAGCGTGAGCGCGTGGGTTTTGCCGCCGCCGAAATTGGTGGCGAGGTTGAACACGGGCGAAGTGTGGCTGGTCTCGCCGGCCAGGCGGCGCACCGTTTGCGCGGACAGGTCGAGCAGGTTGGCCGCGAGGAACGTCTTGGCGAAAAACTGCTCGGGATTGCCGTAATCCGGCCGGGCCGTGCCGTCGCGCACGCGATCGAGATGGACGGCGAACTCGGAAGCGTCCTGAGATTTGCCCTCGCGCAAATCCTCGCGCGGCTTCACCACATCATACCAAGGCTTCAGTTTCATGGGTTCCTTCAAAAGCTCTCAAATCGCCCCGTGTTTGTCTCCAACTCCCACCAGCTAAAAAATCCGTTTGGAAAAGTTTCCACCTCTGCCCGCCGTCCAATGACCAGCAAAGTTCTTCCTTCGAGCGCCACGCGCCCGCCAATGCCTAACGCCTCGACCACCTGTTCCTGCAAATGTTTCCGCAATGGTGCGGCCTCCGCTGCTTCCTTCCGATAACAGAACAACACCCGCAACTCCGCGCGCACGCTCAAAAGTTTCCACAGCGAGTAGGCAATGAAATCTTCGCGCGTCTGATTTTCCAATTCCATGACCGCGAGCGGAAACCGCCAGCGACTTTCGCCCGAGCCAAAGGCCATCACGTCCAGATTCAAATACTCGCCCCGGCTCACCGGCAACAACTTTGCGTGGTGCCCTTTGGCCGAAGCCCGCCAGCCCAGCCGTTGACACGCTTCGACCGACGCGGCCGTTAACGCCGTGGTCCACGGCGTCAGCCGTCCCGCCAGCGCTGACGCGCGCAGTGGCTCGGCGTGCCGCTCATCCCGAAGCGTTTCGAGCAACGCACTTCGGAATCGGACGGACGGCTCCTGTGTCGTTTGCATCCGGCGTCAACAACGGGGAAATATTCTCGGTGTCTCAACCGACCCATCGGTCTGAGTCGTGACGGTCTCGGGAAGGTTTTTTCGAAACATGATTAAATTTCAAGAGCCACCGAGAAGTGCCGCCTCTGGCGCAACCGCTTCGCGGGAACGGGTCAGGGCGACGAGCACGACAAAAATCGAAATTGCAAACCCGACGATCACGCTTTGAAACCAATTGGGGTTGTGTCCGCCCACATAGAAAAGAACATGGGATATTACGAGGAAGAAAAACAGCACTGGCGGGACCGCGCGAAGGAGATAGCGCAGCCAGGGCCGGGAACTTACTTCATTCTGGACACGAAAGTTTCCGATGTCGGAAAGCGCCAATATCATTGCGTGGTTGGCTCCGAGCAGAAGTCCGAAAACGGTGGGGAAAATTATTTCCACCAATGCTTTGGCATTCTTGTCTATCATGTGCTCAGTCCGAAACCAGGCAAACCATCCGTCCATAAAACCTGAGTCTTCAAAGAGAGCCGCTCCGCTGCGCAGATATTCTTTGGTCGGCGAGTCCGCGAGCTGCCAGAATAATTCCCATCCGTAGAGACGGGTTTTGATCAAGCTGTCCAGCAGGAAGCCAAAGCGCAGCCAAAGAAAGAGCAGGGTGATCGGAACCAGAAAATAGAGCCAGCTTCGTTGGAGCTTTAATTTGATAATCGGCACCTCGAATTCAGGATCCTTGCGAAAGAGTGTCAGAATCCCAAAAATGATGAAGGCCGCTTGGGTAAAAAGGTTCGTTTCGAATGTCTTCAGCAATTCCTGATAGTGTTTCAGTTGGTAATCAAACGCTTTTTCCAGCTTGGCGGCGGACATAAAACGATTCGTCGAAGTGACATCTCTCTTGTCCAGAATCTTCACCCCTTCTTGTTGTGCGATCGCTTTCATTTCGGCCTCAGCGGTCTTCCACGGCGGAATGGACTGCGGCGGTTTTCGCGTGACCGCAATTATCACAAGTGCTGAGACGATCGATACAAAGATTACGAAACGGTAGTTTGCCATGAGTCACGCAGGTTGGATGCTTGTTCGTGGATCACCGGGTAAACGCTGGCCGCCATTGCTTGATGCCCCAGTGCGGATGGGTGCCAGGCATCAACATGGGAAAGCATTTTGGCTTCGCCGATGGGCGCGTCGTGCAACCCATTGGAAAAAACGATCTTCACATTCGCCGGCAGCGTCGGACGAATGTCCATGGTCATGGCATTCAATCGTAGATTGATGGCGTTGGCCAATTCCACCATGCCGGCCCTATACTCGGGACGCATCGAGACGAAGTATCGGTAACAAGGTTCCAGGAATGGATACCGTTCCGGCTGCCGGGTTTTGATTTCCTCCGTTTCCTGGCGCGCTTTGAAAAACGCTTCAAAGCTGACCAATGCAAAAATCATCAGGACGATCCGATGCTTTTGCTGCGCCGCTCGTTCGATGACCCGGCCAAGTTGCCGCCGGTATATTTTTACCACGGCATCCGCCATCGTGGGCAGCGAGGAAAGTTTCTTCGCCGCCTCCGTGCCGACCCCAGCCGCCCAGTCCAGATTGTTGTGTCCGATCCAAAAGAGAAGCAGGTCCGGGAATTCCGGCAGCCTCAGCAGCCGGTCAATCTGGTGGGACATGTGGTAAGTTCCAGCCACACAATCTGTGAAACCGCGTCCGTCCTGCGTTACATCGGCCGAGACGTAAGCCATGTGGTGGCAGATGACTGGAAATACTTCTTTCAGACGTTCAAACACGGACTGAATCCGTCCCGTATCATCCACAAACCAATTCTCCTTGCAGGTTCGCGTTCGCAACAACATCGCAATGGGCGAAGAGACGTGGAAACCAGTCGATAAACTGTCGCCGACCAAGGCAATCCTAATAGCGCGCCCTCGTGCGGAGGGTGGGGAGCCAGCGAAGGTCCGGGAGAAGCACGGTTTCGGAATGGTGAGCATCGAGTCTTAAAATCCCAACCCCTTCTTCCGGGCCAGCACGCCATCCACCCACCGCTTTTCCTCCGAACGCGCCGGATAGAGCGCGGACAACGCCTGGGCCAGTCCCCAGAACCGCTGATCGGCGCCAATGCCTTCATCGACGAGGAAACGCTTGAGTGCTTCGCTCCGGCTGGCGGCGAAGAGGATCATGGCCTGGTGGATGCGGTCGAGCACTGTGGCACCGGGCTTTTGCACTGTCTTCTCGCCCCACTTTGATTCTGCGTCGGCCGATGAGGTGAGTTCGGAGAAGAGGTTCAGGCCCATTTGCACGTCCTTCTTTTTCTTCCTCGCCTGCGCGAGCGGGGAATCGTCCTGGTCCTTGCCGAACAGGTGCCGGGTGCGCTCGGCCACGGGCAAGAGACGTGCATTCTCCCCACTCACTTCGATCAGCGAGACCAAATCCTCCAGGTGCGCGCCGAGACCTTGGGCGATGACGCGTTTACCATCGTACGTTACCAACCGGATG
>CAYQWK010000385.1:0-6128 GCA_964420805.1 uncultured Bifidobacteriaceae bacterium | reverse complement strand
GCTGATGCCGCACCACGGGCCGGAGCGGAGACCGGGATCGGTGCCGAAGGTGCCGAGCTGGCGGGTCCACGCCCAGCCGGAGCCGGAGGTGCAGCCAAGCAGGCCGAGGCTGATGGTGTCGTCGATCGGATTACCCTTGCAGTGATTGTCCTTCATGCGGGTGACGAGGAGGGCGTCCAGGTAGGTGTCGAGGGGCAGAATCCAACTGTGTCCGAAGGGACGGTTGACGGCGCCCTGGTCGAAATACTTCCAGGCCGCGCCCGGATAGTTGTTCTTCAGGCAGAGGCGCGGCGAGGCCTTCTCCTTCTTATTGGCGTAGCAGTCGTCCTTGCCGGCGGGGAAGCGCTGCCAGGTGGCGCTGTTCACAACCACAACCGGGAAGTTGCGTGTGGCGGTGTTGCCGCAATCGTCGGTGGCGGTGCAATTCACCATCGTGGTCCCGACGGGGAAGAAGCTGCCCGAGGGCGGGAAGCAGACGGGAATGACGCTCGAATCGCAGGCGTCGCCAGCGAAGACGAAGTAGTGGAGCTGGATGTTCGTCTCGCAGGTGACGGCCTTGAGCTTCTTGGGGCAGGAGAGAACCGGCGCGGTGTTGTCCACGACCGTGACGCGCTGGGTGCAGGTGCTGGTGTTGCCGCAGGCATCCACGGCCTGCCAGATGCGCGTGATGACCGTCGGGCAGCCGGTGCTGGTGTCGGTGTTGAGGATGGTGACGACAATGTTCGTGCCGGAGCAGTCGTCGGTGACTGTCGGCGTGTTGAAGGTCCACGTCGCACCGCAGTTCACGGTCTTGTCCTTCGGGCAGATGATCTTGGGAGCGGTCCTGTCGATGATGGTCACGGTCTGGCTGCACGTGGCGGTGTTGGTGCAGCAATCCGTGGCCGTCCAGATGCGGGTAACGATCTGCGTGCAGGCGCCGCTGCTAACCATGGTGTCCGTGTAAGTGAGCGTGATGTTTGTTCCGCAGCAGGCGTCGCTGACCACGGGCGCGTCGAACGACCAGTTCGTGCCGCACTCAACGGTCTTGTCCTGAAGGCAGCCGCTGCCCTGGAGGCTCACGGAGACGTCATCGATGAAGAAGTAGCAGAAGTCGTTTCCCGTGCTGGCGTTTGCGACCAAGGGCGTGCTCGCGTCGTCGTAGAAGTTGCCGATGGTCAGGTGGTCCTCGCCTCCCGCCGCCGTGTAGGTGCCCTGGACCAGAACCCAGCCGGCGCTCGCGGCGATGATGCTGCCGACGGGATTCCGAACCTGCGGCGTGACGGCAATGGTGTTGTAGGAGGCGGAACTGGCCGGGCCGACGGAGAGATGCGCGCCGAGGCTGTCCGAGGCCCAGTCGGAATTCTGCCCCAGCGCCGCGTAGAACGAGACGGTGTAGGTCTGGCCCGCGACGAGCGGCGCGGTGATAGGCACCTCGATGTATTCTCGGTAGTCGGTGATCGATGAGTGGTAGGCATAACCACCCGCATAGGCATTGCCGCTGTGAGGAGTCCGGTTACCGAAGTAATTCACCGGGACCGTAACCATTGGGAAGGTCGAACATGTGTCGAAGAGGTCGGAGGTGCCAGCCGTGGGCATGAACCACGGTGCGGCCAAATTCAGTTGTGAAACATAGGTGGGGCAAGCGGTGTGCGTTTCGAACGACGGATTCGGCACCAGGTTTGGACCGGAGCCGGAGCCGCCGCCAAACACGGGCGCGGTGTGATCCAGCACCGTCACGGTCTGCGTGCAGATGATGCTGTTGCTGCAGCAATCCATCGCCTGCCACCAGCGCTTGATGATCGTCGGGCAGCCGCTGTTCGTCTCGGTGTGGAGCACGGTGAGCGTGATGTTCGGGCAGCAGCAATTCCCGGCCGTGGGAGGATCGAAGGTCCACACGGTGCCGCATTCAACCGTCTTGTTGGTCGCGCAACTGATGCAGGACGGCGGCTGGCAGTCGCTGAGTACGAAGTTCTGCGTCCAGTTCCGCGCCGCGCCGGTGTTGTGATACATGAAGCCGGTGCCCACCGGAATGTAAGGCCCGAGCGGACCCGGATCATCGGTGTTGGCGGAGGACCAGCCACTGCCGGTCGTGAAGGTATAGGCATCCTTGTACGACTGGGTCGCGGGATCGAAGGTGAAGACCTGATCGCCATTCACAGCGGGAACATTCAGGTAGGGCACGCCGCCGACCTGGCCCGCCACGGCGGCGATGGACGACTGCATGGAGAAGCCGGACGGCAAAGGATTGACGAGGTTTCCCTGGGGCGCTTCGCCGATCAGCGTGACCACCGTTTCCTGCGGCACATTGATGAAGACACCTTCGCCGGGGTTGAGCACATCGCCGCTCGGATTGACGTTGACGTCCACCCAGCCCACTCCGGCGTAGAACGTGTCCTCCTGGCCCCAGCTCTGCGTGACCGGGTTGAAGTGCCGGATGACCGACCCGTCGGCCATCATGCCGTCGGGCAGAATGGTGTTGAGAAGGTTGTTCGTGTTGTTGAGCGGGTTGGCGATGATCGTGAAGCCTGTTTTGAGCTTCAGGTTCACGTAGCCGACGATGTTCGGCGAGCAGCCGCCGCTCGCGGAGACGGTGCGGAAAAAGCGCTTGCCGGCGCTGGGGTCGGAGGGATTTCCCGAAGCAACGAGCGGCGCGGGAATCGTGAGCGGCGAACTGCCAGCCACGTTCACCCAGAGCGGATTCTCAAGCGTGGCCGAGGCCTGAAGCTGGCACAAACCGGGCCAGGACACGATCACGGCGCCCGGCCGGGCTGGGCTGTCTAGGGCGATGTGCAGCGGGCCGCAGGCGGCCGCGGTGGCACTGCCGTTGAAGGTCACGGCCTGGCTGCATGAATTGCTGTGGCCCAGCGCGTCGATGTAACCCCAGGTGCGCGTGATCTGCATCGGGCACAGGCTGTTGGTCACGGTGCCCAAGTCATAGAAGTGGATCGTGACGTTGGTGCAGGTGTTGGTCGGCATGTCGAACGACCAGGCGTTTGTGCAGTCCACCGTCTTGTTGGTCGGGCACGCCACGCACGGGTTCGTCGAGCACAGCAGGTCGAAGTTCACCGAGAAGGAGTTGCCGTTCCCGCAGGCATCCTGGACCCAGAACACGTCGAGCGTGTGCGTGCCGTTCGCCAGGTTCATGGACGGATCGAGCGTGAGGCACACGCGGTTCTGGTTCTGGCCGAACGCCGCGCTCACGGGCTGCGGGCCGGCGCCGAAGTCGATCATGTAGTTGAAGGGGTCGAGCGCGCCAGTCGGGGGCGGGTCCGAGCCGAGGACGGGCTTCGAGAAGGTCAGGCACACCATTCCGTCCTGGCAACTGGCCTGCACGTTGATCAACGACAGGGGCGTGGTGTCCGGCACCTCTGTCACCGTCTGGTTGCACAGGGCGGTGTTGCCGCAGGCGTCAGTGGCCACCCAGGTACGGGTGTGGATGCCGCCGTTGTCAACGGTGCTGAGAACGCTGATGTTCACGTTCGCCGAGCAGGCATCCCAAGCCATCGGCGTGTCGAAAGTCCATTGTGAGCCACATTCGACGGTCTTCTCCGGAGGACAGCCGTTGCACAACTCGCGCACTGTCACGTCGTCATAGAAGTAGAACGCGCCGATGCCGTAACCGAACTGGCCCCCGATCTGGACGCCGCTCGTGTTGGCGTCGTCATACATGTTCCCAAGGGTCAGGTGATTCTCCCCGCCTGCCGCGACAAACGTGCCGCGAATGAGCGTCCATGTATTGGTCGAGGTGAGGTAATTGCCCGGCGTGTTGCGCACCTGCGGGATCACGCCGAACGCACCCGAGCCGGTCGTCACCGGCCCGACGGAGAAATACGCGCCGAGGTTGTCGATGGCATACATGAACGACTCCGCCGAACAGACCCAGAATGAAACTTCATACGTCCGCCCCGCCACCAGAGGCGAGGACAGCGGCGTCTCAAGATACTCGCGGCTGCTTGATGCCATGTTGCCGTTCACGCTGTAGGCCGTGCCGCCGCCGTAGCCATTGCCGCTGTGAGGCATCTGGTGCCCGACGTGGTTCGCCGGCACGCCCACCAACGGCGAGGACGCGCAGGTGTGGAACAAATCCGGCGTGCCGCTGGAGGGCCTGAACCACGGCGCCGCGCGATTCAACTGGTCTGGCGCGCTCGGGCAGGCACTGATGTTTTCAAAGCCCGGATTCGGCACAAGGTTCGGCTGCGGATTTGGGCAGGTGAAACTCGGTGGCGTGGTGTCGTTCACCGTTACCGTCTGGCTGCACGTCTCGGTGGCACCAGAGGCATACGTAACCGTCCAGGTGCGTTGGATTACCTGTGGGCACGGGCCGGAAAGCGTGGCGGTGCTGGTGATCACGGGCGTGACCGCGTTGCCCGTGCCGGGATCAATGGCCGAAGGCCCGTCGAAACTCCAGGCGGTGCCGCACTCGACCGTCTTGTCCGCTGCGCAATGCAGGCCCGGCGGCTGCGCGCTCACGATCAGGTTCACCTGTCCCGGCGTGGCGGTGTCGATCACGTAATTGTAACCGGCGGGCCGGGTTCCAAGCACAAGACCGCTGCCGCCAAGCGTGCCGGTGTAGTTGAACAACCGGTATGTGCCGGCGCCATAGCCGGGCAGGGCGATGACCTTCAATGTGCCGTTCAAAGCCAGATCGCCGGTGACTTCGACGAGGTCGCTCACGCCGCCGCCGATGGTGCCGGGCGCGCCCAGTTCGTACTCAGCCACCGAACCCGCATCCAGCGTCAGCCCGCCGGAAATGGGCAGCGTCTCCGGGCTGCAACCGGGCGCGAGGATCGCGCCGGAACCGATCGTCACGTAAGGCGGCGCGGTCACGACCACGTTCGCGTTGCCCTTGAGCGTGCCGCCGGCATTCACCGCGATGGACGGCGCGGTGAAGTTCGCCGCGGACCACGAGGGCTTGTTCACGCACAACGTGCCGCCGTTCACCACCACGGGACCGGCCACCGTCACGTTGTTCGAGACGGCGAATCGCAACCAACCGCCGTTCACATCAATGCTTTGGAACGAAATTGTGGTGAGATAGCCCCGGTTGTTGATCTCGAACACGGGCTGCACCGCCGGATTGGCCGCCGTGCTGTTCACCGTGAGCGCCGGGTTGCCGGAGATGTGCCCGTCCAACGCCACCGTGCCGCTGCCGGAACCGTCCAGCAGCAGCGTCGGCCCCGTGTTCAGGTCCGGGTGAATATCGCCTTTGAAACTGCTGTGATGATGGATGGCCGAGGAAATCGTGAGCGGGAACACCGGGAACCACGGCCCGACGTGGAAGTCCGCCGAACCCATGTTGAACGTGATCTCGTTGATCGTCTCGGCGGCGCTGAACAGCACCGGCGAATTCGCAAGCGTCAGCCCGGCGGGAAAGATCGCGTGATCGCTGGCCGGGGGAACGGCATTGGCACTCGCGGCGTCGAGCCAGTTTGCGGCCACATTCCAATCCCCGCCCGAGCCGCCGGCCCAACGATATGGGCCGACGGCTCGCAGCGTGGTCACCAGCATCAAAGCCACGGCGATTCGCAGGACGCCATGAAGCAATGTCAGTGCGGCATGAGAACGCCGCGGGCAGGTGTTGTGGAGGTTGGTCGTGTTTGGCAGGCGCGTCGAGCGTACGCGTGGCTGGCTGGTGTTTTGTTTTGTTGTATTCATTCCACCCCTTCCTTGGCAGACCGGGGCCGAAGGTGACGGAAAAAATGCTCTTTGCCCAAAACCTTGGATCGTGGCGCCTTGATCCACGTTCGAGAAGCCATGTTTGCACCCGCCCCGACCGGTCGTTACACTCCGCGCGCATGGAACAGACCGACCGTTCGAGCGTGGATGTGGAGCTTCGGAAGCGGATTCAGGAACTCGTCGCCTCGCGCGGCGGGGGCTCGAACCCTGACCTAGTCGCCGAGATCATCGAGAACGCCCTAAAGATGTTGCGGGATGTGCCGGATCGCGGAGATGCGAGGGTCATTTCCACCGCCATCCGCGAATTGCGCCTGGCCTACAGATTGTTCGGCCCTTATGCCGAGCGCCGCAAAGTGACCATGTTCGGCTCCGCGCGGACGCTGCCAACCAAGGCTGAATACCAACAGGCCCAGGATTTCGCCCGCAAGATGGCTGCCCACGGCTGGATTGTCATCACCGGCGCGGGGCCGGGC
>CAYQWK010000384.1:0-6169 GCA_964420805.1 uncultured Bifidobacteriaceae bacterium | reverse complement strand
AGATAAGGCCCTTGTTCTGCATGAGGTCCGACAGATGCAATAGCTTGCCACCCTCGCCGGCGCAGGCATCCCACCACGTCTGGCCCGGCTGCGGGTCGCAAAGCAACCCGACCATCTGCGACGCCACGTCCTGAATCTCGAAATCGCCCGCGTTGAACTCGGGCGTGCGGAACAAGTCCTCGTCGCCTTCATAGCGCAGTGCGTCCGCCAGCCAGCCGCTGCCGCGGGTGGAATGATCGAGCCGCGCCTGTAAAACCTGGCCGGTACCGCGTTTGGCGCGCATCCACAACGGCGGTCGAGATTGCAAGGCCGCGAGCAATTCCCGGGAAACGACCAACTCATCTTCCATCCACGGCGGGAACGCTCGGCGAAGCTCCTCGAACGAAAAGCTTTCCGGCTGGTGCTGGAAACGGTCGTCGAGCCGTCGGGTCGCCTCAAGCTGTTGCGCTGGGGAGCCCGCCGCATCCAACACACCTTTCCAACGGAAGAACCCAAAGACCAGTTCCGTGACCAGGGCCGCGTCGCGTCGCGGCATCCGCGAAACACGCAACCTCGCCCGCAACAAGCCGTCCGCGGGCTTGTCGCGGCCGGCCTGGGCAATGATGTCGAGGGCGAGTTGTGTGATCGGGTCCACGCGGCTTGCGTAACACGCACGGCCGGACGCGCGAAGCGCAATTTGCCGGCGGATGGAAGCTCTCTGGAGGCCTTGTCATTACTCACATCCTTCGCTGCGGGGTGGAAGTTATCGCGATGCGACAAGTAGCACCGAGTCAGAGCGGCGCAACGAATTCGCCGCCAGCGCTGTGTGATCGGGCCTCCCGCTGAACGCGGACATGTTTTGTCGTAGCGCTACAAAACCCACCATCTCGTGCCGGCAGGAGCCAACAGATGTGGGAAATGACAAGCTCTGCAGGCGGGGGATTTCCCTTTACTTCCGGTAGAGCAGCTTCATTCCCTCGTTCATCATCGTGAAGGTGTCGCCTTCGACCTCGCCACGCGTGGTTCCCGCGCCTTTCCATTTCATGGTAAGCCGACCGCCTGTCTGTGTGAAGGTTGCGGTCGTTTCGCGGCTGAGATTGTCGCGCTGGGACACGGCGAAGTTCATCAGGCTGCGGCAGGTGCCGTCCGCGGCGATGGTGAAGCGGCCGGACTTGATGGTCATGGGAATCTTGTCGTGCATAACCTCACAGGGCACGGCCTTGCCGTTGACACTGACCAGCGTGTAGGTGCCGGCGAAGTCGGCGGCGGATTCCGCACGCGGACCGCCCCGGCAACCCACCAGCAGCAAAGCCACGAGGCCAATCACCAGGAAACCGGGAAGAACCAGCGACGCTTGGATGCGGCAATGGGCGCGTATGTATCGTATGTTCTTTTTCATGGCGAACTTATGGCGAGCTGTGGGTGGCGCGGTTTAATTCAATCTTTCAATCCTTACATTGACTGCGCAACGGCGGGGTGCCTGCGCCGTTCCGCACCTTCAATCGGTGATTTCGTACACTTTTCCGGCTAGCGCAAATTGGACATTCCGGCCCAGTGCCAGCCACGGGCGGGCCGCGGCGTTGGTGCTGGCGAAGGCGAAGTATTCGGGCGAGCCGAATTGCAGGCGCACGCGCGGGGCGTCCTGCTCCTTCTGAAGGTCCGCGTCGATCCATGACTTTTCGTTGTGGAAGAAAGTCCTGCCGGCGACGAACCGGCCCTGGCCCCGATACGATTCGGCCTCTTCCAAACGCGCCGCGACCACGCCGGCCTGCAACGCATCTGCAGGCGGACGCAAGGCCTCGAAGGTCCCGGAAGCGATGGCCGATTGCGGCGCTTCCGCGCCCTTGAGCATCTGAAACGACCGGGTGTCCGCCACCGCGGCATCGCCAGCCTTGTCCTTGCCGAGGCGGGCATAGAAATGATCCGCCCCGCGCCGGTTCAGGCGTTCGCGCATCTCGGGCAGGGTCTGCATGGACATGGGCACGTTGCGACGGCGCTCGTCCTCGAGGATGAGCCAGGCGGTGTACGGCGTGACGATGCCATATTGGCGGGCGAGTTCGGTAACCTCGTCTTTCAACTCGCGGCTCTCGCCGCGCAGGCGGATTTCATCAAGCAGATGGCCCACGCGGCGCGTGGCCCACAAACGCGGAATGAAGTCGTGCCCGGTGGATTCGGCCGGAAATTTCACGTCGTAGGCGAAGGTCCGCGTCTCCGCGCCAATGCTACCTTCGATGCGAATCGCGCCGTCACCGCTGCCGGAGTAGCGGCCGACTACAATGATCTGGCTGCCCTTGAAAATGTCAGGCAAAGGCGCGGGATAAATCTTGGCCACGCGGATGTCAGGCGGAAACACGAGCTTGGGACTTGCCAAGACCGGTTCGCGAATCTTCGTAAAGAAGCTCGAGACCTTCACCTCAATGTCCTCCTCCGGCAGCACGTACTGGCTGGCCGCGCGGGTGTCGTCGGCGATGCGGTCAAGGAGGTGCGTGTTCACATCCGTGCCGATGCCGAAGCAGAAGATCCGAGTGAGGCCGCCGGCGGACTTGGTGGCGTTTTGCAGAATGTGATGCTCGTCGATGTCACCGACGGTGGGCCGGCCGTCGGTGAGGAAGACAATGACGCACGGGCGCGGCCCTTCCTGACGCAGCGCAACGGCTTTGCGCAACGCGTCATCGATGGCCGTGCCGCCGATGGGCCGCAGCGACTCGATGAACTTCCGGGCGCGGGCCTTGTTGTCCGGCGAGTATTCGACCAGTTTGTCGAACAGCGGCTCGACCTCGGTCGAAAAGCGCAGAATCTCGAACCGATCGGCGGCGTTGAGGTTCTCGATGCAAAAGGCCAGCGCCTTCTTCGCCTGGTCCAATTTCGGTCCCGCCATCGAACCGGAGGTGTCGAGCACGAACACAACGTCCTTTGGGATCACCTTCGACTCCCGCACTTCCACACCCGGCGAGGCGATGAGGACGAAATACCCGTCTTCTCCCGCCGGCTTGTGCGTCAGCAGTGTCACGCCCAGGTCGCCGTCGTTCTGGGAATAGAACAACTGGAAATCCATGTCTGGCTTCGCGTCCGCGGAATCGAAGCCGATGGTGGCGCGATGCACGCCATCTCGTCTGGTCTCGACGGTGTGCGTGGGAGAGTAGAGTGCCTTGAGCGGGCGCCTTGTTTCGAGTTCGACCTTCACGCTGACCGAACGCAATGGCCGCGCGGAGAACTTTGCTGTATTCAACGGCAGCGAGTACGCGACGAGGCCGGAGTCGGCCTTCAGTAGTTGCGACCAGGTCAACGTGACCTTGCGCCGCGAATGCGGTTCGATGGGGAATATCCGCACCTTGAAGAGGTCGCGCCCGGCGTACTCAAGCAGGCCCGGATCCTGCGCGCGCCGCACGATGTCCTCGTAAATCGCGCGGGCCTTGTCGCCGGCCAGCAACTCGGCCTCCACGGGCCGGCCGTCAATGTGCAACGTGAACTTGTCCAGGTGCGCGCCCTTGGGAACGGGGAAGAGAAAGGTGCCCTCCAACTGTCGCGCGTTCGGGTTGTAGAACTCCTGCTCGACCTTCGTGGTGGCGAACTGGTCGGCGATCTTCACGTCGGCCTTGGTGTAAGCCAATTCAACCGGCGCCCAGACCGGCGGACGCGGCTGCACCGGGCGCGGGGGAAGAACGCCGGGGGGATTTCGCCGCCAGAACTCGTCATCGCCCACCACGATGATGCCGGCCCCAAGAACGCGCAGGGCGGCGCACAGCAACAGCGGGAGAACCCAAAGCCTTTTCATGCCCGATTGGACGGCAGGCATCAGGTATTGCTCCCGCCCCGCAATAAATGTCCACGCCTGAACAAGGCCTGTGTAGGCGGAGCGCTTCTTCCGCGTAAAATGCGTCCATGATCTCAGCGGACGAGTTTGGAACAACAACACCGGCCGAATGCCAGAACGGCGCCCTGTGCCCGCTCAACCGCGTGCGCGCCGGGGCCTGCGTGCGGATCAAACAGCTTCGTGCCTCGAACGACCTGACGACGCGCCTGCGCGAGATCGGCTTGGGCGAGGAACAAACGGTCAAGCTGGTTTCCACGCGTAACAACGTGATCTGCCAGGTTTGCAACTCGCGCCTGGCAATCAGCACGCAGCTTGCGGAGGCCATCCTGGTCGAACCGCTGGCGGCGGCCGCCTGATTTTTCGGTGAATGCGAGCGCGGCGAGTTTTCTCCTTTCGCTTGCCGCGCTCGCCCTGCCGCTCCATGCGGCGGATTCGAGGGCGCGCGATCCCTCCCCGCCAGATGACGCCCTCGTCCGCCACGGCCGGTTTGTCTTTGAGAAGAACTGCCTGCCCTGCCACGGCGCGCGCGGCGACGGCACGGGCGAACTGGGCACCAACTCCATCCCGCGCCCGCGCGACTTCACCACTGGCATTTTCAAATTCCGTTCCACGCCCTCCGGTTCGTTGCCGGTTGACGACGACCTGACCGCCACGATCCGGCGCGGGTTGACCGGCACGGCTATGCCGAGTTTCGCCACTCTCCCGGAACGCGACATCCGCGCGGCGGTGGCTTACGTGAAGACATTCTCGCCGCGGTGGAACGACCCGCGAAACTACTCGCCGCCGGTGGCGCTGCCGCGAGTTCCCGCATGGTTCAGCGACGAGGAGGAACTGGCCGCGCGCATGGAAAAAGGTCGCACATTGTTTCAAAACACCTGCGCCCCATGCCACGGCCTGGACGGCGCGGGCGGCGGGGCCACAGCCACCAACTTCAACGACTCCTGGGGACAACCGCTCTCGCCAAGCAACCTGCGCCTCTCCCAACTGCGCTGCGGCGGCGAGTTGCGCGATATCTACCGCGTGCTGGTCACCGGCCTGAACGGCACTCCCATGCCGAGTTTCGCGGATGGCACCACCGAGGAGCAGCGATGGGAACTGGTGGCCTACATTGAGAAGCTTCGGCGCGAACACCGGCGTCAGTTCGGGAATTAACCCGCGCTTCGCACCGTGAAGTTCATGCCGGCCGGCCTGGGTGACATGGTGAACCCGCATCCGGCCGCCCGGCGCCGTCAGGAAATCGGGCGCGCGTTTGTCCCATCAATGCAAAAGAGGGGTTTCTGACTGTCCCGAACAAAGACGTGGCATGGCGGCGGCGAACACGATGGACTCCCCGTGAAAAAGGCAACAAAGGGGAATTTGCGAGGAGAACGGCACCGGCACGGTTTATGCCATGTGTCCGCAAAACAACGGAACTCAACGCAGGCCGTTTCTTTGCCTGGCGAGTCTCCGATAAGCGAACGAGCCTTATGCCGCCGAGAAAAATGCCGTGGGAAGTGTTGCTCTGCCAGAGCGCGGGCTTCCTTGCCATTATTGGCCTTTCCTGGCTGAACGAATGTCTCGGCTTGCGTGCGCTGGTGCTCGGCGACCATCCCTACATTTCCGACTTTCGCGAATCGACCTTGGAGATGCTGTTCGTCCTCGCGGTGTGGTTGCTGGTCTTCGGTGCCACCCGGCGGATGATGGCGCGGATGCATCATCTGGAAGGCTTCATGCGCGTCTGCGGATGGTGCCACCGCATCGGGACCGACGGAAGTTGGGTTCGGGCCGACGAGTATCTGGCCCGGAAGTTCGATGTCCACACCACGCACGGCATGTGCGAGGAATGCGCCGCAAAACAAGAAGCGCTGGTCGACGCCGAATTGGCGCGCAAGGGCACCGCGCAACAGCAGTCCGGCGCCGCTCCCCTGTCTCATCCGGGCACCGTGTAAGCGAAGCCGTAATTCTTCTCGCGAATATTCTCCAATAACAGGAGCACTGACCTTCGATCCGGCGGGTAGGTTCCGGGATTTCGATGCCCACCGGGAAGGAGAGCGGTGTTCCATCCGCGCAACTCAAGGCTTCAAAACGCGAACTAGGGTCGAGCGAATCCCCCATTCACGGCGTTCGCGCTCGATAGAAAATCTCTCCGCTCGTGGTGTTGGTGTCGCGGATTACGGTCACGCCGGACGGCGCGGCGGGCAGGTTGGTGATGGGCAGCCAACCGCCCAGCAGATTTGTCGCGCGCTCGATGGTGTAGGCAGCGCCCGGAGTCCCGGTGAATGTCACGGTGACGCCGTTCGTTCCCACCTCGACGGGCAGGAGCACGGCCGGGGCGCTGCTCGAAACGGCGTCGCCGATGATGGCCGTGGCGGCATTGAACGCTCCAATGCCATAGCC
>CAYQWK010000383.1:2926-6183 GCA_964420805.1 uncultured Bifidobacteriaceae bacterium | reverse complement strand
CCAACACTCCAGGCAAAACGCCCGGCGCCGGCACCATCACCATCACCAACAACAATAACTACAGCGGGGGCACGCTGATCGGTGGCGGCATTGTCAGCATCGGCACCGGGGGAACGAGCATTTTTACTGCCGACACCAATGCCCTGGGTTCCGGTGCGGTTCTCGTCACGAATGGCCAGCTTCGGCTCTGGGTCAAGAACGACGTGACGCTCCCCTGGCCCAACAACATCGGCCTGGATGGCGGCGTGCTTCACGGGGAAGACGGTGTGAATCTAATCGTCAAACCGGTCGCCATCACCAACAACGCCACATTGTCGGCCCGCTACGGGGGCAAGTTCTTGATCGTCCAAAGCGTCATCGGCGGCCCGGGCAGCCTGATCATCGATACGGTGGCTGGGAACAGTGGCGGCACCGTGATCCTCAGCAACGCAAACACTTATGCCGGCAAGACGTTCGTCAAATCCGGAACCCTCCGCATCGACGCCAAGAATCGGCTTGGCACAGCGCCCGCATCTTTCGTGTTCGACCATCTGACGTTTTCCGGCGGCATCCTGTCCAATAGCGCATCCTTCGCGCTGGATGACGCCAACAGGGGCATCAGCCTCACCAACAGCGGGACATTCTCGCCCGACACGAACGTCAATCTGATGATTTCCGTTCCGATTGCTGGTCCTGGCACCCTGAACAAGAGCGGAGCGAACAATTCGCAACTGATCCTGAGTAATAGCGCCAGCGGATTCACCGGCAATGTCAACGTCAACAACGGCGGCCTCATGGTGAAACACAGCGGTGCCCTTGGTGTCGGCCCCAAGACGGTGAACCTCTCCGCGGGCACGGCCGGTAACTGCAGCCTCATTCTTGATAATGCTGGCACCGGCGCAGACATCAATCTGGCCCAGAATATTTCGTTCAACACCAGTTGGGCCAACGGCACCGTCACCAACGCCTCCGGCAACAACATCATCCAGGGCAACTTCAATCTCACGGGAGGTGGCGGCGACACCTACGTCGCCGCCAACGGCGGAACCCTGACCCTGCGCGGCACTTTGTCCCCGGACCAGACCGGGCGCACGCTTCGGCTGGGCGGGACAAGTACCGGCACCAACACGCTGGCCGGTGTGATTGCAAATGGTGGCAGCTTCGTCCCCGGATTTACCAAGCAGGATTCCGGCACTTGGATTTTCACCGGCAACACCACGATCAGCGGCGGAACGCTGGCTATCAGCGGCAGCGGTTCCATCTCGAACAGCCCTCTGATCACAGTCAACAGCGGCACGACGCTCAACGTCTCTGGCGTCACCGGGGGCTTCAGGCTGATGACCGGCCAGACTCTGACTGCAAATGGCACGCTGAACGGCACCATCACGCTTAATCCGGGTTCCATCCTGTTGGGCAGCGGCACTGTCAACAATGCGGTCACCCCGAATGCCGGTGCCATCATTGCACCGGGCACCCTCTTTGGACCAGGGACTCTGACTTTCGGAGCCTCACAGAACTGGGGTAACGGTAGCGTGCTCAACTTCGACCTTGGCACCTCCCCGCTCGTGAATTCGGGCAGCAACGACCTCATCGTGGTCAACGGCAACCTTGGCCTTAGTGGCACCGTGCTGGTCACCTTTGCCTTCCCACTCGGCACACCGACGCTGGGGACGCCCTACGTTCTGGCGCTCTACAGCGGCACGCTGACGGGCGGGGCGGCCAATCTCGCCGCCTACGGGCTCTCCGGTTACAACGCCACCTTCGACACCACCTCCCAACCGGGAAAGGTTCTTGTGATCTTCTCAGCCGGCACGCCAAACAACATCGTCTGGACCGGTACCAACGGTTTCAACTGGAACCTGGCAAGCACCGTTAATTTCACCAATGCCGCGGGCGCGGCAGTGACCTTCAGCCAGGGGGACAACGTCCTGTTTGATGACAGCTCGACCAACCAGGCCGTGACGCTGACCGCCAACAACCTGCAGCCTTCCACCGTAACGGTGAATTCCTCCAGCAACTTCACCTTCTCCGGCAGCGGCGCGCTGGCTGGCGGCGACATCACGAAGAACGGAAACGGCATCTTCACGCTCAACCTTGCCAACACCACGCCCGGCAGGATCACCGTTCAAGGCGGCACACTGAAGCCCGCCAACGCAGCCGCGCTGGGCAGCATCGTGGGGAGCACGTTTGTCACGAACTCCGGCACCTTGGACGCCAACGGCCTGAACCTTGGTGCCGAACCGGTCGTAGCGTCCGGCAGCGGCTTCACGAACGGCGGCGCGCTCGTCAACTATGGCGGGGCGCAGCAAAACGCGTTTCGCTTCGTCACGCTGGCCGGCGACACCACCATTGGCGGCAACAACCGCTGGGACATCCGGGCCAACCCGACCGCCACCCTTAGCAGCGGTGGCCAGCCCTTCAACATCACCAAGGTAGGCACGCTGGCCAACTATGTGCCGCTCGTGGGCGTGACTGTTGATCCGGCGCTGGGCGACATCGACATTCAGAGCGGCGGCTTCGGGTACGAAACGACGACCACCTCGCTGGGTGATCCCAGCAAGACGTTGAACATCCGTTCCAACGCCTACTTCCTGATGTATCAGAACTCATTTCCCCTGAACAAAAAGATCACCATCCAGGACGGCGGCACGAACCGATCTGACAACGCCAACAATACCAACCTTGGTCCCATCACGCTGGTCAGCGGCGCGGCGACGTTCCAAATGAGCGGCGGCAACCTCGCGGTGTTGAGCCAGATCGACGGCGCAGGCACCTTGATCAAGGGGGCGGCCAACACGCTCATCCTGAACGGCACGAACACCTACACCGGCGGCACCCTTGTCACGGCGGGCCTTCTTCAGGGCACCACCTATGGCCTGCAGGGCAACATCACCAACAACTCGGCGTTAATCGTGAACCAGGACTTCAACGGTACGCTCGCCGCGACCGTCACCACCACCGTAGCCGGTTCAATTGGTGGTCATTTCACAAAGCGCGGCCTGGGTCGGCTTATCATCAACACCCCAATGAACATCAACGGCGTCGTTACAAACGAATCCGGCACCATCGTTCTCGGGGCGGACAACGTGCTCGGCTTCAACACGAATGACTGGCGCGGCGCGGGCGGATTGTTCCCGGCCTTCGAATCAGGAGACGCGAGCACGCGGACCATCACCACCTCACGCCAGATCACACGCCCAAGGAATCGCCCTGGACCATGACGTTGCCGCTCGTCGCGTTGGCGGGCCTGGCGATCGTCGGCGGTGCGCTCAACCTGC
>CAYQWK010000383.1:0-2916 GCA_964420805.1 uncultured Bifidobacteriaceae bacterium | reverse complement strand
CATCTCCATCTCCACCGACACCCGGCTGGGCTCGGGCACGTCCGGCAACCTCGTGTTCAGCGGTCCAGTCAACAACGGCGGCTCACAGAAGATCCTCACCATATCCAATGCCCTGACCACGTTCAGCAGCGGCTTTGGCAACACCGGCACCATCGTCAAGGACGGCCCCGGCCAGCTTGCGCTCGGTGGTGCGCAGGCCAACGGTGCGATGATCATCAGCAACGGCTCGGTCGCCCTCACCAGCGGCGCGTATTTTTCCAACAACCCGACCATGACCATCCTGCCCGGAGCGGTGCTGGATGTCTCGGCCGGTTCCGGCGGCACCTTCACGAACATCAGCGGCAGGGCGCTCATCGCCGGACGCGCCAGTGGTTTCGCCAATGACATCGTCGGCAGCCTGCAAAGCACCGGCACGGTTACCATTGTCGCGGCGAACGTTCCCGGCACTCTCACGGTGAGCGGTGGATTGCTCATCGGCGGTGGCACTCTCAATTTCGATCTGGCGGACAGCGCTACCACCGGGGCCGGGGTCAACGACTTCATAAACGTCGGTGGCGCGGTGAACCTCTCGGGCACCATCACCATCGCGGTGAACCAACTCACCAACGCGCTCGCCACCGGCACCTACACGCTCATCACGGGCACTTCGATGGCCGGCTCCCCAACGTTCACCCTCACCGGCACCAACAACATGCGGCAGACGGCGGCCGTCACGGTTTCCGGCAACAGTGTGGTGCTCACCGTCAGCGGCAGCCCGCTAGCTGGCGCGCTCACGTGGCTGGGATCCAACGCGGTTACCGGCTGGGACCTCGTGACCACCAACTGGTGGAGTGGCAGCGTCACGGACCGCTTCTTCAACGCCGACTCAGTCCTGTTCGACAACTCCTCCACCAACACCAATGTGGTCGTGAGCGCGACGGTTTCACCCTCGTTGGTCACGGTGAACTCCTCCAGCAACTACACCTTCAGCGGTGCGGGTCTCATCACGGGCGGTGCCAGTATCGCCAAGTCCGGCTCCGGCACCCTGACGATGGGCAATGCAAACACCTTCGTCGGCCCGGTCACTGTCAGTGACGGCCAGTTAAGAGTGAACAACGCTTCCGCGCTCGGAAACGCCACCAACGTGACGGTCACCACCGGCGGACAGATCGAACTAAACGGCATCAGCGAAACCCGCGGCTACACCTACTACCTGGCGGGAACCGGCCCGGATGGTTTGGGTGCCATCAAGAATACGGGTGCCAGCGTCGGCACTTCCTCCGGCTTGCAGCGGGTGACCCTGACCGATGACACCCTCATTGGAGGCACCGGCCGGCTCGATTTGGGCAATGCCGGATTCGTCGATGGCGGAGGCAAGAAACTCAGCATCAGTCACAGCGACCGGGTTCCGCTGCGCGGCGCGGTGAGCAATGTGACCGAGTTTGTGGTCAGCCGCGGTATGCTCTATGGCGAGCAGTTTAGCATGCAACTCACCAGCGTGGTTACGGTGGCAGCGGCGGGTTCGCTTGGTGGATATTCCTACACTTCGCCCGGCGGGGTAACGAACTCGGCCACGATCAACCTGAACGGTGGCGCCCTCGGAGCCGGTGGCCAGGGCACCGGCCAGTGGGTGGTCTGGACCGGCCCCATCAATGTCAACGCCCCGTCCACCATGAACCTCGGACTGATCGGGGCCAACCCAGACATGCGTATTGAAGGCGCGCTGAACGGGTCTTCCTTACTGACCGTGACCGGTGGAAAGATTCTCGAACTGGCGGCTAACAACGACGCCACTTACAGCGGCAATTTCTCCCTCAACTCCGGCACGCTGCGACTTGCAGGTGTCGGGACCATCGGCACCGGCGTTGTGACCAACAATGGTCAAACGGTGGAATTCAATCCCGCCGGTGTGCAGGGTTTCGCTCGCACGATTCTTGGTCCCAGCGGCACGATTCGCAAGAGTGGCAACAACGTGCTCCAACTCACGGGCAGCGGAGATCAACTGGCTGACAGCATGATCCTCGATGTAACCGGTGGCGTGTTCGACCTCAACGGCCGCAGCGAGGCCGTGCGCGGCATCTCCGGCAGCGCGGGTTCCTATGTCACCAACTCGGGCGGAGGTCTTATTTCGCTCGTTCTCACCAATCCCAGTGCGGCGCACCAGTATCTGGGCAATATCATGGGCCCGATCACCTTGGTGGTGAAGGATTCCGGCAACAAGAACAACGCCCTTCAAGTTCTGGGAGCCATCGGCACAACCGGCACTCCGAGCGCCGTCAACACGAACACCTACACGGGCAAGACCATCATCGACAACGGCCAGTTGCGCGCCGCGTTTGACTTCTACCTCGGTGCAGTTCCTGGCTCCTTCGATGCGAGCAACATCACCATTCGCAACAGCGGCGCCCTGCAAAACCATGATTCCTACCTCGACATCGCTCCGACCCGCGGCATTTACCTTGAAGGCGGCGACGCGAACCTCGTTTGCGGCTGGAGCAAGGATATCATCGTCAACAGCATCATTTCCGGCCCGGGTCGGCTGCTCAAGGGCGACGGCGGACGGTTGATTCTCAAGAACGCGAATACCTTCACCGGGGACACTGTATTCACAAACTTCGCCGGCGTCGGACAGGGCACCATCCGCCTCGACCACACGTATGCCCTTCAATACAGCACCTTTGACGCAACCGGCCTCGGAGGCAACGGAACGCTCGATTTGAACAACATGGACATCGTGGTGGGCATGTTGAAGGGCAGCGGTGCGACCATCGCCAACTTTAACGGACGCCTGACCGTCGGCGGCAACGGCCAGAACGGTGACGACGGCATCAGCACCTGCTCCACCTCCCGCCAGAGCGGCGGTTCCGCGCGCCGCGGCGCCGGCGTCGGCGGGCAGGGCGGCCAGCGCGGCACCAGCTGCACGCTCGGCGTCTGCAC
>CAYQWK010000382.1:3312-6189 GCA_964420805.1 uncultured Bifidobacteriaceae bacterium | reverse complement strand
AGGTCGAAGCTGATGTCGGAGGAATTGGCGGCGTCTTGATGCACCTCGACAGCAACGATGTTCGTGCCTGCGATAAAGGCGCTGGAGGTCAGGTTCGTCTGGTCGTAGAGCGTGCCATCGTTCGGAATGGCTGCGGGAGTGAGTGTGTTGTAGAACACGTTTTCCACCGGCGTGTTGGTGATGTTGTGGAAGACCAGCACGCCGTTCAGGTGGACGATGAAGCGGTCATCCGCCAGCACGCGGAGGATGTAGTTGGTGTAGGCATTCGGGTCGGCCACGTAGAACTTCTTCCGGAAGTAAGTGGTCGGATACTTGGCAGTGGAACTTGGGCCGAAACCAACCGTGGTGCGCTCGGGACGGCCAGGGGCATCGCCATAGCCGAGTTCAGCCACGCCGTTGCTCCACCCGGAGTCGTCGAAAGCGAGGGCGTGCCAGAAATTGCTCTGGTCGCTGCCGTTGTCGAGATACTGCCAGGTGGCGCCATTGGTGACGATGGAGGTCACACCGGGCGGATTGGTGCCGACCAGCGAGATGCTGTTGGTGACGCGGGCTCCGGCGTTGTCCACCGCCACGGCCAGCACAGTGTTGTTGCCGCCGTTCAGGTTGCAGAGATCGATGCCATAGGGGCTCGTGGTGTCGGAAACCATCAGGTAGTCGTTCACGTAGAATTCCACGCGAACGATCGAACCATCGGAATCCAACACGCTGGCGGCGACGTTCGTGACGGTGGTGCCGACGAGATACTCGGAGCCGGACGCGGGATTGGTGATGGTGATGGACGGCGGCACGTTCGGATTGACGGTGATGGTCACGGAGTTCGACGTGGTCACGGTGTTGCCGCCGCTATCTGTGGCAACAGCAAAGAGGGTGTGCGTCCCCACGGTGGCGTTGCTATAAACTGCGCCAAAGGGAGCGGTGGTGTCATTGCCGATCAGATTCAAAAGGCTGTCGTGGTAGAAGGCGACGTTGGTCACGGTTGCAGCCATGTTGGCCGTGGCCGCCAAAGTGATTGGCACCGCCTCGGCAAAAGTCGCGCCATTGGTGGGCGTGGTCAGGACCGCGAAGGGCACGAAAGCGCCAAAACCGCCGGTGAACGAAACATCGTCAATGGCAAGTCCACCGTCAGTACCGCCTTCGTTTGCATCCCACCATCGCACGAGAATGATGGAGCCATTCGGCAACGGAGCCGGGAGGGTGACAACAGCATTGATATCTTCGGTGCGGTTGCCCACGGCGTTTCCGTCCACAGCGGCCGGAGGTTGCACGGGCGCGAAGGGTTGTTCGAACTTAAGGCCGGTCGAAACCCAGGTGGCGCCGAGATCCATGCTGATCAAGTTTGAGATCACGCCGTTAAAAAGAGCATTCGTGTAGTTCCGCCACACCTCACCGGTGAAGTGAATCTCCAAGGTGGTCATCGGATTGCCGCTGTTGTTCTGGAGGACGGCCACAATGTTTCTTTCAGCACTGGTGGGGGCTGTTCCCAAGGCACGGTCCGTAGCGAGCGTGGTGCCGTAGTTCCACCCCAGAATAGCCGTGGCTGGACCGGCGCTGCCGTCGCCGACTGTCACCGCCGTGCTGGTAGCGGGCGGGGCATTGCCAACGTACCAACCGACCGGCGTATTCGTGCCGCTGTCGCCCATGCCGTCGAAATTCTCGGTGTGCGTGCCACCGGTGTAATTGATCACATCCAGCACGCGGATGGTGTTTGTCGCGGAATATGCGGTCTCCACGCCGTTGACGGCCTGAGCGTAAATTGAGTAGGTGCCGGATGAAAGCGCAGTAAGCACGGCTGAGAAAGGCGCACCGGTGTCGGTGACCGCCAGCACGCCGTTGGTGTAAAACGACACGCTAGTTGCAGCCACATCGCCTGCGGTTGTGGCGTTTACCGCAATGTTCGTTGGTGGATAGCCGATCAGCCCATTCGCAGGAGCCGTCAATGTGACAGTAAGCGGAACCGAACCAACAACGACACTTAATCCCAAATCATCAATCTGGTACCCCCGATCAGTCGAGCCGTCCGCGTTATCATCAGCCCAAATCAGATACATCCTCGAATTGGGTGCCCAGCCGCCACCAAGATTGACGCTGGCGCTCTTGGAACCGGGGGTTCCGTCAATTGAACTAATGGCAGTCCAAGAACCCGCTGCACCTGTCAAACTCCAATAGACCCGATGCCCGGCAACCTGTTCTACAGGAGTTGTACCAGTTTCAGCCAAATTGTATGAAAGATTCAGGCTGGTAGCAGTGCCACCAGAAACATTGGTCAGGGTAGCCATCACCAAAGTGTGACCGTTGCCCGTGGGCCGGCTCTGAATATAGCCGATCTGCAGACCGTTGGTTCCAGAAGTCCATGATGCATTGGCATTTTGCGAAGGCGTGTTTGTGGGGCTGGCATTATTCAAACGCGCCGTGATTGTGCTGGCCACATTTGTGTTCACGCGCGCGTCGAGGGTAGTTGTCGTTGCGGCATCATCAGTTGGCGATGACCGCGTGGCGAAATCCTCTGCGAGCGGCCACGCATCAAAGGTGTTGGTGAAGGGTGTTGTTGTGACAGGTATGGCTGCGCCGGCAAAATTCGCCGCAAGAGCCATACTGCTTAGTGCGAGCAAGAGTTTTTTCATGGGGCGTTGATCGTAACATTAAACAAACCAAACGCAAGTGCGGTCTTGGCAACAGCATGCCAAAAGTCAATGAAACGAGCAGCCTCCGGGCAATTTCACCGGCGTCGTTGAATCACGAATAGAACGGCGCAGAATCCTTCAATGACAATCACGCTTCGGGGCAACCACTGCGAGTTCAAGACGTTCCAGCAACGTCTCGAGGACCGTCACCAAGTCAGGAAGCGCCGGCCAGCGGCCGATCAGAATGTCATTGGCG
>CAYQWK010000382.1:223-3302 GCA_964420805.1 uncultured Bifidobacteriaceae bacterium | reverse complement strand
GGGCTAGGGCGTTCCGCAAGTTGTTGACCTCGTTAAAGAACGATTCCAGAGACCGCTTTGACTGAAAGCCGCTCAGGCGGAACAGCACCGGGTCTTTCATCAGGATACAGGCTTTATCGCCCAGTTGAAGGCAGTCCGAAAGATCGTTCGCCTCGTCTCGCCGCCGGCGCTCCTCAAAGATGCGCCGGGCTCCAGCCGCACGATCCTCGGATAAGAGCGGTGTCCACGAATCGGCCGGGAAGCGTTCCCTCACGACGCGAAGCATCTGCATTTCCAACAAAGAGAGGAGACCGAAAAGCCACAAACGCACCGGCGCTTTTTGCAAGTCGCCACGAGTGACAATTCCGCCAACGTGGCCGAGCAAATTGATGAACACATGACGCCGCTCCCGCAGCGCGGCGAACGCGGCAAGCAATGGCTCGCTGTCAGGAAGAACCTCACCTGGTGCGAATTCGCGGTAGTAGTCAAGGAGCGTCCCCTCCCCCAAGCCCGTCTTCGCAACATAGCCGGTGACCATCCCGTCGCTCCGCACACCAACAACGTCGAATTCGCGCTGTTCCATGAATGCGCGGACCTTAACTGTCGGCTGACTTGCATCAAAAGACACCAGCGGTTCCGCAATGTCACGCAGGGTGATGGTACGCGCGAAGATTCGGCGCAAATCTCCGAGGGATGACTTCAGTTGTTTCACACGGGACAGACTAAGGTTAGATGACGAAATCCAGCGCGCTGACGGCTTCCTGACTAAGGCGTCTGGCCCGTTCGCACAACTCCGCCACGGTCACCCGTTCCATGACTTTAACCACGGCGTCGCGAGCTTCCTTCATCACCGAGCGGATGGCGCAACGCGCCTCGTCGGGGCAGGTGCATTTCTCGTAGAAACGTTCGCTTACGCAACTCACCGGCGCGAGCGCGCCTTCCACATGGCGGATGACGGCGGCCAGGGTGACGTCCTCAGGACGGCGCGCGAGGCGATAACCGCCGCTGATGCCGCGTTTGCTCTCCACCACGCCAGCGGATTTCAGATCATTGAGAATCTGTTCCAGAAAGCGTTTGGGGATGTGTTGCTCGTCCGAGATGGTCTGAATGCGGACGACATGGGGGCCGTAATCCAGGCCCAAGACCAGCAAGGCTCGCAGGGCATACTCGCCACGGGTGGACAGCTTCATTGCCGGGAAACTCTATAATCTACATGCGGTCAATCAAGAATTTGTTTCTTACCTGCACTCCTGCCCCATTTAGCTGTGATTAATATTGATCAAATCGGGAAGAATGGAGAATAGATTAAACTCTATTGACTAAGTCGAGTTTTATTCTACACTCATGTCCGAACGAAGCAGAATTAACTGTATGAGTGCAGCAATTAACGACGTGGAGAGCACACCGGCCTGGCTGAAGATCGTGGCGCAGCAAGTAGAGTCGGTGCGGTTTGGCGTGATCCAGATTGTCATTCATGAATCCCGCGTGGTGCAGATTGAGCGGACCGAGAAGGTGCGCTTCGACAAGGCCGAAGCAACCCGGGAGGAGTAAGACTTTTTGCCCACCAGACCCCTGGAGGTACAAACACAACGACAGCCCGACGACCCGACCGCAACCACGGAGGGAAGCGGAAGAAGAAAACAACAAATGCAATTCAATCGAATCCTGGTCGTGGCGGCGCTGGTTGGCGCACAGACCGGTCACCTGCTCGCTGAGGATCAAACTGACGAACTCAAGCGGCTCAAGGAACAGCTCCAAGCCCTGGACCAGAAGGTCCGAATTCTGGAGCGCAACAAGGAACTGGAGGCTGAGGCTGCCGAGGCGAAGGCGAAGACTCTGCCCACAGTCACACTGGGTGGCGGCGGGCTGAACGTCAGCACCGGCGACTCGAACTTCACCTTCAAGATTCGCGGCTATGTGCAGGCGGACTCGCGGACGTTCCTCGGGGACGAGGCGGTGAAAGGCAACGACTCATTCCTGCTTCGCCGTGTGCGTCCGATCATTGAGGGCACAGTTTGGAAGGATTTTGAATACCGGCTCATGCTGGATTTCGCGTCGGGCATCACATCCGGCACGGGGAACAACGCATTCCTCCAGGACGGATACGTGAATTTTCATCACTGGGACGAGGCGCAACTACAAGTCGGCAAATTCAAGGAACCCGCGGGACTGGAGCGCCTGCAATCAGGCGCGAACATGCTCTTCATCGAACGCGGTCTGCCAACACAACTTGCGCCGAACCGCGATGTGGGCGTGCAACTCCACGGCAAGATTCTTGGCAACACTCTGGCCTATCAACTCGGCTACTTCAACGGTGTCGAGGACGGCGGCAGCGGCGATGTGGAAACAAGTGACGACGGCAAGGATGTGGCCGCGCGCTTGTTCGTTCAACCGTTCGACCAGACCCGCATCGAGCCGCTGAGGAGGTTTGGCGTCGGCCTCGCCGTCACCCACGGCACTCATGTGGGTGCGTTGCGCAATTACTCGACCGCCGGCCAGCAGACATGGTTCCGCTGGCGCACCGGCGCCGGCACCACGGCCGCGCCGAACGTGACAGCCGATGGCGAGACGGATCGCCTGGCACCGCAGTTCTGGTACTACTGGGGACCGTTCGGAGTGTTTGGGGAATACACCATTTCGTCGCACGACGTGGCAATCAAGGCAGGGGCCACCGCCGCCCAGACAAAACACCGCACCTTTGACAACCAGGCCTGGCAGCTCGCCGGCTCCTATTTCCTGACCGGCGAGGAGAACTCCTTCACGCCCGTCACGCCCAAGCGGCCCTTTGGCTTTGGCGCGGGAAGCGGCTGGGGCGCCTGGGAAATTGTCGCCCGCGTCGGCCACCTCTCGGTGGATGACTCGGTCTTCCGCAACGACGACAAAGTGGCCGGCCCCGATTTCGCCACCTCCAACTCCGCGCGGGAAGCGCATGAATGGGGCGTGGGACTGAACTGGCATCTGAACCGAAATGTCAAAGCCAGCGTCAACTACCTGAACACCGATTTCAAAGGCGGCAGTCGCGCCAAAGGAGAAGTCACCGAACACAACGAAGAAGCACTGCTGGCCCGCATCCAATTTGGATTCTAAAAAACCGCAACAC
>CAYQWK010000382.1:0-213 GCA_964420805.1 uncultured Bifidobacteriaceae bacterium | reverse complement strand
ATGAAGAAACAAATCGTAACCGCACTATCGCTGGCCCTGACCGGCCTCGCCGCCCTCGCGGCGGCCAAGCCCGCCACCCTGCTCAACGTCTCCTACGACCCGACGCGGGAACTCTACCAGGACTACAACGCCGCCTTCGCGAAGTACTGGGAGGGCAAGACCGGCCAGAAGGTCATCATCAAGCAGTCGCACGGCGGCTCCGGAAAGCAGAGC
>CAYQWK010000381.1:0-6199 GCA_964420805.1 uncultured Bifidobacteriaceae bacterium | reverse complement strand
CCTCGTAGCAAACGGCAAATCGCAATCCCGCCCGGCGCTGACAAGTCAGCAGCCTGGTCGTGCGGCGGTGCAGCATCGCGTAATCGTTCAGGTCGCGCGTGCCGTACCAGTCGATCACCACGCCATCCAACCCGGCGAATTTCATGAGCAGCGCGTGACATTCGAGGGTGTGGTCGTCACCTGAATCGTAAGGACCAATGAGCGGATAATCGTGCGACGCCACTTCACGCTGGCCTTCCCATCGCACGCGTTCGGGATCGAACTTGTTCATCGTCCAGTGCCAGCCCCAGCGCCCGCTGACGTCTTTGCTCGCATACCACGGCATGTAATGCGCCAGCACCGCCGGCGTTTCCGCCGCCGACAGGGTGGCGCCGACGAGGACGACCGGCAGGACGAGGCAAAGGCGTTTCAACCAGGGAATTCGTGCGGCATTCATGGCGCAGCAAAGAAACGGCGTGCAGGCCCAGAGTGAAAGAATGAAAAGCCCGCGTTGTTCACGGTCTGGTTTCGGTCCCCATCCACGGATGACCGGGCTTGAAAGTCCAGACCTCCGGCGAGCGCACGCCGGGACGAACTTCACCGCTGGGCATCACCCACCTTCCCCGCCAGAGCGCGGAGGGCAAAGTCGCGCGCGGCGCAGGGACGCGGCCGGAAACACGCCACTCGTCGCGTCGCGTGTCGTAAGTCAAATGCGAATCAGGAAATCCCGGGTGCTTCTCCACGGGCTGGAACCCGGCGAGCGATCCGTCGTCGCCGGCGAGAACATGAAACTCGTGCAACCCGGCCGGGGCCGGCGAAGGCGCGGCGGCCACCGGCTTCGGGAGATCGGCCAGGCGTTTCCATCCCGCGCCGGGCCGGTAACTCCAAGCGTCGCGTAAATACACCCGTGCGACCTTGCCGTTCATCTCCTCCAACGCCGCTCCACCGGCGACGTAAAACGCCCCATCCAACGCCGCGGCCACGGGCAGGACGCGCGCCTTGCCGGGGCACGGTTCCAGTTCGCGCCATTGCGGCGACGCGGCGTTCAGGTCGAACGCCAGCAGACGGTTCAACGCGGATTTCTCGCCCGGCTGGTCCGAACCGCCAAAAACAAAAACTGTTCCGTCGAGTAACGCGCCGGCGCCGTAGGCGACCGGGAAGGGCAGGGTTGGAAGCTCCTTCACCGCCAAACCGCCGTTATGAAACTGCAACAGGAACGTCTCCGCATGATGCCGCTCCGCGTCGCTCCCGCCGACACACACCACGCCCTCGGCGGTGGACACAGAAACTCCGTAGGCCAGAGGGCGTGGAAGCCGGCCCGCGACGCGCCAGCGACCATGCGGCTCGTTGAGCGCGAACACAGTGTCGTGCCAGACCTTCTTCCCACCCTCCCACGGCTTCTTGTCAGGGAAGTTCGCTCCGCCGGCCACGAGGAGTTGCCCACCCGCCACTCCGGCGAACGCGCCGGCAAATCCGTGACGATCTGGCAACGCCGCGAACAGCGCGAACGTATGCACACGCGGCGGCAGGGTCGAACACGCGCTGGCAAGAAGAGCAATGCCAATGGCTCGGAGAATTCGATTTATCATCGGGCCGGGAGAAGCATGACCTTCACTTGCCAGACATCCCCTCGACCGTCAATTGCGCGCGCGAGTCCGGCCAGCGGGCGCTCTTTGCACCACCGTCAATCGCGCGGCATCGGAATATATCTCGAACCCGCCGTGCGACTGCGTCGTCACAATGCCCATGATCCGACTACTGCTTGCTTTCGCGTTCTGCGCCCAGGCGGCTCTTGCCGCCGCCCCTTTCCTGGAGAAAAACGAGGTCTTCACCAATGGAATGAACGGCGTGAAGCGATACCGCATCCCGGGCGTGGCCGTCACCGCGAAGGGCACGGTGCTCGCTTATTCCGAGGCGCGCCGCAACGGCAGCGGAGACTGGGGCGAGATTGAAGTCCACCTGCGGCGCTCGCTCGATGGCGGAAAGACCTGGCAGCCCTCGCAGCACATCGCTCATCGCGCCGCGCGCATCGAGGGCAACCCGCGCAAGAAATCCGGCGGCGAACACGAGCAGACCGTCAACAATCCCGTCGCCATTGTGGACCGCGCCACGGGCGCCATCGAGTTCCTCTATTGCGTGAATTACGCCCGCTGTTTCTCAATGCGCAGCGCGGACGACGGCGTTACCTGGAGCCAGCCCGTCGAGATCACCTCATCATTCGAGCCGTTCCGCTCGAAGTACAATTGGAAGGTCATCGCCACAGGGCCGGGACATGGCATCCAACTCAAGAACGGGCGGCTCGTAGTGCCCATCTGGCTCGCGTATGGCGGCGTCGGTGACCACGGACCGTCCGCGGCGGGAACCATTTTCAGCGACGACCATGGGAAAACCTGGAAGGCCGGCGAAGTCGCGCTGCCCAACGAAGGGGCGTTGAACGACCCGAACGAAACGATGCTGGCCGAACTGTCCGACGGCCGAGTGATGCTCGTGACCCGCAGCGTCTCGAAGCCGAACCGCAAGCTCGTCACCACCAGCGCCGACGGCGCGACCGGCTGGAGCAAACCGGAGTTTCATCCCGAACTTTTGGAACCCGTTTGCATGGCGAGCATCGTTGCGCATCCGGCCGGGGTGCTGGTGTTTTCAAACCCGCACACCGTTGGTCGCGACAAGACCGGCCGGGAAATCTCCGCCGGCCGCGGCAAGCGCGAGAATCTCTCGATCAAACTCAGCCGCGACAATGGACGCACCTGGCCGGAGAACAGGACGCTCGATCCCGGGCCCAGTGCCTATTCTGACCTCGCGATTCTGCCCGACGGCACCGTGCTGTGCGTCTACGAGGCGAAAGAGGACATCCACCTGGCGCGGTTCAACATCGAGTGGGTGGAGGGGAAGTAAGGGCGCGAGATGCAGGCGCGCGGAAAAGTCAGCCAGGCGGCCAGCCGAGCTGGCGTCCGGCCAGAATGTGGCAGTGCAGGTGCGGGACCGATTCGCCGGCGTCTGGGCCGTGGTTGATGACCAGGCGGTAACCGGTGTCGTCCACGCCGAGCCGGCGCGCGACCTCCGCGGCTTTCACCAGCAAATGCCCAAGCACCGCGGCATCCGTGTCCGTGGCCGCGCCGACGCGCGGGATGGGTCTCTTCGGCACGATCAAGGCATGGACCGGAGCCTTGGGATTGATGTCCTTGAAGGCGATCACGAGATCGTCTTCGTACACGATTTCAGCGGGGATCTGCCGGGCGGCAATCTTTTCGAAGATCGTCATGGCCCGACCTTAGCGCGTGCGGCCCGCAGTGCCAATGGCAAGGTGGACCGGGGGATTGAAAGTGGCGGTCAGTCTTGACCGGTTGGGGCTGGGGTCAGTGGGAATTCCAAAGTTTATTGGCGCGGGCTACGCGCAATCCAGGCATTGGCCTGGGCGTTGGTCTCCTTCCATCAGCTGCAGGCCAGTTCGGTCGTTCCCCCGGATCGGCTGCATCGTCATTGCTTATACAGCTAAACCACTTCGTGCCAGTCCAGGGCGTTCGATGTGGGTCGAGGCCGCACGGCCGGCGTATTGCCCGGCCATCAGCCTTTGGCGGTAATCTCCGCCTTCACCTCCGCCACCAGCTTCGCTAGAGCGCGGCCATAATCCACGTAGCTGTTGAATTGCTGGTCGGAAGATGCCTGCACGCTGGCGTCGTGAAACACCACGGCGACGTGCGGTTCGATGGAGAAGGCTCCGGCGTAGCCGCTCGCCAGCAAGTCCTTGATCACGGCGCGCACGTATCCGTCGCCATCGCCGGGCATGGTGTAGTCGGCGTCGTTCTTCGCAGGGTTCCAGCGCGCGTCCTTGATGTGGACGTGGATGGTGTGGGCCTTCACATGCGTGTAAAACTCCCAGGCGTTCTGCTTCGACCACGGCTTGCTCTTGCTGCGGTCGGGGTTGAACACGGGATTCGCGGTGTCGAAGACCCACTTCAGGCCGGGCGCCTTGTCGAGCAACTCGAGCGCGTGCTGCCAGCTCATGCCGCCGTAGTTCATGCAGTTCTCGTGAACGGGCTGGAGGCCGGCGTCGAGGAACATGTTCGTCACGTCCCTGACACGCTGGAACACAGCGGCGGGAATGGTGAACTCATCGTCCTTCGGCTTGAAGCTCATCACCCGGACGAACTTCGTGCCGAGCTTCTGCATCCTCGGGATGCAGCGCCGCACTTCGCCCAGCGTCACGTCGAACGGCGTCTCGACCGTCTTCTGCCAGTTCATGATCGTGGAGCCGAAGCAATACACGCTCACGCCCGCGTCGCGCAGTTTTGTCGCCGCGAGATCGAATGCCGCGTCGGGGATTTCGTGAAAGTTCGCCTTGGCGAAGCCCGGCACTTCCACACCGCGCATCTCGATGGTGTTCCAGCCAAGCGCCTGGTGGGCCTTGACCTGTTGTTCGATGGTGTTGCCGGCTTCGTCGCCAATGCCTGTAAGAAACATAAATTAGTTCTGGGTGGAGGAAGTGATGAATTCGCTGACGGTATCGAAGAATCGGTTGCAGTGCGGACAGCGTGCCTTAGCCTTCGCTGCATCGACACGCTTCAAAAGTTCGCAAGCGTGGCTGATTTTGCCGTACAACCCCTTCTGCGTGTTCCGCGTGGCAGCAGCAAGGGCATCGTAAATCGCGGTCTTAGGCTCTTGTTCCAGGTTCTGTCGCTTGGGAAGAGCATTCAGCTTGAAGCCTTGTCCGTAATAGGCGGACAAGGCTTCTGAATCGGCAACCAGCCAGGCCTCCATGCATTGAGCCATCAAGTGAACCTGTTCCTCTGTCACGTTCGACAAATCCCATGAATCCCGTTGCTGGAGGTGCTGGCGCGGTGCGGAGGTGACTTCCGTCTCCGCATCTACAAGGAGCAGGTTCATTGAGCCCCCATGTGTCTTGAGCGCGACGCGGAAATCCTCAAACGCCTCATTGCGCGAACCCGCCACGATGAACCGTAAGGATACGCCATGTTGGGAAGCCGCCTGCTTTAGAAGCCTGAAGAATCCATCGAACCCTTCGCGCAGTTTGGATTGTGTGCGGCTTGTCGGACCGCCCCCTTCCACATAGACGCGGACTTCTCTTACCATCGCACGCCTCCAAGTTCACCTTTGAGCCACAAGTCACCCAGGGAGTAGCGAGCAAGCCAGTCCTTGAGTTTGGCCGGATCTTGCCGCTGAAACTTTGTGCCCTTTGCATCGCGTTCACACACCATGATCGACTCCGCATGATCGCCGAGGGCCGACACGAGCACGTCCGAATGAGTGGTGACAATCAACTGAGTCTTCTCGCTCGCCTCAATGAGCAGGTCAGCAATGACAGAAATTGCGTCGGGATGAAGTCCAAGTTCAGGCTCCTCGATGCAGATCAACGGAGCAGCGTCCGCATTCAGCAGAATGGCCAGCAGGGCCAGATAGCGGATTGTCCCATCCGAGAGACGTGCGGCAGGCATGGGTGTCCGCAGTCCGTCCTCGTGCAAATAAATCCCCACCGAATCGCCGACAATCCGCGTGCTCAACCGGTTGAAGCGCGGAAGGAAACGGCGCATCAACTCAAGAAATCGCGGCCAACAATCACGATGTTCAAGATCATTAAGGACGTGAGCAAGGTTCACAAGGCTCGGCAACAAAGTTCCACTTTGAAGATTCGTCTGCTGGGCTTTTCGAATTGCCGCGCCACGGCCAAAACTCCACTCGCGAAAAATCTGCACGCCACCGAATTGGGACGCCAAACGGGTCACCTCTGGATAGAGATCCGGGTCTTTGCGCTGGGAAAGCACAGACTGCTCCGGATTCAATGTTTCTCGCTGCAACCGGCGCTGCACCCAGCCGTGCTCGGTCTCCTTACCCTTCACGACCTGGCGGACATTGATGACTGGATGGCCGTTTTGAAACCGATAGTAAAAGAACACGTCTCTGTGCCCTGGTTTCCGTGGCTCTGTTTCCTCCAGCATCTCATCCACAACTTCCAACCGGCTGTTCGTCTGTGTGAACGAAAGCCGGTAAAGAAGCTCGGGGGTGGATGTGCTGGCGGAAGCCGAGAGTATTGCGGCGATTGTCGCACGATTCATCACATCGCCTCCCTTCCAAAGCCACTCACCGGCGGTTCCGCCTATTCGAATCGGCTCTGAAAAGTCCCCCGGTGTGGCGTGAAGAAGCTCAATCGCTTCAATAAAATTGGACTTGCCTGTCCCGTTTGCGCCGATCAGCACATTAAGGG
>CAYQWK010000380.1:0-6208 GCA_964420805.1 uncultured Bifidobacteriaceae bacterium | reverse complement strand
GGTTGGCCCGGGGGGGGCGGCGGGGGGGCGGGGCGGGGGGGCGCAATATTTGCCCGGACCGGAATTGTTTCGGTCGTCAACTGCACTTTCACCGACAACCAGGCCAGTCGTGGCCTGGGCGCAGCAACCGGTGGCGCCAACGGCCAGGGCGTGGGCGGCGCGATCTTCGTGCTGAATGCCGCGCTCAATCTGGTGAACCCCACCTTCAGCGGCAACACCGCTTCCACCGCGCAGCCCAACCTTGGTGGATCAACCATCGTTTTGAACACCAGCGATTCCGGCGCGGGCTCGCTCCGGCAGGCGGTGCTCATCGCCAACAACGCGGGGAGTGCGACCACCATCACGTTCACCAACACGCTCTCCGGCCAGACCATCACGCTTATCAGCGGCGAACTCGTGCTCACCAACAGCATGACCATCACCGCCACGAACCTGGCGGCAAACGTCATCATCAGCGGCAACCAGGCCACGCGCATTTTCTACATCAACAACAGCGCCAGCATCACGATGAACAACCTAACCCTCACTGGTGGGAATGGCGTGGGGGCAGCCGAAACCAGTTTTGGCGGTGCAATTGACAACGCAGGCGGCACGCTGACCATGAACCGCTGCAGACTGACAGGTAATTCGGGAGGTCTTGGCGGCGCGATCTATTCCAGTGGGACGCTCGCACTGAACCAGTGCGCACTCTCGGGCAACTCAGTTGCGGGCGATGGCGGCGCGGTCGAAACCAGCGGCCCACTCACCCTCGTCCAGTGCACGCTCTCCGGAAATTTTGCGACCGGCTCAGGTGGTGGGATCAAAGCCAGCGGCCCACTCACCCTCAACCAATGCACGCTCTCGGGAAATTCAGCGGGAGGAGTAGGCGGCGGGATCGATTCCTTGAACAATCTCAAATTTGTCCAATGCACCATCGCCGGAAATAACTCGGGTGCAGGTATCGGCGGCGGAGTTTCCCTGACATTTGGCGGCATCATCGCCACCAACACCATCATCGCGGATAACACGGGAGGTTTTAGCCCAAACGTCTCCGGCAGTTTTGCCTCCAGCGTGAACAACCTCACCAACGGCACTCCACTGCTCGCGCCGCTGGGCAACTACGGCGGGCCGACACAGACGCGTCCGCCCTTGCCCGGCTCGCCCGCACTGAACGCCGGAACGGACAGCGTGACCAACAGCCTCGCCACCGATCAGCGCGGCCTGGCCAGGTTGATTGGCGTGCATGTGGACATCGGCGCGGTGGAAGGCGCGTTCAGCACCAACTATCCGCTCGTGAACGTCACTAAACTTGGCAGCGGCAACGTGCGGTTCGCGTTCACAAACCTCAGCGGTCCGACTTACATAGTTCTCGCCAGCACCAACGTCGCTTTGCCTATCGCAAGCTGGCAGAACCTTGGCGCACCCACGGAATCTCCGGTGGGCACATTCACCTTCACCGATCTGGAAGCGACGAATTATCCGCGCCGCTTTTACCGCGCGGTGAAGCCATGAACATGAACCGGAGCGCGGAGCAACGTTTCCATTCACCTGCGTCTTAGCGGCCCACAAGGTGCGAAGCCGAAGGCGGAAGTGGTGGCGGAGATTTTGGCGAAGATCAAAGAGCGGCGGGTCTGGCTCGACTTCTGAAATTCCACGTCACTTTACGGACTGCTAACGCGGTAGAAGCGTCGCGGGTGATTCGTGGCCGCCGGATCGGTGAACTGGTATTGGCCGGAGCCGAGCGGTGATTCTGTGGCGGGGCCGAGATTGCTCCAGGTGATGAACGGCGCGGCCACGTTGGTGCTGGCATAGACCGTGAAACCCGCCGCCACGAGGTTCGTGAAGTTGAACCGGAGTGCGCCATTCGTGACCCGCTTCAGGCTGGTGAGCACAGCGGGCACGCCGGAGGCCGCCACAATTTCCACCGCGCCGATATCCACGCCCGCGCCGGAACGCCGCCAGCCGCCGCGTTGGTCGGTGGTGAAGCTGTTGGTGGCCGAGTCCGCCCCTGCGTCCAGGGCCGGGGAGCCGGGCAACGGAGGCATGGTTTGCGTGGGGCCGCCGTAGTTGCCCAGCGCGGCCAGGAGCGGATCGCCGGTGGTGAGATTGGTGCCCAGCGGCGTCAGAGTGCCGCCGCCGCTGAGGTTCGGGCTGAAGCCGCTGGAAAAATTTCCGGCCAGGACGGTGTTGTTGAGTGTGAGCTCGCCCTGATGGTAGATGCCGCCGGTGCCAAAGTTGCCTTCGTTGCCCGCAATGGTGGACTGATTGATCGTGAGGGTGGCTCCGCCCGGGCTGTAAACGGCCGCGCCCGAGTTGGCCACGTTGCCGGCCATGGTGCATTGATTGAGCGTCAGCGCGCCGACGTTGTAAATGGCGCCGCCCGTGAGCGGGCGATAGCTGCCCTCGGCGTTGCTGCCGTTGTTGGCGAGGGTGCAACGATCCAGCGTCAACGTGCCGGCGTTGTAGATGCCCGCGCCCGCGTCATTGTGGTAGCCGTTCCGCACTTCAAGGCAACGGAGCAGCACCGTCTGCCCTGCGGTGACTTCCATCACCCGGCCAGCGCCGAGAATCCTGATTCCCGCCGCCAGCGCCGAGGCGTCCACGGCAAGGCTCTTGCCCAACACCAGGGTGGAATCGAGCTGGATGCTCTGGCCGGACAGCCCGGCGGCGAAGGTGATGGTGTTGTCCGCCGGATCCACCTCACCGACCGCCTGGCGCAACGAGCCGGGGCCGGCATCGGCGAGATTCGTGACGACCATGGGCGATTGCAATTCCACTGCGCCGATGTCCACGTGCGGGCCGAACAGCCGGGGCCGACCGCGTTGATCAGTTGGAAAAAGGAATGTGGTGGGGACGAAATTGGTGTTTCCAGGAAGGATAACATCGGTAAGGTCGCTGGCCGCGTCCAAGGCCGGCGAATGGGTGCGCGGCGGCATGGTCGGAGTGGGGCCGCCATAATAGCCGAGCGGGAGCAGGAGCGGATCGCCAGCGACCAGGTTCGTGCCTTTCGGGGTGTAGGTGCCGGAGATGTTCGCATTCAAGTCGGCGGTGTTGGCCGACACGATGGAATTGAAGATGAGCAAATTACCGCCAAGGTTGTAAATCCCGCCACCGTCACCAGGTTGACTGTCATAACCCATCACCTTCTCCCCTCGAACTGCGCTATTCGCAGTAATCGTGCTTTGATTGATCGTGAGGCTGCCGTTGTAGTTATGAACGGCCCCGCCGGTGCCACCATAAGAGTCGTAGGACGTAACCGAGTTCCCGGTGAAGGTGCATTGGTTAATGGTGGTCGTCCCGGCCAAGTTGAGAACCGCACCGCCATGCCCCGCATCCAAATCAGGGATCGCCCAGTTCCCCACAAATGCGCATTGATTCAGATTCAAGACGCCGAAAAGATTGAAAACGGCACCACCGCGCAAGGCGGAGTTCTGATCCAGATAGCAGCCCGACAAAGTCAACTTTCCCTCATTCAAAATGGCCCCGCCGTTGCCAAAATTACCAACCGAGTCGAATTGCGACCGGCCGCCGCTCAACCTCAGGCCCTTTAGACTGGCCGTGACATTGGTGGCCACCGTGATGATGCGGCTAAAAGGCACCGTGTTCGTGATTTGAATCCGGTTGGGCAAAGCCGTCGCGTCAATGGTGATATTCTTGTCCAACAAGATGTCTTCGGAGGTCAGCGCGATGACCTGACCGGACAGGCCGGCGGTGAAAGTCACCGTCGCCCCTGGGGCTGCTCCGGCCACCACCGCCCGCAGGGAGCCGGCCCCGGAATCAGCGGTCGTGGTGACGACCTGCGCCGGAGCTAACGCAGCCACAAACAGCAAGCTGGCAGCGAGAAGGTGGCGGAGTCTGGCATTCATTGTTTGATTGGCAAAAATCATAGTGGAGCAAAACGCATAGCGCGCATGACTTTGAGATGGCGCGGGAATATCTAGGATCGAAAAGCGAAGTCAACTGGCAAATCACCCGGTTTTCGGCCTACACCACGGGATCAAACTCCTGGTTTGGCGAGGTGCTGCGAATTCTGAATTCCGTCATAGCGAATCCGCGTCATCACGCTCAACAACGACGCGGCGCTGATTGATTACGCCCAGCCCATCGTGAACGAGCTTCGCGCGCAGCAAGTCCGCGTGGACTCCGACTTCAGCGCCACACCGTTCAAAGCGAAGATTGCCGATGCCGAAAAACTCCGCGTCCACACCATGCTCATCATCGGCGGCTAGGACAGGGAAGCCGGCAACGTTTCCGTGCGCCTCCACCACGGCGGCCCGCAAGGCGCGAAGCCGAAGGCGGAAATGGTCGCCCAGATTCTAGCGGATATCAAAGAGCGCAAAGCTTGATCCAGTTCTGAAAACAAACGGCCCGCTGGATTGCTCCGGCGGGCCGTTTTGGTTTTAATCGGTTACCGCCGCCGTTTACGGCGTCGTCACGCGATAAAAGCGTTGCGGAAAATTCGCCGCGCCGGGATCGGTGAAAGTGAACACGCCGGCGGGCGATTCCGTCGGCGCGCCGAGGTTGCTCCACGTGTTGATCGGCGCGGCGACGTTCGTGCTGGCGAGCACGCGATAGCTCGGGCCGCTGAGGTTGGTGAAGGCGAATTGCACGTTGCCATTGCCGAGCTTGGTAAAGTTCACGATGGGATAGTTCAGGTTGAACACGCCTTCCACCGCGCCGAGATCGGCGAATGTTCCCACGATGCGCGGCAAGCCGCGTTGATCGGTGGTGAAGCTCGTACCGCTGGTGGCGCCGTCAATCGCGGGTGAGCCGGGCAAGGGCGGCATGGTCGGCGTGGGGCCGCCGTAATTGCCGAGCGGCGCGAGCAGCGGCGTGCCGTTGGTCAGATTGACGCCGGTGAAGGTCATCGGGTTGCCGCCGATGTCAGGTGTCGAACCAGCGGAACTGTTTCCCGCAATGATGGAATTATGGATGGTCACGCCCGAGTAGTAGTTGCCGACGCCGCCTTGGCCGCTAGGGGCCGTCGCCACATTACCGGCCACGGTGCAGTGTTGCATTAACACCGGTCCGGCGCTGATGTCGAGCGCCGCCCCACCGCCTTGACTGCATTGATTCGCCGTGAAGGTGGACTGGTTGATCACCAAGGATTCCGAGCCGTTGTTTTCAATGCCCCCGCCGAAGAGATCGGCTTTGTTGCCTGCCAAGGTGCAGCGGTTCACCGTCAGATTGCCGGCGTTCAGAATGCCGCCCCCGCTAGTAAAAAACGCTCTGCCGTTGGTGAGAGTCAGGGAATCCAACACGACTGTGCTGCCGCTCAACACTTCAAAAATCCGGCTGCTCGCGTTGCCGTTGAGATGAATCCCTCCTGGCAGAGTTGAACCATCAATCGTCAGCGTGTTCGAGAGCGTTAGTTGGCCACTGGTAAGCGTGATGGTCTGGCCGGAGAGCGTGTTGGTGAAGGTGATGAGCGACGCGGTGCTACTCAGGGTCGCGATCTGAACGGCCTGCCGGAGCGAGCCTGCGCCGGAGTCGTTGGTGGTCGTTACGAAGGTCGAGGCAACGATGTTCGGTTGTGCCGTCGAGGCCATGTTGCCGGTGAAGGTGGAGTTCACCAGATTGAGTGAGGCATCAAGGACAAAGATTGCGCCACCGACGCCCTGGCCATTGGCGCCAGGCCGCACACCGCCTCCGAGGCCATTGGTGGCGACATTGCCAGTGAAGGCGCAGTTAAGGATAGCAACCAAGCCAGACCGGCAGAATATACCGCCACCCAAACCTGCACCACCTCCACCACCACCGCTGCCTAAGTTGATACCGGTGCCGCCGGTGCCACCATAAGCTCCACCGGTGCCGCCAGAGCCCCCGTCAATCGAAGAACCGCCTCCACCTCCGCCGAATCCACCTGGTCCCCCGAAGTTAGCGGCCCCTACAGTGCCACCGCCACCGCCACCGCCAAATCCGCCCCCGCCGCCCCTGCGGTAGATGCCGCCGTAGATGCCGCCCCCGCCTAGATTGGGGTAACCACCGTTGCCGCCGTTGAAAGCGTCGCCGTAGCTATTTAAGCCGTTGCCGCCGTTGCCACCGGCAGCTGCATTGGCTTGAAACGCGCAACCTGAAAGAGTCAACTCCGCGCCCTCGGTGAAGATCGCTCCCCCCATCCCGCCGCCGCCTCCGCCAGCGCCAGCGTAATACGACCGCCCACTATCCCCGTTACCCCCGCGAACGGTGTTGTTGGCAAAGGTGCAATTGGTAGCGCGCAGTGTGCCCG
>CAYQWK010000379.1:5024-6213 GCA_964420805.1 uncultured Bifidobacteriaceae bacterium | reverse complement strand
CCTTGTGGTCGTTGAAAAGCCAGCAGAGCTGCGGGTGCGGCACGCCGTTCGTTTTTCCCAGCACGTAGGGCAGAAGGTTCACGCCGTCGAGGTTGGCCGGGGCAGGAATCCCGGCGGCGGCCAGCGCGGTGGGAAGGACATCCATCACATGGACCATCGGCTCGAAGCGTATGCCGGCCGGCAGGGTGCCCGGCCAGCGCGCGGCGAACGGGACGCGAATGCCGCCTTCGAGCACGTCGAACTTCTGACCGCGATGCGGGCCGTTGCTGGTGCCGAGCACGCCGGGCTCGCCCCCGTTATCGCTCATGAGGAAGACCAGCGTCTGCTCGTCGAGCTTGGCCTCCTGCAACGTCCGCATCAGCCGGCCCAAGTTCTCGTCCAGATTGCTGATGATGGCGGCGGCCATCCGGCGTTTGCCTTCCAGGTGCGCGAACTTGGCCAGATCGGCGGGTTTGGCTTCCTGTTTGGCGTGCGCGGCCATGGTCGCCAGGTGCAGGAAAAACGGCTTCCCATCCGCCGACTTGATGATGCGGCAGGCTTCATCGGTGAGCAGGTCGGTATTGTAGCCTGGGTGCTGTTTCTCCTCGCCATTGCGAGAAAGCACGGGATTCACGTAGGTGCCCGCCGCGCCGAAGTAGCCGAAGAACTCGTCGAAGCCCCGATTGCGCGGGGCGAACTCGAACTGGTTGCCTTTGCCGAGATGCCATTTGCCGACCAGCCTCGTGGCGTAACCGGCTTCCTTGAGTTTCTGTGGCAGCAGGATTTCCGATCGGTCCATGCCATCCCGCGGGCCGTCCAGCGGGCGGTTGTCCTCGATGCCGAACCGTTGCGGGTAGCACCCGGTCAGCAGGGCGGCGCGGGTGGGTGAGCAGGAGGGCAGCGCGTAACCGTGGCTGAAGACCACGCCTTCCTGTGCAAAGCGGTCAATGTTCGGCGTGGGAAAGTCCTTGCCGCCGGTGAAACCGAAATCGCCCACGCCAATGTCATCCACGAGGATGACGATGATGTTGGGTTTTGCCGGCGCGGGTTGTTGGGCCCACGCGGCGCAGTTGAACATCAGAAGGATGATCAGGACGACGTGGCGTTTCATGAGTTGCACAGGGACGGATGCTAGAGATTTCCAGCGCATTGGGGAGTAACTTCTTACTTGTCAGAAAGCGCATCCTGCACCTCGCCTTCCACCCGAAGA
>CAYQWK010000379.1:0-5014 GCA_964420805.1 uncultured Bifidobacteriaceae bacterium | reverse complement strand
CTTCACAAAGTCCGCCGCGTTCCGGAAAAAACGCGTCAGGCAACAGTGATGAATGATTCGAATCTGAAACATTGCCCAACCTGTGGCACGGCCTTCGACGCGGAGGGCGTGTCGGGCTGCCCCCGCTGCCTAATGCTGGCCGCCTTGCAGCCGACCCATCATGCCGAGTGCGCGGATCGCCCACCCCCGCCGTCGCTGGCGGCGGTCAGCGCAGCATTTCCGCAGTTGGAGGTGCTCGAACTCATCGGCCAGGGCGGCATGGGCTGTGTCTTCAAGACTCGTCAGCCGAAGCTCGACCGCTTCGTCGCGCTCAAGCTGCTGCCCGCTTCGCTCGCGGAGCGCGACCCGGCGTTTGCGGGGCGCTTCGAGCGCGAGGGGCAACTCCTCGCGCGGCTGCATCATCCGAACATCGTCACGGTCCACGACTCCGGCACGGCGGGCGGGTTCTTTTACCTGCTGATGGAATACGTGGACGGCGTGAACCTGCGCCAGGCGATGCGCACGCGGAAGTTCACGCCGCAACAGGCGCTCGGCATCGTGCCGCGCATCTGCGACGCATTGCAATACGCGCACGACGAGGGCGTGCTCCACCGCGACATCAAGCCGGAGAACATCCTGCTCGACGCGAAAGGGCGCGTGAAGCTGGCGGACTTCGGCATCGCGAAACTGATGGGAGAGGCGGAACCGGCGACGTCGGCGGCGGTCGAGGGAACGCCCGGCTTCACGCAACCCGGCACCGCGCTGGGCACGCCGAGCTACATGGCGCCCGAGCAACGCGAGACGCCCGCGGAAGTGGATCATCGCGCGGACATCTACTCGCTGGGCGTCGTCCTTTACGAGTTGCTCACGGGCGAACTGCCGGCGGGCGCGTTCACGCCGCCGTCGGCCCGGAGCGAGGCCGATCCGCGCGTGGATGCGATCGTGAAGCAGGCGCTGGAAAAGGAACGCGAACGCCGCCAGCACAGCGCCGCCGAGGTGCGGACGCAGGTGGAGGCGCTGCCCCCGACCGGAAGCCAGCCGAAATCGGTCGCGCACTCTCCGCACTCGATTCAACCCACCCTCATCCTGCACACCGGATTCTTCGCGCTCCTCGCCGTGTTGTTTTTCTTCGTCGTTCCGCGCTTTGCGGAAATCTTCCGCGAGATGGGCCTCGCTCAGCCGGCGATGACGAAGTTTGGGAGACCGGTCACGTTGATCAGCCTGCTGCTTTTCCCGGTGCTGCTCGGGCTGGATGTGGGTCTTTGCTTCTTGAGCCGCAGACTCGGCGGGCGGCGCGGGCTGCGTCTTTGGAGCATCTGCTTCGGTTTGGCCGTGGTTTCGGTAGTCGCGACGACAGCCGTGGCGCTGCTGCTGCCGTTGACGGTGGACTGGTTGAATCGCCCGGCGCCCGTGGCGGCGGATGCCGTGAGTGTCGGCAGAACGGGCACCAGTGCCTCGGAGAACTCGGGCGTTTGGGAACGGACCTGGAAAGTGCGGGCGGGCCAACAGCACATCTGGCAGTCCGTCGGCGTCTCGGGGTTGCCCACGGCGCGCATGGTTCCTGACAAGCGGGAAGGCCCGTTCGTCCTTCATGCGTCGCTCCGTCTCCAGCAACTCGATCCGGGCAAGGTGCGGGTGACGCACGATGTCGGCGGCTTCAAAGCGTCCGTTGATGTGGAGGCAAAGCTCGCGGACTTGATCCGCGAGGCCGAGGCCGAGCCGATGGGTTCCGGCTATGACGCGATCCAGTTGTGCGCCCTCGATTGCGCGCCGCTGCTGCTCGCGCGGATGCCGCCGGACACGCCGCTGACGAATCTCGGTGGCATCAGCGATGAAAAGCCCCAGCCGGCCAGCGCCTGGTATCTCCACGTGTGGCAGACCGCGCCGGGAAATGGCCGCAGTGTCAGGACGACGCGCGTGTTTCCTAACATCTCGCACGAGCATCTATCTCTCGCATTGCGCCCGCAGGATCTGCTTGGCAAGCTCACCGTGAAGCGCGAACCGGACGGAGGCTTGCGCTACCGCGCCGATTACTACGGTTTCAGCGGGTTCGTCAACACGACATTCACCGGCGAGATCGAGTTGGACCGGCTCTTCATCATCGGCAACCCGCGCGACAGCCGGAAGGGTTGCGCGGTGCTCACCCACGAACCGCAACCCGACAAGTTCACGCCCGTCGAGACCTGGGTTTTCTATCCGCAAAAGGGAACGCAAGCCACGCTCGTCGAGTGGCTGCGCACGAACAAGCTGGACGTCATCCCGAAAGTGCAATGGCGGCCGATCGAGTCCGGCGTCGAACTCACCGGCGCACCGCAACACGTGCGCCCCTTGGTGACGGCCTTGCATTGCGGCGATCACGCGTCGGTGAGCAGCTTCCTGCAACTGCCCATCCTGAACATGCCGCCGGACTTCTTCGTGAAGCTCACGCTGGGCAACCTGCTTACCGCGCAACCCTTCACGGAGGACGTGTTCGCACCGGCGCTGATCGAGACCTTGACCGCCGCCGGCGTCACCCCCGCGCATCTGGCGGCGGCCCTGCGGCGGCATGTGCTCGACCTCTCGAAAATGGAGATCCGCAACAACCTGCCCCCGTTCGAGAGCATCACGCGCGCTCCCGGCGCGAGCACCACCTACGACATCGCCATCCCGCTCGGCGACGAAGACGAGACCATCCACTTCAGTGCCCGCAAGCTCACGCTCCGCGTGGAGCGCACTACGCGGCAGGTCGGCACCCGTTCGCGCATCGTGTCGCTGGCACCGTGGTTGATCGAGGAAGCAAAGCAGCAACCGGGCACGCCCGTCGGGGACGCGGGCACCGCTTCCGGCGCGGCGAAACGGTTTGTGGTTCGAGTTCTGTTCGGACTCAGCGAGACCGATCCGGTGTTGGAGGCGGACCTGGCTTCGGACGGTGACTTCTCCGGGTTCCGCAGCGTTGGCGACCGTTTGCTCTCCATCAACGGACGGCTCACGCCCGCGGAAGGCGGAAGGTTCAAAGGCGAGATCAAGATTGGCGATTGGAGCCTCGATCAGAAATCCAAGGGCAACGGCCTGATGTCGGGATGTCCGCTCGAACTCGAGCCTGGGAAGCCGTTTAACTACGCCACGGTGATTTCAGTGCTCCGCAGTTACACGATTACGCTGATGGAAAAGCCGGCGGGTGATGGCGTTGAGAAATGTGTCAGCGAGGCGGCGTCAGCAAACACTCCGCCGACCGACGTGCAATTGAACCTCCTGCAAAAAACCAGCAAGACCAGCGGCGCGGAACCGCACGAGTGGCGTCTGGTCGAGGTGCGGGTCGAGAAACCGGGGACGTTGCACCTTTGGGTGCCGGGAGGCGCGCGGCTCAGTCATGCGGTGGCGCCGATCCGCGACGGCTACCCGCTCCGCGTGGCCTTCCGCCTGCACGGAGGCGAACGCCCGGCGTTGCGTTACTGGATCGACGGACTCCCGGCGAAGAAGGAAGGGATCATCGAACTCGCCAGCCGCTCGCTCACCTACGACGCGGCAGCCAGGGAATTGCGCGAGTCCCGCGATCCGGTGGGCGCGTGCCTGCGAGGCGAACCGTATGACCTGACGCCGTTGGGCGATTCGGCGCTGCTCATGGCGGTGACCGATGGAACCGTGCCTCCCGCAGCATCCGCGTGGTTCCTCCACTTTTTCCGTCCAACGTATCAGACTCCTCCGCCGCTGCCGGCCGCACTGGCACTGGACACGGTGCCGGTGCGCATCGGCGAGATGCTCGCCATGCCGGACGGAGCCACAGGCCAGGATCCGCATCTCTCGGGGCGAGTCTCCCAGCGGGCAGGACGCTTCCACGTCCGGCTTCAATACCAGCGGGGAATCTCGTCGGTGATCGTGGATGACGTGCTCACGCCGGAAATTCCTTATACCCGCGGAATGTATGTGGTCGTCGCTGGTGGCATTTCGTCCGTGACCCTGGTGCTGAGCCGGCAAAAGGACATGACCCCCTTCCTCACCAACGCGGCACCCGCGTGGGGCGAGGTCATTCAGGAACCCGCCCACCCCACCGCCAACCGCGCGAGTACGACCTTGAAACAAGACGCGGCCAAACTGGCCGGCGGCAAAGTCTGGCAATCCGACCTAGTGAACCTCAAGTCGCGCGATGGCGTTGCGATTCCGAACCAACGCCTCGTGATGGAGTTCGCCGCAGCCACCTCGGATAAGCACGACGCACGGGTGAAACTCGAGCTCATGTCCTCGATCACAGCGCCAGAGGCACCCCCGCTCTCCGTCAGCAGTTCGATCGGAGATGCCGAACACCGTGATGTGCATCTGCGCGAGAAAGATGGCATCCGGACCATGAAAATGGTGCGCTCCATCGAAACGGTGGCCCGCACGAATGCGAAAACCGCGAGGATCCTCGACAAGCACTTCTCCACGCTCGTCCGCTACGAGCTGCGCCACGATCGGCTCATCCTGCTGGACCTGCCCGTGGACCGGCCGCTGGACTGGGGCGACTGCACCTTCGTCATGCCCCAAACCAGCCTCACCCTGCGCCCGACGCCTTGAACGACACCTTCCACACCACCCGCTGGACGCTCGTGCGCCATGCCACTGGTCACAGCGCCGAGGGGAAGCAGGCGTTGAGCGACCTGTGCGCGGCTTACTACGAACCGGTGGTGGCCTTCCTCCGGCGCAGCGGCTCTGACAGCGAGTCGGCGCGGGAGATGGCGCACGAGTTCTTCGCCCATGTCCTGGAGAAACCCAATCTGGGCGGCGCGGAACCAGGGCGCGGGCGCTTCCGCAGCTACCTGCTTGGCGCATTGAAACACCATCTCAGCCACCGTCGCGAACGCGCGGCCCGGCAAAAGCGCGGCGGCGGCGTGGAAGCAATTCCGCTCACCCCCGGCACTGACAGCTCGCCCGGCGTTGACCCATCGGATGTCCGCAACTTGCCGCCGGACCGTGAATTCGACCGCCAGTGGGCGATGCAGGTGCTGAGGCAGGCCATGACGTCGCTGGAAACAGAATGGCGTGCGGACGGCAAGGACGCGGAGTTCGCGCTCCTCCAGCC
>CAYQWK010000378.1:0-6223 GCA_964420805.1 uncultured Bifidobacteriaceae bacterium | reverse complement strand
CTCGCCAGCTACGTCGCGTCCGTCACCGGACACGAGGTGAAGGTCATCGAGGGCTACATCGCTGAGTTGGACAACGACACTGCGCTTCGTGACGTGCTCGTCCAACGTACGCTCGACAGCCGCGACCGCCACAACTGCGACACCGAACCGCGTTACGGTCGCCGCCTCGGCTGGTATGCCATCCTTCGCGCCACCAAACCGCGCGTGGTCGTCGAGACAGGCATTGATCGCGGCCTTGGCACCGCCGTGATGACCGCAGCCATGAAGCGCAACAAGGAGGAGGGTTTCCCCGGCATCGTTTACGCCACGGACATCGTGCCGGACTGCGGCCATCTGCTCGCCGAGCCTTACAAGAGCTTCTGTCGCGAACTCATCGGCGACTCCGTTGAGAGCCTCAAGAAATTCGCCGAACCTGTGGACGTGTTCCTCCACGACAGCGATCACCGGCCCGAGTACGAATGGGCTGAGTTCCTCGCCATTGAGCCGAAACTCCATTCCCGCTCGATCGTGTTGAGCGACAACTCACAGCAATCGCCCAAGCTGCGCGAGTTCGCCGCCCGCATCGGCAAGTGCTTCCTCTACTTCCAGGACGCGCCCACCGGTCATTGGTGGCCCGGTGACGGCATTGGCGCGGCCTTCACGCCGGGGCAGCGGTATTTCTATCCCGAGGACAAGCGATGACGCCGGGCAGTTCAGCCGTCGTGACCGTTGCCTTCGGCCACTCGACCGAACACCTCGACTACACGTTCCTAAGCTTCGCGGAGAAGAACCCCGGGCTGGCACTGCACGCGTTCATCATAGGGAAGGAACTTCCCAAACAGCGTCTGCCACAAATCACGTACCACCTCGTTGCGCCGACCCCCGACTTCTCGCACCCGCTGCGGGAGGTTTATTTCCGAAGGCACGAACTGATCGATCAACTCGACGTGGAGTTTGCGCTGGTGGTGGATTCATACGATGTGCTTTGCCTTCAAACGCTGCCATCCTTCAAGGACATCCTCGCTGGTTTCGCCATGGCTTCCGCAACCGAACATTTGGGTTCACGCTACCTTTTGGGCCAGGGCTACACGTCGAACTTCCTCAACGGCGGCGTGACCTTCTGGAACGTGCCAAGGAGCCTCGAAATGCGTTCCGAGATCTGCCAGCGAGGACGTACGCGCTTTCGAGTCGTGGCCGATGACCAACTCGTGATCAACGAGGTCGTTCAGACCCGGTACTACAATCAGGTGCGGATTCTCCCCTGCCAATTCAACTACCGTGCTTATCTCGACAAGCCTCAAGCCGGTTGGCCTACCGTCAGGCACCTCGACGGCGTGCTGATCTACCACAACCAAGAATGTATTGACGCCGCAAAGCGATTGCTGGTCCGGAGTAATGTGAAGCCAACAGCCGAACTCCCTGCGCTCGTAGCTGATGGCGCACCACTGAACGCCGTTGACCAGGTTCTACGAATCCGGCTGCAAGCTCAGGAACCATTCATCGTTCGGGAGAGCATTCTATTTCAGCTACTTCAGAAACTGTTGGCCCAGAAATGGCTTCCACCGATCCTCAAGTGCATAAAACCGATCGTTGTCCCGCTAAACAAGATTCTGGCCAAGCTGCTGCCCAATGGCTGAGTGCTCCCAACTCCCCGACTGCCTGTCCTACGCCTTCTTCCGGTAGAGCAGGAAAGAGGGATGGAGAAAATTGTAGCGCACGAACTGATACGGCTTCAGCCCCACATCCACATATTCAAGGTCGGGGTGATTCTTCGCGACGTAACCGCGCCACTGCGCGTTCGTCCACTGGGTTTGGTGTAGTTCAAGTCCTTCGTGGATGTCGCTCGTCTCGGTAGTCGAGGCGACAAAGTAGCCACCAGGGGCGAGGTGCTTGCGGATTTGAGCGAAGACGATATCGAGGTCAGGCGTGGCCATGTGTTCCATGACTTCCCACGCGGTGATGAGATGAAACTGCCCAGGCTTACCGTCCAACATGACCTGATAGGGCTTGGTAATGTCGCAAGTGAAGAGGTTGGTGTTCGCCAAAGTTGCCCAATTGGCGCGCTTGAACTTGAGCGAGTAGTCCGAGCCTTCCAACCCGACCCCGCGCCACTTCATTTTCAGGAAATCGGCAACCAATTGCCCCCCCGAGCAGCCAAGGTCCATGAAATTAAGTGTCCTGTTTCCTGCGTTCAGTTCGCGCCGCAGATAGCTGTCCATGTGCAGGACGAACTTCTTATTTGTGCTGTTGTTCTCCGCCGTGCCCTTGGGAGCCAGATGATCCGGTGATTCAAATGCCACACGGTGTTGTGTCTCCACTGAGAAACTGCCTGACGGTTCTAAGCGGCCTCGAACCCGGCTTGGCATGCAAAACAGAAAAAGAACCTCCCACGCGGGACGGTAAATCCGCACATGAAATTCCCGCCAAACGCGGCGGAATTCGCCCCGCAAAAGAAAGCGAACGGCAAGGAGTACATTTCTAAACATGACGCGCGGAGTAAAACAGCAGCTATTGCGCTCGGCTAGAGGTTTTTGCCGTACGGGTCGCTCCTCAGAACTTGCCCGGAACTCCTCAAAACATGTGTCAGCAGCAAGCGCAGTTTTCGCTGGCGCACCCGCACTTTTATGCCATCCTCTCACGGGTTCAAAAGGAAGCCCATCGTCATGAAGCTAATTCGTCAAAGCAACCACCCGCACAACCCTCTGTTGGTTCTCACAATCATGCTCGTCGCAAGCTTGGCTACTTCGCTGGCTGCTGCCGCTGCTGCTACTGTAAGGGTGCCAACAGTTTATTCAGGGACGGACGGGGGCGCGAACGCTGGTTCCTCCCTGCTCCGAAGCGTTATTCGTTTGCAAGAAGTTCACGCCGCCAGCCAGTTTCCATCGCAGCCGATTACCATCACGGAACTGCGTTTCCGCCCGAGTGCTGTTTATGGCGCGGCATTCAGCACCGTCATCTCGAATCTTGAAATCAACATCTCAACCACCCCGCGCGCCCCACATGGATTGAGTTCAGCCTTCGCCAGCAACATTGGGAGCAACACTGTTGTGGCATTTGCAGGAACCGCTACTGTTTCCAGCACTTTTACTGGACCAGCAAACGGCCCGAAGGACTTCGATATTCGCATCCCCCTCACCACTCCAGTTAACTACGACTCGTCCAAGGGGAACCTTTTGATCGATTACAGAAACTTCTCTGGCTCGGGTGCGACGTATCTGGATTCCGGCGCGGCTGCTTCGGCGGGGCGGGCATTTGCCATGAACGCGAGTGCCTCGAACGCAACCACGGTTGACGATGGTTCCGAGGTCGTTGAGATCGTTTATGCTGTCGAAACGAATGGAGTTCCAACGACAACAAACGCGCAGGGCTTGGTCAGCCTCTGGCACGCAAACGGTAATGCTCAGGACTCCGTTGGTACCAATCATGGTGCTCTTGTCGGTAATGTTACCTTCACTTCGGGTGTCAATGGTCAGGCGTTCCAGTTCAACGGAAGCGGCTTCATCCGTGTTTCCAACAGCGCCTCGTTGCGTTCGGTTGACGGTCTGACCATGGCTCTCTGGTTCCTTCGGAATGACGGTGCCTCCTCCTCCTACACGCTCTTTGACAAGCGGGATTGGACGACCTGTGATTTCGGCGCCAGCATACCTGACTACGGATTGGTGCAGTACTTCAACGACCCCGGTTACTACGACTTCGAGAAGCTGGTAACACCCCGCCCTGTGGGCGGCACTTGGCACTACTTTGTCGGCACTTATCGGCAGACTCCCACCGGGGTCGAAATGGTCAGTTATATCGATGGAGTCTCTGTCGGAACCACCACTGCTCCCGGCACATTGGCCTCTGCTGGAAACACCATGCCGTTGGCCATCGGCGCAGCCCGGGACGGCGCTAGCGATTATTTCGTCGGCCTGATCGACGAGGTGGCGCTCTACAACTACGCGCTGTCGGCATCGGAGGTGGCGGCGAGCTACGGTGGTGCGACACCGCCGCTGACCATCATCAGCCAACCGCAAAGCGTGACCGTTTACGCAGGGGACACAGCGACGTTTTCTGTCGGGGCCGTTGGCACGGCGCCGCTAGGTTACCAATGGCATTTCAACAACGGGGCGATCAGCGGCGCCACTTCGGCGACGCTGACGATCTCGAACATCCAAGCGTCGGACGTGGGGAGCTACTTCGCCGTAGTCAGCGACGCCTCCGGTTCGGCGACCAGTGCCGTGACCACGGTGACGATTGCCATGCCGCCGACCAATACCCCGCCCGGAATGGTGAGCCTGTGGCATGGCGACGGCGACGCGCAGGATGCGTTGGGCCACAACCACGGAGTGATGGTGGGCGGCGGCGGATACGCGACGGGCGTGAGCGGGCAGGCCTTCCGGCTGGACGGCACCAATTTCATTCACATTGATGACAGCGCCTCGCTGCACCTGACCAACGCGCTGACGGTGACGATGTGGTTTCTGCGCTCGGGCAGCCCGTATTCGGACACGCTCTTTGACAAGCGTGACTGGACGACCTGCAATTACGGGGCGAGCCTGCCAGGCTACGGAGTGGTGCTTTATTACAATGACCCGCGCTACTACGACTTCGAGAAGTTGGTGGTTTACCAGCGGCCTTCGGCGGGAGTGTGGCACCACTTTGCGGCAAGTTTCCGGCAACGCAACAATGGCGTGGAGGTGATTTATTACCTGAACGGCGTTGCCGTGGCCACCAACACCACGCCCGGCACCCTTGCCGCCGCCGCGAACAATGCCCCTCTTGCCATTGGAGCCGATCGTGACGGTGCCAGTCCGACGGGATATTTTCAGGGCCTGATCGACGAGGTGGCGCTCTACAACTACGCGCTGTCGGCATCGGAGGTGGCGGCGAGCTACGGTGGTGCGACACCGCCGCTGACCATCATCAGCCAACCGCAAAGCGTGACCGTTTACGCAGGGGACACAGCGACGTTTTCTGTCGGGGCCGTTGGCACGGCGCCGCTAGGTTACCAATGGCATTTCAACAACGGGGCGATCAGCGGCGCCACTTCGGCGACGCTGACGATCTCGAACATCCAAGCGTCGGACGTGGGGAGCTACTTCGCCGTAGTCAGCGACGCCTCCGGTTCGGCGACCAGTGCCGTGGCCACGTTAAGCATTCGGCAGGCACCAGCGGTTGGGGGGACCGTAATCTTCGCTAACAACTCTAGCGCTTTTGTGTACGACGTTGACGGAACGAATAGGCTGTCGGCGGGCTCATATTATCGGGTCCAGCTCTATGCTGGCACGGGTTCGAATTCCCTTACCGCCGTGAATTTTCCCATCAACATCGGTCCGCTGAACGGGTACTTCTCTGGTGGGACGGTGGTGATTACGCAAGTGCCGCCGGGAACTCTGGCTTGGCTTCAGGTGAAGGTGTGGGAGTCTGCTTTCGGAAGCACGTTTGAGGAAGCCGTTGTCTCCGGAGGAAAATTCGGAGAATCCGTCGTCTTCGCCACCATGACTGGTGGTGCCGGGATGCCGCCGAGTCTGCCTGGCCGCCTGGTTCCGCCAATGGCAAGTTTTTCTTTGCACCCGCCGAACGAGGCACCATTGGCCGCTGAAAATGGAGCGAAAGTTAATGTCCGCAACCGGACATCATCTCAGCAGGTGGTGATCAATTTCGCAGTGCAAACGGGCAGTCGTTACACAGTTGAAAGTTCGTCCGACTTGCTGGTTTGGTTGCCTGTCATGACAACGAACGCAGTCGGCACTGTAATTCGAATCACCGAGCCATCCACACGCAAATTCGAAAAGCGCTTCTATCGGGCTCGCCCAAGTGTTGAGTAGCGCCCCGGCGGTGTCGCAACTCGGTGAATGCCAGAGAGAGGAACGTCAGACCTGTCCGATGCTTCTCCGCGGTTTGAACTCAATCGGCCTTGCCTCGGTACAATTGTGTTCGTGCGGTGGCTCCGGCGACTTCGGGGCCTGATATGGCTCCAACTCCTCCCCGCTGCGCACGAGACGGAAGCTATTGAAGACAACGATCAGAGAGCCGACTACGTGCAGCACGGCCGCCACGATCGGATTGATGTATTTCATCGCCGCCAGTGTGAGACCTCCGATCACAAACAGAATGCCAAGTAGGAAGTTCTGGTTGATAACGCTTCGCGTGTGGCGCGAGAGCTTTACCAGGAATGGCAGGCGCCGCAGGTCGTTGTTCATCAGGGCGATCGTTGCGCTGTGGATGGCCACTTCGCTGCCGGCCGCGCCCATCGCGATGCCGA
>CAYQWK010000377.1:0-6232 GCA_964420805.1 uncultured Bifidobacteriaceae bacterium | reverse complement strand
GCATCCGGCCATCCGTCAGTGGCTTGTCGCAACGCGAACTGATGCCGGCCAGCACGCCAAGGAAGGTGCTGTCCATGAGGCGACATTCGGCCAGGTCGAGGATGATTTGGTTACAGCCGTCATCCTGAAGCCGTTGCATAACGCGCTTGAAATCGACGCTGGAGGCGAAATTGGCACGGCCAACGACGCGCACGCAGGCCGTGCGTTCGTTCACACATACTGACAGGCTTGTTTGGTTCCCGTTGTTCATCGCATCGGCGGTGGCAATATTCGGTCGCGCCCTCCGCCCGTCAAGGAGCCGTCGCGCCCGGACGCAGAACATCGACCAGCAACTGCTGCATGACCAACTTCTCGTCGAGAGCGCTCGACACGAGTTTACGGTTGCAATGGAGCAATCGTTCCATCGCCCCGACCAGTTCCTCGGTCGAATATCGGCGCGCGTGGGGCAGCGCCTTAAACAGCATGTAAGGGTTCATGGCCAGGGGATTGAAGCGTTTGTCGGCGGGCAGGCGGTCGGCCGGCACCTTCTCGATCTGCGCCTTGAAACGGTTGTAATCCGCGTCCGGCCGGATCCACTTTTCGCGGATCATTTCACGCAGGAAGAGCATGGTCCGCACCTTGGAAATGAGGCCGTAGAGCATGCCAATCGCGGATTTCTGCCTGTCGAACTGCATCTCCCAGAACTCGTCGTCCAGGCACTTCAACGCGCGCGGCAGATCGCGGTCACCGAACGCATCGCCCAGCGCGAACGCGCGCGCCGCCTTGTTGCGGGTCACGATGGCCTGCACGTCCTCGACCTCAATGTCCGTCCGCGCGCCGACGAACAGGCCGAGCTTTTCGACCTCGTTGGTCAGTTGCCGCAAGTTTGGCCCCACGCTGTTGACCAGTTCCGACAACGCCTCGTCGGAGATGTTCTTCTTCAAGGCCCGCAGCGTCTTGAGAGCGTGGTTCTCCGCCTGCGCAGCCCAATCCTTGTCGTCCACGGACAACGCGGCAAACGCCTCGACCTGCCCGAGTTTCTCGATCGTTTTGTAGAAGGACTTCCGCTTGTCCACCTTTCCGGCGCTGATGAGCAGGCGCACGCCCTTCCAGTCGAACTTCTTCAGCAAGTCGCCGAGGTCGGCCAACCCCTCGGTCACGGCCTGGGTGGATCCGGTGCGGTCGTCGGCGAGAAAATTGCAGTTCTGGAACCAGACCACCTTTCCCCCGCCAAAGAACGGGAGCGTGTTCAATGCCTCGTGCAACCGGGCCAGCGCGCGAATCGCGTCGCCGCTATTGCCCGCCTGCGCGTCCACGGTCTCGTGGTCCATGCCGCCGACCTCGCCGGACCATTGCTGGAAAACCTCGCGGGCGCGTTGTTTCACGCCGAAGTCGTCATCGCCGCAAACCATCAGGAGCGGCGCGGATGTGGCAACCGGTGGCATCGGCCTAGTCCTGCTCTTGTTCGGGTGGGGCGCCGCCGTTCTCGTTGATGCGTTCGAGCACCTCGGTCATGTCCTCGACCTGCTCGAAGAGCGGCGCGAGGACGAACAGCGGCTTCTTCTGCGCGGTGGCAAGGGCGAGACAATCGCTGGGACGGGCGTCGATCTCGACAATCTTGCGGCCCAATTCGTTCTGCTGCTGAAGGACAAGCCGCGCGAAATAGGTGGAGTTACGCAATTCCGTGATCACGACCCGTTCGATGGTGATGTTGAATCCCTTCAAGATGCTGTTCATCAAGTCATGCGTCAGCGGGCGCTCTTTCGGCGCGTCGCGCAGAAACATGCTGATAATCTGTCCCATCTGGTTCTCGACCTGGATGACGAAGATCTTCTTCTCGTTGCCGACAAAGATCGCGCAACCGCTGTTCCACGGCAGAATCCCGCGAATCTCGACCGGCACCACATCGTTCTTCATGAGCCGAGTCTAAAAGCGGCGGTCCAAAAAACAAGGCGGCACCCGCCTGCGTTCGCGACGGGAACGGGGCGCGTTACTCGGACGTTGCGCCGGCTGGTGCCGAGCGTCTAGCCTCACGCCCAACCAGTGAGCGACTCAAAACCGACCCGGCCGGAATACCTCGGGCGCGTGAAATACACGCCCGAGAAAGCCCGCGCCTACCAGAACTTCAAACCCGGCAAGCTGCGCGCCGAACTTCGCCTCGTGGAACGAGCTTTCGGGATCGTGCCAAAGGGGCGGGTTCTGGACGCGCCCTGCGGCGGCGGCCGCGTCACCTTGATGCTCGCCGACAAAGGCTACTCAATGACGGCCGGCGATCTTTCCGAGTCCATGATCGAAATCACCCGCGAGAATATCGCGGCCCGGGGATTGGACATCCCGGTGCAACAGGCCGATGTCGAGCGGTTGACGTTTGGCGACCGGAGCTTCGATTCCGTGATCAGCTTCCGCCTGTTTCATCATTTCCCGACACCGGAAGTCCGCGCGCGGGTGGTGAAGGAGCTTTGCCGCGTGGCGAACCAGCATGTGGCCATTTCATACTTCAGCCCGTTGTCCTTCACCTCGATGAAGCGGCGGCTGCGAGCGGCCCGCGGCGGACGTCAGTCGCAGAAGTTTTCCACCCCGCTCAAGGAAGTGCGCGGATACTTCGAGGCGTGCGGATTTGAACTCGTGAAGGATTTCGCACGATTGAACTACATTCATACGCTGCACATGGCTGTCTTTCGGCGGGTTTCAGCATGATCGTTCTCGGGCTAGGTGGAGCGGTCGGGCACGATCCCGCAGCCGCGTTGGTGGTGGACGGTCGAGTGGTCGCCGCCGCCGAGGAAGAGCGATTCCTGCGCGACAAGCACGCAAAGGGAAAACAGGCGGAACAGGCGGCTCAATTTTGCCTCAAGTTCGCCGGGCTGAAACCCTCTGATGTCCAGGCAGTAGCCTTTCCTTTCGCGCCCATCAGCCTCTTCGGTCCGGCGCGCTGGCATTACGCGCTGCGGCATTGGTACGCGCCGGACCGCGCGTTCACGGCGCTGGTGAATGGAAATCGCCGCTACCGGCGCAACGTGCGCGACCTCTTTGCCGCGTTGCGGCGTCTGGGCATTGATCCGGACAAGGTGCGGTTCATGCCGGTGGAACATCACCTGACCCATGCTTCGAGCGCCTACCACGTCTCGGGCTATCGCGACGCCGCGATCATGAGCGTCGATGGCGTAGGCGAATATTGCACGACCTGGTTCGGCCACGGTGAGGGCGGAAAGATCCACTGCCTCAAGCAGTTCTATTCGCCGGATTCCCTCGGCGGGCTTTACGGCGCGGTCACCGAGTTCCTGGGATTCGAGATGCTGGATGGCGAGTTCAAGGTCATGGGAATGGCGCCGTATGGCGACGCCAGCAAGATTGATGTCTCCGCGTTGCTCGAATGGAACGAGCGCGAGTTCCGCGTGAACACGCGCCTGGTCAACTGTATTGGCGCACGCCGTCACAAGCGGGACGGCAAGGGCACCTATTTCTCGCCGCGGCTGATCGAGATGTGGGGTCCGGCGCGCGAAGGCGACGAGATCGACGAACCCTACGTCCATGTGGCGGCCGCCGTGCAACGCCAACTCGAACAAGTGCTGGTGGCGCTGACGAAGAACTATCTCGGCGAACACATCACACGGACAAAGCGCCTTTGCTACGCCGGCGGCGTGGCCTTGAACGTGAAGGCCAATCAGCGCCTCATCGCCCAACTGCCGCCCGGCGGCGAACTGTTCGTGCAACCGGCCGCCAGCGATGCCGGCACGGCGCTTGGCGCGGCGACCTACGCAGCGAACCAACTGGGCGACACCATCCAGCCGATGCAGCACGCCTACCTTGGCCCCGAATACACGCCGGATGAAATCGAGGCCGTGTTGCGAAAACGTGGCGTGGCCCACGAGCGATGCGCTTCAATCACGGACACAGCTGCGGAACTCCTAGCGCGTGGCGAGGTCGTGTCATGGTTCCAGGGCCGGATGGAGTTCGGTCCGCGCGCGCTGGGCAATCGCAGCATCCTCGGCAACCCTGCCAGCCGCGGCGTGGCTGACATGATCAACGCCCAGATCAAGTACCGCGAACGGTGGCGCCCGTTCTGCCCGTCGCTGCTCGACGAAGTGGCGGCGGAGATACTCCAAACGCCACACCCGTCGCCATACATGACGTTCACATTCGACGCGAACCCGGCCTGGAAGTCGCGCATTCCGGAGGTCGTGCATGAGGACGGCACGTTGCGCGCGCAGGTGGTGACTCCGTCAAGCAACCCGCGTTACTACGAACTGCTGAAGAAATTTCAGCACCGCACGGGAATCCCGGTGTTGTTGAACACGTCGCTCAACCGTCGTGGCGAGCCCATGGTCTGCTCGCCAGATGACGCGTTGAACATGTTTTACGGGAGCGACCTGCGAAACCTGGCCATTGGCGATTTTCTGGTCCGGAAGCCTTGAACGAACCCACGCGCGCGTTGTCTGCCACGGAATACGTGATACACTCAGCCTGTCTCTTGTGAAAACTCTCACCGTTGCCATTGTCTCCGCGTTGTTCGCGCTGTGCGCCGCCGTCCACGCACAGGAATCCACCAACCCGGCCAACACCATTGTGCGCTTCGACATCCGGACCGCAGGGACGAACTTCGGTTCGCTGGACATCGAGCTGTTTGACCAGGACAAACCGGAGACTGTCCGCAATTTCCTGCTCTACGTCGGCTCGGGCGTGTATTCGAACCTGATTCTGCACCGGTTGGAACGGCAGTTCGTAATGCAGGCCGGCCACGCATTGCTCGATACAAACGCGACTTCTCTCACCAACGAATTCAAGTCCTACAAGCTCGGACGGAACTACGGCACCGTCACCAATGAGTTCAGCGTCGGGCCGGTTTACAGCAACGTCTTTGGCACCATCGCCATGGCGCGCGCGCCGGGTGTGACCAATTCCGCCTCCGCTGATTGGTACATCAATCTGGAAGACAACCTGTTCCTGGACCAGGTGGACGGCGGGTTCACGGTATTCGGCCGCGTCATCCGAACCACGGCATCAAACAACGGAACCAACCTGCTCGCCACCCTCGCGCATCACACCAACATCATCACCAGGGCCATCAAGACCCCAGCGGATTCACTCACGCAACTTCCCGTGTCGGCGAACCATTCTTCCCCCCAAATTGGCGACCTGTTCACGATTACGACCACCGTCATACGAGGCTCGCGGGAAGACAATCCGCCATCCTTCACGGTCGCGGCCCCGGCGGCCGGCATGACCAACAGTGCGATCAGCCCAGTGCAGTTTGCCGGCACCGCGGCCGATGCCTCGGGCATCGCCCGCATCGCCGTGGACGCGGGCTACGGTCCCAGTTTCCTGCCCGGCGCGACGAATTGGTCCGCCTACGGCCAACTCGATGAAACCACCAACACCACCATCCGGCTGTGGGCCATAGACTGGCATGGCAACGAATCCACGCCCGTCGAGCGGACGATCCAGTTCACGCCACCGCCGCACACGAACACCGTGGTCCGCTTCAACGTGCAGACCGCCGGGACGAATTATGGCAGCCTCGACATCGAACTGCTGGACGCCTACAAGCCGGCCACCGTCGAGAACTTCCTGCTCTACGTCTATGCCGGGAGTTATTCGAACATTGCCATCCACCGTCTGGAGCCCGGCTCGAAGCTCCGTTCCGGCCACGCCATAATCGAGAAGCCCAGCATCACAAACACCTTCAACAAGTACAAACTCGGCCCCAACTACGGCGCCATCACCAACGAGTTCGGCGTCGGCCCGCGCATCAGCAACCGCTTCGGCACCATCGGACTCGCCCGTTTTAGCGGCGCGCCTGATTCCGGCTCGCAGGACTGGTACATCAACCTGAAGGACGACTCTGACCGCGACTTCGTGGACGGCGGCGACACGATCTTCGGGCGAATCATCAACACCACCAACTTCAGCACCGGCACCAACCTTCTGGCGCTTTTCCGGGACCACACGAATTACGTCGCCAAACTGATCTTCGACCCGATCTTCGAGTCGCTCGGCGAGCTGCCGGTGTCCACCGTCCGCTATTCCTACCGCACCAATTTCACCACCAACGTCGTCTCCGTCACCAACGGCACCGACATAGTCCGCACCACAAACGTCAACACGACCATCCTCACCAACAAGCTGGAGGCGCAGATTCGTGACCTGTTCACCCTGACCGCCTCGATTCCCGGTGCTTCGCGCTTCGACACCCGCAAACCAAGGCTTGCCTACACCGCGCCCACCACCCGCACCAAGGTCGTGACCACCAACACCC
>CAYQWK010000376.1:0-6235 GCA_964420805.1 uncultured Bifidobacteriaceae bacterium | reverse complement strand
GGGTGACGTCGTCGGAGACGAGGCTGTAGCCACGCTCGACGAGGGCGAGGACGCTCTCGCTTTTGCCGATGCCGCTGTCGCCCTTGACGATCACGCCCACGCCGAGGATGTCCACCATGCTGCCCATCTCGGTCCCGCGCGGGGCAAACATGCTCTCCAGCGCCAGTGTGGCGAGGCTGATGAACCGCATGGTGATGAACGGGCATTTGAACACCGGCACATCGACCTCCTCGGCGATCTTGAGCAGAATCTTGTCGGGCTGGAGGCCACGCGAATACACCAGGCACGGAATCTTGAAAGCGAACAGCTCACGGTAGCGCCGCTCGCGTTCCTCGACGGGCAGTGACTTGAGGAAATGGCATTCGGCGTTGCCCATCACCTGCACGCGTTTGTTGGCGAAATATTTGGTGAACCCCGCCAGCGCGAGGCCAGGCCGATTGACCGTTGGCTCACGGATCACACGCTTCAACCCGGCCGCGCCAGCCAGGAGCTTCAATTGGAATTCGTCGGCATGCCGGGTGTAAAAGCGCTGGACGGTGATGGTGTCGCGTTGCATGGCGGCGAAAGAAATACCGGCGCGCAAGCGTGAATCCAAATCCCAAATATGCGGGCGCTCGACAGTTTCGCCGGCGCCGCTAACCTCGAATGAGCGAGCGCCGGAGATCCTTCGACAACCAAACGAAAACTACGAACCAGCCATGGCCCACGTCCCAAAAAATGCAGAATGGTTCCTGGCGGACCTAGTTCAGGAAATCCGCGTGGAGGGTTCGAGACGGAACATTGTGCATATCAACCATGTGATCATCCGCGCCAACTCGCCCGGCGAGGCGTATTCGCGAGCCTTGCGCCTCGGCAAACGTAGCGCGGTCTCCTACCTGAACGAGTACGGGAAGACGGTCACCGTCCGCTTCCGGGGTTTGCAGAACCTGGACGTCATATACGACCCGCTCGGCGACGAATGTGAAGTCATGTTCCAAGAGAGGCTGGGCGTCAGCGAACGAGGCATCCGCAAGATGATCGTTCCAAAACGCAAACTTGAGGCATTCTTGCCAATTCGCAAAAGGCCCGGACGCCCCAGCTACAGCTCAAAGGAAATCCTTTCCGAACTGGGAAAACAGCTGAAACGTCGGAACAAGAAATCCTTTACGAACCCGCCAAGGAACTAAGTTGAGGCCCGGCGCGGCGCTCGACTACGCTGCGCTCGTGGACCCCAAAACCATCATGAATCCTGCCCGCCAAACGGCTGGTTCCGGGATTCAATCCGTCTTCGCCGGATCAGCCCCGGCCGCGTGCGCCCTGTTGATCGCCGCCATTCTCGCCGCGTGTGAAAAACCGACCGCACCCGGTTCGAGTCCGGCCGCGCCACAGTGGTTTGCCGACATCTCCGCGTCCTCGGGCCTCGTCTTCACGCATGTCGCGGGCACGAATTATTTCATGCCGGACCAGGTCGGGTCAGGCGCGGCGCTGTTCGACTTCGACGGCGACGGACGGCTCGACGTGTATCTCATCCAGGACGGCGGCGCGGAGTCCGGTGCCCGCAACCAGTTGTTCCACCAGCAAACCGACGGTCGGTTCAAGAACGTCAGCGCCGGTTCCGGCCTTGATATTGCCGCGCGCGGCATGGGGGCGATTGCCGGCGACGTGAACAACGACGGCCGGCCCGACGTGGTGCTGACCGAATACGGCGCGACGCGGCTCTTCCTCAATCTCGGCAGCGGAAGATTCCGCGAAGTGACCCGCGAGGCGGGCCTGGACAATCCGCGCTGGGCCGCGCCCGCCAGTTTCATCGACTTCGACCGCGACGGCTGGCTCGACCTGGTGGCGGGCAATTACGTGGATTACGACCCAACGCACGTTTGCAAAGACGTGCATGGGCGGCAGGATTTTTGCGCCCCCAGCGCCTTCGGAAGCACGGCCACGCGGCTCTGGCGCAACGCCACCAAGGAACCCGGTGGCGTGCCGCGCTTCGAGGACCGCACCGAGGCGAGCGGCATCTTCCGTGCGCCAGGGGTGGCACTGGGCCTCGTCTGCGCGGACTTCGATGGCGACGGCTGGCCGGACATCTTCTGCGCGGATGACGGGCGGCCGAACCGGCTCTTCATCAACAAACGCAACGGCACGTTCACCGAGGAGGCCGCCGCGCGCGGACTGGCCTTCAACGCCATGGGCGGAACGGCCGCGAACATGGGCACGGCCTTCGCGGACATCGACGGCGACGGCCTGGGCGACCTGTTCGTAACGCATCTTTCGGAGGAGTTTCATTCGCTCTTCAAGCAAGGTCCGCGCGGCGTGTTCGCGGATGTGATTGCGCCGTCCGGCTTGCAGCAGCAGGCCTGGCGCGGCACCGGGTTCGGAACCGTGTTCGCGGACTTCAACCACGACGGCGCGCCCGACCTGGTATCGGCCAACGGACTGGTGCGTCGCATGACGCCCGGCCACACTCCAGTCGCGCCCGGCGTCAATCCCTGGTGGGCGCGTTACGCGCAGAAATCGCAGCTCTTCGCCAACGACGGTACGGGAAAATTCCGCGATGTGTCGCCGGAGAACACTGCGCTCTCCGGCACCGCGCTCGTGGCACGCAGCGTGGCCGTGGGCGACCTCGACAACGACGGCGCGCCGGATCTCGTGCTGGCCAGCGTGGGTGGCCCGGTTCGTGTATTGCGAAACATCGCGCCGGCACGCGGGCACTGGCTCAAGCTGCGGCTTGTTCTCCCGCAACACGGCGGGCGTGACGCCATCGGTGCGGAGCTTATGGTGCGCGCCGGCGGAAAGAACCGCTGGGCCGTGAACCAACCCGCGACCAGCTATCTCGCCAGCAACGATCCCGCGCTGCATTTCGGCCTCGGCGCCACAGCCGTCGTGGATGGCATCGACGTGATCTGGCCGGACGGCGTGAAGGAGAGTTTTCCCGGTGGCGCGGCCGACCGTTTGATTGTGTTGAAGAAGGGCGAAGGACGATGAAAGCGCCGGGTCGCAAACAGAACGCAGGGAGAACGCACATCGAAGGAAGCAAAAGCCGCCGTGGCAGAACCGCGCTCGTTGCCGGGTTGTTGCTCGGCGGTGTCGTGGCGTTTGGCGTTTGGTTCGCGATCATCGGCCGCCCGCCCGCGCCGCCGGTTGTCGCGCTCACGCAAATCGATGCCACGCTGGCCTCGCTCATCACCACGTCGCGGCTCGCGGTCATCGCAGCGCCAAAATCTGCCGCCGCCTGGGGCCAGCTGGCGCAGGGTTTGCAAGCCGCGGAATTCCAGGCGGAGGCGATGGTCTGCTACTCGAACGCGGCGCGGCTTGATCCGGAGGAGGTGCGCTGGCCTTACATGTGGGGCCAGATCGAACTCCAGCACGCGCCCGACAGCGCCATGCAGAAAATGATGCGCGCGGTGGAACTCGACGGCGGCCGGACCGGTGCGCCGCGTTACGCGCTGGCCCGCGCGTTGATCGAACGCGGCCAGTTCGAGCAGGCACGGCCGCACCTCGAGTTGCTCGTGGCCGTCAACCGGCACCACGCCGCCGCGCATCTCGAACTGGCGCGCATTCACGCCGCCAAGGGCGAGTTGAAGGAGGCGACGCGCGAATTGCAGTCGCCGCTTACCAACCAGTTCACCGAGCGCCAGGCGTTGCTGCTGGGCGCGCAGGTGGCCCAGCGCAACAACCAGCCGCAGGTGGCCGAACAACTGTCGCGCCGGGCCGCCGCAATGCCGCGCGCGTTTGATTGGCCCGATCCCTACTGGCGGGAAATCCAGAACCTGCGCGCCGACCGCGCCAAGCTGGCCGACACCGTGAACGCGCTGTTGCAACAACGGCGTCTTGATGACGCCGAGGTTGCGCTGGGCCGGCTGCTGACTTCGTTTCCAAATGACGGTGAAGCCCTGCTGCTGCTGGGCCGGCTTCGTTATTTGCAAAAGAACTGCCGCGACGCGGAAGTGGCCTACCGCCGGTTCCTCGAACAGGAGCCGAACTCGTTGAACGGCCACATCCAGCTCGGGCTGGCGTTGCTCTGCCAGGAAAGCTGGACCAACGCGGCGGCTACGTTCGCGCACGCCACCGCGCTCAAACCCGATTTCGCGCCGGCACACCACAACCTGGCCATCGCGCGCGCGAAGGGCGGCGACTCCGCCGGGGCCATTCGCGCCTACCGCGACGCGCTGCGTTGCGCGCCCGGGGATGTGAACACCCTCTTCGCCCTGGCGGAGGAACTGGCCAACGCCGGCCAACTCAAGGAAGCCTTGGAGTGCGTGAACCGCGCCGCCGCCATCGCACCGAGGGACCCGCGCGTGGCCAAGGCGCGAAAGGAACTGGAATCGGGAACGCGGGAGTAGCCTTTGGTCATGGGCCAAGGTCAAAGTTCAAAGCTCAAAGGGCCGGGCAAGTTCCAACCTTGAGGCGGTGTGGATGCCGCGCGCCAATTGGCAACGGCCTCCTGGAGCTTCTTGGACCTTTGAGCTTCGAGCTTTGAGCTTTTTTCCCGTGCGCCCATGCCGCCGGCGCGTAAGATGACGCCATGCCGATTTACGAATTTCATTGCGGCGGTTGCAACCGTGACAGCGAGGTGCTGGTTCGTTCCAGCGACTGGAAGGGCACGCCCTGCCCTCATTGCGGATCCAAGAAGCTTCAGAAGAAACTCTCCGTATTCGCCTCCTCGACCAGCGGCGCACCGGAGCCTGGCCCTTCGTGCAGCGGCAACCCGCGTTCCTGCGGACGCTGCGGCACCGGAGTGCCTCACTCGCACTGACCTTGGCCAAGCCCTCCTGCATCGAGCTTTCCCGCGAGGTCCGCATCCCGATCCTATACGAGGATCGCTCGGTGATCGCCATCGACAAGCCGCCGGGCTGGATGCTGGTGCCGGTATCCTGGCAACGTACCAGCATGAACCTCCAGGCAGCGATCCTGTCATCGATTGCTGCCGGGCATTTTTGGGCGCGCTCGCGGAATCTAAAGTTCCTCAAATACATCCACCGGCTCGACGCCGAGACCTCGGGCATTCTGTTGTTCGCAAAGAGCTACGGCGCGCTGGAAACCTTCAGCGACCTGTTCGAAACCCGGCGCATGGAGAAGGTTTATCTCGCCGTGACCGACCGCGAACCGCGCCACGCGGAATGGAATTGCCGGTTGAGCCTCGGAGGCGATCGTGACCGCATCGGCCGCGTGCTGGTGGACCCGCACGGCAAACCGGCGGAGACAGACTTCCGCGTGGTTGCGAGCGCGGCTGGGCGGCATCTGATCGAAGCCCGGCCTTACACCGGACGGCAGCACCAAATCCGCGTCCACATGGAGCAGACCGGTTGCCCGATATTCGGCGACGAGATTTACGGGCAAGCCGACGAACGCGGCATGGCGCTGCGGGCCGTGGGTCTGGCCTATCGCGATCCGTTCACGCGCAAGCCGGTGTGCATCCGCGCGCCGGTGGAGGAGTTTCTGGCCACCTTTGGATTTACCGGGCAGGCGTTTCGCGCGGAGTTCAAGTCGCTTCCTCCCTCGGAGCGTGGGCGGCCGGCCGGTCGCTGACGGCTGTTCCGCCGCATGGGCGCTAAATACACCTTCAGGTTCGAGAGCCATGACCGGAAGCGCCCGTTGCCGGCCAAAATTCTGGTCGCGCAGAACGACACCGAAACGATCGCGCACGTGGTTCTGAAGGTTCTCGCCTTTGCCTTGTTCTTCCGCGAGCGGCTGCAGATTGAGGGCGACACGCACAATGACAACATCCCGTTCCGGCCCGACCTCATCCAACTCGACTACGAAATGCGCCCGCGCCTGTGGGTCGAATGCGGCGAGTGCGGCGTGAACAAGCTGGACAAGCTGGCGGTGAAGGTGCCGGAGGCGGAGTTATGGGTGGTGAAACGCTCGCGGGCTGCCGCCGAACACCTGCTGGCCGCGATGGCTAAGAACGAACTGCGCTGCAACCGCTACCGGCTCGTCGCCTTCAATGCGGAAATGTTCGATGAAATCTGCGGCCTGGTGGGTGAACGGAACGAGATCATCTGGCACGGCGGGCGGTTTGAGAACGGAGAGATGCAGTTCGAGTTCAATGGCCTGTGGTTCGACGGGGAATTTGAGGTGCTGGAATTCTGACCGCCAGGCCGGGATGCCGTGGAAGGTTCCGGGCAAAACAAAACGCCGGACACCGCCCGAGGGCGGCATCCGGCGTGGAGAACAAATCGCTTAGTAGCGCGGGCCACGATCACGGCGCGGGCCGCGATCGCCGCGATCGCCGCGATCGCCGCGACCACCGCCAAAG
>CAYQWK010000375.1:0-6240 GCA_964420805.1 uncultured Bifidobacteriaceae bacterium | reverse complement strand
CCGTGTAGCCACGCCGCAGCAACGGCGCGGCCGACCAGTTGCCAAACGAACCCGATTGCTGCGACTTCCAGCAGCCGCTCACGAGGACCAGCACGCCGAGGCCCTTCGGCGAGGCCGGCTTGAGTACATCGACTTTGAGTGCGCGGTCGCCGCGCATTCCGTAGGTGACGCCGTTCGTGCGCTGGACGGAGGGATGCAAATACCACCACAACCCGCCGAAGGTCAGCGCGACCGCGAGCGCCACGGCCAGCATGGACAACAGGAATATCTTCACGATGCGCCGCCAGTTCATGCTGCGGATGGTAGCGGAACGAATCGGAGTGGCGAGCGGCAACGGTGGTAAATGGAGTGGGCGTTGGGGGGCGCCATCAATCCGCGTTTGGCTTCATTTGCGCGCCAGTTCGCGCAAGAGGCGGATTGCTGCGGCTGAGAGTTTCTCGCCGGAGCCTTTGGCGCAGCGCGCGCTGATCGGCTCGTAATTTCCTTGGTCGTAAGCGCGGGCGTCCGGGATGTAGCCGATCGCCCCGTTAGCCAGCTCGGCGATGAAGGTGTGTTTGAACGGCGACCTCTTTTTGATCTCCAGCCCCAGTTCGACGAACACTTCGCCGGGCAGGCTCACCCATGCCACATCGTTTCCGAGCGCAATGACCTGGACCTCGACCTCCCAGGGGTGGCCGTCTCGTGCCGCCACGTCGAACGCCTTGAACGCGAAGACTTGTTCCAGAAACTTTGGCGCGTTCTTCGAGCCGATGCGGGCCACAATGTTGCTGGCCCATTCGAGATCGCCCGGTTGCAACGGCGCGAGGGCAAGCGGCACCCTCTCGCTGCGGGCGCGCAACGGCCCGTCACCGGCCGGTTGCAAATGCGTGAGCGCCTTGAACACATCGCCGACGAGAATGGTGCCGAGCCGGGCTGCCTCGGCGTGGCCCTTCTGCGGCTCGCGCCAGTTCACGTCGATGTGGTTGATGTTGCCGCACGCGCCGTTGGCGAACAGCGTGACGAAGTTCGAGCCGCGCCATCCGGCCAGCGCGCTGGAGAGCGCGAAGACGTAATCCGCCGAGAAAAGCAACCCGCCAACCGTGTCCGGGTGCATGGCGAAATTGACGTAGGCGGCCAGGCTGTTGGTTTGCGCGGACTCGACGTGCAGCACCGTGACCTCGGGATCGATCGGGCCAGCGGGCTTGACGATGGCGGGATTGAGTTTGCCGGGATTCCAGCCCACCGAGCCGTCCTTCATCCAGTAGCGGCGATTGTGGCTGAGATGAGCCTCCGATTCCGAGGCGGCGGAGAGGCGTGCCGGGACGAGCCGTTGCTCGGCTAGTCGCACTGCGGCGGCAATCTTCCCGGACAGGCCGGCGGTGTAGCGGCGCACCACATCGGAATCGTTTCCATCCAGCACGGTTCGCGCGCTGCCCGAGAACAGCACCGGCCCGGTGTGCGTGTGGGTGGCGCTGATCATGACGTTCCGGGCCGGCACGCCGCAGTCCCGCTCGATGAGTGTCCGCGCCTGCTCGACCACGGCCCGCGGCATGGTGATCAAATCGCACACCACCAACGCCGCGCGAACGCCACCGGATTCGATGACGAGGGCGCGGGCGAACAAATCGTCGTGCGTGCCCTGCGAGAGCCGCGTCGAGTAATAGCCGGCCATCGGCGTGGGCGCGTCGGGGGTGATGTTCACGACGGCGGCGCCGGCCTTCAGGTCGGCGGCCACGGCGGGTGCGAGGGCGGCGCAAACGATACAGAGGTGGAAGATGAGTTTCATGGCAGCAATGGAACGAGGCCAGTCTGCGCCGGAAGAACACGCGGGTAAATCGCGATGTATGCCGTTGACTGTGCATCCAAAGGTTGCTGGTGGAACTCGCCGCGTTCAGCGGCGCAACGGACGCTTCCGTCGGCTGCTTCCGTCCGCTCTGCGCGGACGGGCTTGTCGCAGCGCGACAAGCGCCACCGGAAAGAAAGCGAGATTCGCCCGGCCGCAGTCGCGGCATGACAAATTCTTTGACCCGCCCCGCGCCTTTGTTAGCGTCCGCGCATGTCGCGCAACTTTAGTTACTGCTGGTTTGGCGGCCGGTTCACCGGTCTGGCCGGCCTGTGGAGGTTGCGTTAGTTCAATTCAACCGCCGCGGGTCAACACCCGCGGAACTGCTGCGGCGTGGCGATCCCGGCCAACCCAACCACACCATGATCGTTGTCCTCAAACCCGGCCTCTCGAAGAAGGAAGAACAGTCCGTCCTGCGCGAAATCAAAAAGCTCGGCTACAAGCCCCATGTCATGCGTGGCGTCGAGCGTGTCGTCGTTGGCGCCATCGGCGATGAACGCACCCACGCCAGCCTCGAGACGCTCACTTCCTGGCCGCAGGTCGAGCGCGTCATGCCGGTGCAGAAGCGCTTCAAACTTGTCAGCCGCGAGGCGCACCGCGGCAATTCCACCATCACGCTGCCGAACGGAACGGTGATTGGTGGCCGGAAGTTCGTCGTCATGGCCGGCCCATGCTCGGTCGAAAGCGAAAAGCAGTTGCTCACCACCGCGCACGCGGTTGCCAAGGCCGGGGCTGCCGTGCTGCGCGGCGGCGCGTTCAAGCCGCGCACATCGCCTTACGAGTTCCAGGGCCTCGGCGAGAAGGGCCTCAAGCTGCTGGCCAAGGCGCGCAAGGAAACCGGCCTCGCCGTCATCACCGAACTCCTCTCCGAGCATCACGCTGAAATGGTGGCGGAATACGCGGACGTTCTTCAGATCGGCGCGCGCAACGCGCAGAACTTCCAGTTGCTTATCGCCGCCGCGAAGACTGGCAAGCCCGTGCTGCTCAAACGCGGGCTTTCAATGCGCATCGAGGAATGGCTCCTGGCCGGCGAATACGTCCTCGCCAATGACAACGCCAACCTCATGTTCTGCGAGCGCGGCATCCGCACCTTCGAGACCTACACGCGCAACACGCTCGATCTCTCCACCATTCCGATCATCAAGAGCGAGTCGCATTGCCCCATCATCATCGATCCCAGCCAGGGCATCGGAAAGGCCAGCCTTGTTGCCGCGATGAGCAAAGGCGCCGCCGCGATGGGCGCTGATGCGCTGCTGATTGAAGTGCATCCCAACCCCGCCGAGGCCTGGAGCGACGGCGCGCAGCAGGTCACGCTCGAAGGCTTCGCGAAGCTGATGGAGGAGTTGAAACCCTACATCGCCGCGGCCGGTCGCGAGTGAGCGCGGTGGACCAAAACGTGCGTTTGTCGCCGGCATTTGCCATCCGTTCAGCGCCGTGCCTAGAGTCGCGGCGATGAAACTGTTGCGCCTCCTCGTCCTCGCCGGACTGCTCGCGGTGCCCGCCCTCGCGGCAGAAGGCCCCGACGACCAGTATGTGCGGATTTTCCAGACCATCCAGGAAGGAGACCGGTTGGCGCAATCCGGCCAGGATCGCGCGGCCTTGGGGAAATACGTTTCCGCCCTCGAGGCCCTAAAGCGTTTCAAAGTTCTTTATCCAGCCTGGAACGAGCGTGTCATCAGCTACCGGCTGGAATATCTCGATTCGAAGATTCATCCGAACCCGCGGGCGACTCCATTGCCACCACCGCCTGAAATGGCCACCACGCCGCCCAAGACCAATTCCACCGCGGCATCTCCGGCCCCGCTGTCCGCGCTCAACGCGGCGCAGTTCACGCTGTTGCAGGATGAGGTTGATCGTCTTCGCGCCGAGAATACGCGGCTCAACGCGAAGTTGCGCGAGGCGTTGTCCGTTCAGCCGGCCGCGGCCGATCCGCGCGACATCGCCCGCGCTGAGGAACGCGCCCGACTGCTGGAGAAGGAGGCCGACCTGCTCCGCGTGCGCTTGCGGTTGGCCACCAATGCCGCGGCGGCGAGTCCGGCTTTGGAAAGGTCCGTCGAAGAGTTGCGCCGCAGCGTTGCCGAGCATGCCGGCATCGCGGCGACGCTCCGGGCGGAGAATGAAATGCTCAAGAAACGGAAAGCGGAAGTCCCGCCGCCCGCGGAGTCCATGCCGGACCTCCGCTCCCAACTGGCCACGCAGTCGGAGGCGGCCGCGAACTTGCGCGCCGAGATCGACCGCTTGAAAGCGCGCGAACAGGCGGTCGTGAAAAAACACGATGACGCGGCCCGCGACTGGAAGACGAAGCTCGCCGCCGAGTCCGACGCGCTGGCGAAACTGCGCGCCGAGCATGAGGCGCTGTTGAAGCGCGAGAAGGAACGCGCGGGAAAGCTCACCGCGTCCGGCGAGGAAGCGGCGGATTTGAAGAAGAAACTCGACGCGCAGACTGCGAAGCTGGCGTCGGTCCAATCCGAAAATGAGCGGCTTAAAAGGCGCCAGCCTTCCGCTGCGCCGCCGGCCATCGCACCCGCCGAGATGCCGCCCGACGCGGCGCGCGAGCTTGAAACCCTGCGCGCACGCCTTGCGGTGCTGGAGGCGAAGCCGCTGCCCTACACGCGCGAGGAACTTGCGCTGCTCAGCAAACCGCCGCCGAAGCCGCCGCCCGCCGAGTCGCTGACCGCCTCGGCCACCGCGCCTTCCGCGACCGGGCCGGTGAAGAAATCGCGCCGGGAAGTTCCCGCCGGAGCCGGCCCGCTTGTGGCTGCGGCGGAGCGCGCGTTCGCCCAGGGCAATTATGTGGAGGCCGAGCGGCGGTATCTCGAAGTGTTGCGCCAGGACGAGGGCAACATTGGCACGCTCGCCAGTCTGGCCGCCACGCAGTTGGAGATGAACCGCCTGGTCGACGCGGAGAAGAACGTGCGCAAGGCGCTTGGCATCGAGCCGGATGACGGTATCAGCCTCTACGTTCTCGGGCGCATCTTGTTCCTTCAGGAGAAGACCGACGAATCCCTCGACGCCCTGAGCCGCTCCGCCAAGGCGAACCCCAACCATGCCGACACGCAGAATTACCTCGGCATCGTGTTGAGCGAGAAAGGCCAGCGCGTGCCCGCCGAGGCCGCGTTCCGGCGCGCCCTGGATTTGCAGCCGAACCATCCAACCGCGCACAACAACCTCGCGGTGGTTTATGCGACGCAAACCCCGCCAGCCGTCGCCCTGGCACGCTGGCATTACGAACGCGCCCTCGCCACGGGCCATCCGAAGAACCCGGACCTGGAGAAGCTCCTCAAGGAGAAACCGTAAGCCGTGCTGCATCAATTTCAGCAACATCTGGTTTTCACTACGCGCGGACGCGGCTTCCTCGACATCACGGCCGAGGTTGCCGCCGAGTTGCACGCGGCGAAGATGCAGACGGGGCAGGTGACGTTGCATCTCCAGCACACTTCGGCCTCGCTGCTCATTCAGGAAAACGCCGACCCGGAGGTGCGCCGCGATTTCGAGCGGTACTTCGCGCGACTGGTCCCGGACGGCGACCCGTTGCTGGAACACAACGCCGAGGGCGACGACGACATGCCGGCGCACATCCGCACTGCGTTGACCGCCGTGAACCTGACCATCCCGATCACGGGCGGCGCGCTGGCGCTTGGCACCTGGCAGGGAATCTACCTCTGGGAACACCGGACCCAGGCGCATCTCCGCCGGGTGGTGCTGCATTTCGTTGGCGAATGAGCACGGCAAGGAATCTGTCGGGCAACGGAACGATGTCGCGCGCGTGGATTTGGAAAGCCCTCCTCATTCTGACTGTTTGTGGTGCGGGCGCCGTGGCCGGAGCGGGCGCAGGCCAAGTCCTGGTTTCCAACCTCACTGAGTTGAGCGACGCCGCGCGGCGCAGCGGGCAGGTCGTGACGATGAAGCCCGGCTTGTACCGGTTGATTGACCATCTCCCGCGCAGTTCCATGGCCGCGCGGCGGAAGAACAAGGAGTGGCAGTTCTTCACCTTCAGCGGCAGCAACAACGTTTTTCACCTCGATGGCGTGATCATCGAAGTGGACACGGAATTGCGCCGTGCTCTGTGGCCACCGATCCACACGGACGAGTTTCTCATTACCGGCGCGAGCAACATGCTGCACGGGTTGACTATCTCCAACTTCGGCGGCGGCGTGTCGATGGGGGGCGCAGCCCTGGGCATCCGCGGGGCGGGCAACACGTTGCGCGATGTCACATTGCATGTGTGCGGTTCGTTTCCGTACGGCTACGGCGACCTGTTTGGAAAAGGCGGTCCGGATGTGATCCCGCCGTTGAAGAAGAGCGGTGTTCACATTGTGGGACACGGCACGACGCTGCTCGGCTGCCGACTTTTCATGCGGTCATTTGGACACGGCTATTATCTCCAGGAAGACGCGGCGAACGTGCGGTTGGAGGAT
>CAYQWK010000374.1:0-6244 GCA_964420805.1 uncultured Bifidobacteriaceae bacterium | reverse complement strand
CTTCAGAGGTCATCTCGAGTTTCACCGAGTTCATCGCCTCGTCCGGGTTCTGCTGGAACATCTTCGCCAGGTCCTCGGTGATCTTGCGCAGCAATTCCATCTCGACCGCGTTCACGGAGTTGAACTCGCCCTTCTGCTCGTGCGTGGCCTGCACGTCCTTGTTGGGAATGATGCCCATCGACTCCTTGGTCGCGGACGAAAACGGATTGCGGAACGCGCGCTCGACGGCCTCCTTGATCTTCTCGTCCTGCGCCGTGAGCCAGAGCACGAGGAACAACGCCATCATCGCCGTGACGAAGTCGGCATAAGCCACCTTCCACGCGCCGCCGTGATGTCCGTGCTTCTTGGCCATGCTGGTCGAAGGCTCCCGCTATCCCGCCTTGTTTGATGTGGCGTTCTTGAGCATCTGCTCGAGTTCGTCCGCCGACGGTTTGAGGTCGCTGCTTAGGCCGCGCCGGCCGAGTTCGAGGGCCATGAGCGGAGCCATCCCGCTGGCGAAGGCCACCACGCACGTCGCGATGGTGCGCGAGTAATTTGCCTCCGCGATGCCGATGAACTCCATGTTCACCGCCAGCGGGTTCATGAAGCCGTAGGAGAGGAAGATGCCAAGGAACGTGCCCACCAGGGCCGCCGCGACCTTGTGCCCGATTTGCTCGATGGGCCCGGCGATGGCACCCATCGTGATCACGATGCCGAGCACGGCGGCCACGATGCCGAAGCCGGGCATGGCGTCTGCCGCCTTGGTCAGCACGCTGATCGGCGCGTGGTGCTCCTCCTCCATGCGGTTGATCTCCACGTCCATCAGGCTGCGCAACTGGTCGGGCTTGATCTTGCCGTCGATGATCGGGCGCAGGCCGCCGCAGAGAAATTCCATGGCGTGCTTGTTCTTCAACACGCCGGGATATCTTTTGAAGAGCGGGCTGTTGTCCGGGTTGTTGACGTGTTCCTCGAGGGCGATCATGCCGTTGCGGCGGCCGACGAGGAACAGCTCGTAAAGCGCCTTGAACAATTCCTCGTAGGCGGCGCGGTTGTAGGGCGTGCCCTTGAGCGAGCCGAGCATGCCCTTCACGAGGTCGATCAGAATTTTCTTCGGCGACATGATCACCAGCGCGCCGAGGGCGGCGCCGCCAATGATGATCAACTCGGAGAGATGCATCAGCGCGCCGATGTGGCCGCCAGCCATGAGGAAACCGCCGATGACGGAGGCCAGCACGATGAATGAGCCAACGAGGATGATCATTTGCAGTCGAGGCTCACCGCCGCGGAGCCTTGCATGACCTTGAGGACGAACGAACGGATCGTGAGGATCGCCTGCGCGTGAATCTGCGAAACGCGTGATTCCGTGATGTCGAACACTTCGGCGATTTCCGCCAGGCGCAGATCCTCGTAGTAATATAGCGAAAGAACCTTGCGCTGCATCTCGGGCAGCCGCCGGATGCGCCCGGCGATCAACTCCGCCATTTCCCGCCGGCCGGCCAACTCGTCCGGTCCCTCCTGGGTGGGGTCGGAAACCGAGTCCAGAATGGTGTGGTTTCCCTCGCTGTCGTTGCCGTAATTCGTCACCGAGTCGAGGCAGACAAACGTGGCGGGCCGCACGTCATCGAGCCAGCGTTGGTATTCGCTCAACGAGAGCTGCAGATGCGCCGCGATTTCGTGCTCCTCCGGCATGGCGCCCGTGCGTTGCTCCAGTTCCATGATTGCGTTCTCGATGCGCCGCGCCTTTTCACGAACGGTCCGCGAGGCGGGGTCGAGCCGGCGCAATTCGTCGAGCACCTCGCCGCGGATGCGGAACCGGGCGAAGGTCTCGAAGGAGGTGCCGCTCGCGGGGTTGTAGTTCCGGATCGCCTGCAACAGGCCGACGATGCCCGCGCCGCGCAATTCTTCGATGTCGAGATGCGCGGGAAGCGTCATGGCCAGGCGGCCGACGACTGTCTTGACGAGCGGCAGGTATTGCCGGACCAGCGCCTCCTCGCTCTGGGGGTCGCTGGCGTCATGGTACCGTTGCCAGAGGGCCTGGGGCACACAACGCGGAGTGGATTCGGCTAGTTCGACCGGTGCAGGAATGGAAGCGGTCATAAATCAGTTAGTTCTTCTGGGCGGCTTTGCGGCGCGCCTCGAGGAGCGCCGCGAGCTGTTGCTCGCGGGCTTCGCGCAGGCCCTTGATCCAGACCCGGCCCCACCAGCGCATCAGCAGACCGGCAACGAGCGCCGCGCCGGCCGCATGCCAGAGCGCCGAGGGCCAGGCGCTGCGTCCGGCCAGGGCGAAAAGCATCCCGATTCCGAACCCGAGCAGCGCGCCAAGTATCATCAGCGATTTCATCAGTCAGCGCGGTGTTTAGCAGAGGCTCTGCCAGAGCCCCATGGATGCTTGGAACCGCTCAGGAACCGCGCATTGCCGGGGGAAACAGCAGCGCAGGCGTGGCGGGGAGAAACTGGCCGGGAATATTTTGCCCGGCGGCGAGGAAGCTCAGTGAGTAATTCGTGCCGAGCACAAAATTCCACAGCTTGCCCCGGCGCGGTTCCTCGTCGAGATGCGTGAACAAAAGATCGGTGACGGGCAGGGTGCTGAACGCGCGGATTTGTTTCTCCAACACAGCGCAGTCGTAGGCCGCGTTCAACACCAGCGAGACTGTCGCGCCGGGCATGGTGCTCAACAGGCTCTTCAACTCGTCCAGTCCGGCTGTGTCGCCGGTTTCGCAGCCCGGCACGTCGATGAAAAGAAATTCCTCCGGCCACGACGCGCCGGGATTCCACGCGCGCTCGACCGGCACGTTGAGAATCTCCGCATGGACGCTCAATGCCTCGGCGGCGCTGGCGCGCGGCACGTCCAGCCGCCACACCCGCGCGCTGGCGCCCTCGATCAATGTTTTCTGCGTGAGCCATTTGCACAGGGCCGTTGTTTTTCCCGAGCCTGGTGGTCCGATGAAGACATGCGCTCCGGATTCTGGCTGTCGGAACTCGCGCCATTTCGCTGTCAGATAATTCCGATACTGCGCCAGCTCGTCGGCGGGGTTTTCCGGCCCGGTGGTCCCGTGGCCGTGATTCAAATCTTCGATCACGCGCGCCGCGTGCAGGGCGGAAAGGCCCATCGATTCGAGCAACGTCGCGCCCTCCCTTCGGCCGCGGCGCGGGCCTGGCATGGTGAATCGTCTCGTTTCAAGTAGCGTGCCTGGATCTGCTGGCGGGCGAGCCGGCGCATCAAGGGCGGCGTCAAGGGCGCCGTCGAGGCAGTCGAGCAACGGCGTCGGCGGCGCGGGTGTGGCGGCGGGTTCCGGCGTCGTCTCTTTCGGCGGCACGCAGGCGAGGACCTCGATCTTTGGCCGTGACCATAGGCGTGATAGACCGCTGGCCGGCAGCCGGCGCACGTTCAACACCACGGCGTCCGGCCCGAGCCGCGCGCGGATTTGCGCCAGCGCGTCGGCGGCGCTGTCGGCGGTGAAAGGGATGAGGTTCACGGCGGGGTGGCTCCTATTCGGCGACCGTCACCACGGCCGCATTCTGGATTTCAATGCGCGGGGGAATCTCGGCGTACGAGAGCACTGCCACGTCCTGGAACGTGCCCTCGAAGAACCGCCGGAACGCCAGCCGCAACTGCGGCGCGCACAACACCACCGGCGGATGCCCGGCGGAAAGCATTTGTTGCACGAAACGCGAAAGCGAATCCACGACGTGTCGAGCCAGCCGCGGTTCCATGACCAGCGACACCTCGGTGGGCGATTGCCGGAGCCCCTGCGCGAGCTGCTGTTCGAGTTTTGGATCGAGCGTGATCGCGCGCAGGCTGCCGGTGGCCATCTGGTAGGGTTTGGCGATTTGCGCGCCCAGCGCGCGCCGCGCGTATTCGGAAAGCTCGTCCGGGTTCTTGGTGAGATGCGCGTGGTCGCTGATCTTCTCGAGAATGGCCGCGAGGTTGCGGACCGACACGCCCTCGGCGAGCAGGTTTTGCAATACGCGCTGTACCTGGCCAACGGTGAGCAGGTTCGGGATCAGCTCGTTCACCACGGTCGCGTGGGTCTGCTTCAGGTTGTCGAGCAGTTGCTGCACGTCCTGGCGGCTGAGGATTTCCGAGCAATTGCGCTTGAGTGACTCGGAGAGGTGCGTGACCAGCACGGAGGCGGCGTCCACCAGCGTGTAACCGGCCAGTTCGGCGGTTTTGCGCTCGACCTCGGTGATCCAGGTCGCGGGCAGATGGAAGACCGGTTCGACAGTGGGCACGCCCTTGAGCTGTGTCTTGCTGTTCGTCGCATTCATGGCCAGCCAGTAACCGGGCATTAACTGGCCTTGCGCCACGGGCTGTCCCTTGACGAGGAACCGGTATTCGTTGGCGTTCAACTGGAGGTTGTCCCGCAGCCGGATTGGCGGGATCAACACGCCCATGTCCGAGGCGAAGTGGCGGCGTACGCCGGTCACACGATCGAGCAGGTCACCGCCTCGGCGCGTGTCGGCCAGGCTCACCAGGCCGTAGCCGAGTTCGATCTGCACGGCATCGACGTGGAGCAGCGTTTCAAGCTTCTCGGCGGCGGGCTTCGTTTCGGTGGTGGTGCCTGCGGCGGATTTGCCGTCCGCGGTCCGGCCTTGTTGTGCCGGTTCCGCGGTCACCGGGTGCGGCGGCCCGTGCCGGTGCAACGAATAGGCCAGCCCGCCCGTAAGCAGCGCGAGAATGCTGAACGGCACCAGTGGCAGGCCCGGCACCAGCGCCATCAACCCAAGCATCCCCGAGAGCACCGCCATGGCGCGCGGATAGAACAGAAGCTGGTTTCCAAGCTCGCTTCCCAGGTCGTTCTTCGACGCGGCCCGCGTGACCAGGATACCCGCCGCCGTCGAGGTGATCAGCGCCGGCACCTGCGACACCAGGCCGTCGCCGATCGACAGGATCGTGAACCGTTGGAGCGCCTCGCCCATCGTCATGCCACGCTGTGCCATGCCGATGGCAAAGCCGCCCACGATGTTGATGACTGTGATAAGGATGGCCGCAATGGCGTCGCCGCGGACGAATTTGCTCGCGCCGTCCATCGCGCCGTAGAAATCCGCCTCCTGTTCCACCGACTTGCGCCGCGCGCGCGCATCGGCCTCGTTGATCACGCCGGCGTTTAACTCGGCGTCGATGGCCATCTGTTTGCCGGGCAGCGCGTCCAATGTGAACCGCGCCGCCACCTCGGCGATGCGGCCGGCTCCCTTGGTGATGACGATGAAATTGATGAGGACAAGGATCAGAAAGACCACGAGGCCGACGACGTAGTTGCCCCGCACCACGAAGTTGCCAAAAGCCTCGATGATGTGGCCCGCGTAACCATCGAGCAGGATCAGCCGTGTGGAGGCGACGTTGAGCGAGAGCCGGAACAACGTGATGCACAGCAGCAAAGTGGGGAACCCGGAGAACTCTGCCGGAGTCTTGAGGTAAAGAATCACCAGCAGCGTGAGCAGCGACATGGCAATGCTCAAGGCCAGCAGCACATCGAGGAGGAACGGCGGCACCGGCAGGATCAGGAGGAGGATCGTGCCGAACAACGCCACGATCAGCCAGATATCCCCGTGTCGGAGCAGTCGGCGTAAATTGTCACTGAGCTTGGCCATGCCAGTTCGTCGCCGCTGCATAGCTAGGGCCGGGCCATCGGCGGATTTCCTTGTGAACACGGGGTTTTGGCCGGACTGCGGGAAGGGTTTGCCCGGCGCACGGAAGAAACTTCCGGAAGGGAATACCCGTTGACGCGAGTTGGCCGGAAAGGGCCAATCCCGCCGGTGCCGGCCGATTCACCCAGGTTCCTGGCCATAAAACAAAAAATCCCGGCACCGCCTGATTGACGAATCCGCCAGCCGCGACTTACAAACGCGCAGCCAAAAGAACATTACGAACAGGAGCCATCATGCCCCCAAAAACCACTGACAAATCTGCCGAGAAGGCCGCACCCGAAACCAAGACCGAGATCAAACCCGTGGACGCAAAATCCGCCGAGGCCGCCAAGATTTCCGCCGCCCGCGCCCGTGAACTGGATGCCGCGATTTCCTCCATCAACAAGTCCTTTGGCGAAGGCGCCATCATGCGGCTTGGGTCCGCGCAGGCGCAGCGCAAGATCGAGGTCATTCCCACCGGCGGCCTGGCCATCGACCTCGCGCTTGGTGTTGGCGGCGTGCCGCGCGGCCGCGTTGTTGAAATCTTCGGACCCGAATCCTCCGGCAAGACGACCCTGATGCTGCACATCATCGCCATCGCGCAGAAGGCCGGCGGCCTGGCCGCGTTCATCGTCGC
>CAYQWK010000373.1:0-6248 GCA_964420805.1 uncultured Bifidobacteriaceae bacterium | reverse complement strand
CTGCGACAACAACTCGACGGACGGAACAGCCTTGGTGGCGCGACGCGAAGGCGCGGATCTTGTATTGCGACACATTGAAGTCGCACAACGCGCTCATCTCGCTGCCGGTGACGGCGAGTTCGCGGTATTTGCCGGGCAGGAAATAGTTCGTCTCCACGACGCCCCAGGCCGCGCCGTTCGGCGTCGCGTATTCGAGCGAGAGCAGGGCGGCGTCCTCCATGTTCGCGCCGCGGCCCATGAAATCCTGCGTGATGGCAGTGACCTTCCGCGGGCACGCGCCGAGGAAGTAATTGAACATGTCCACGAAGTGAATCGCGTCGGCGAACATGATGCCGCTGTCATTGCGCGGGCGTTTGAATCCGCTGAAATTGCTGCGCAGCATCTGCACGCGGCCGAACTTCCCCTCCTTGATCGCGTCATGGAGCCATTGCGTGGCGGTGTCGAAACGGAAGATGTGCCCGACCTGGAGAATGCGCTTGTTCCGCTCCGCCAGTTCGGCCAGTTGCTTCGCCTCCGATGAAACGAGCGTGATCGGCTTCTCCACGAACACGTCCTTGCCCGCCTCCAGGAATTCCCTGCACAGCGGGAAATGCGTCTGCGCCGGCGTCACCACCACCACGCCATCCACCAACCCGGCGAAGTCCTTGTAGTTGGTGGAAAGATGCGCGTCATCCACGCCCACCTTGCGCGCCACGTCGTGCTGCTTGGGCTGCGTATCCACGACGAAGAGTTCGATGGGCAGGGATTTGAGAACGCGCACATGGTTGGCGCCCCAACGACCGAGACCGAGAAGAAGAATTTTTGTCATAAGCATTCAAAACGCGGCCTGGGCCGCAAACAGGGCCGCGATGTTTCGTGCAAGCTGCGGAAGCGGCAAGGGGAAAAACGGAGGAATGCGTATGGCGCATCACACTTTCCTGCAGGAAGTGCATTTCCGGGTGGTGGAACTCGTCGCGCTGCGACGAGTGGCACCGCGTCCAGCGGTGCAACGGACGGCCTCACGCCCTCCGTTCCGTCCGCTCTGCGCGGAAGGGGTTGTCGCAGCGCGACAACCACTACCGGCAAGAAAGTGAGATTCACCCGCGTTCGGGCGCGTCTCAGCTTTTGACTGCTGCCGCCGCGTTCCGACCCGGCCACCAGCGCAGCAGCGCCGGCAGCAGGAACATCGACACCACCAGGCAGTTCACGATGCCCAGGATGATCAGTGCCCCGAGCCGCGCATTGGCCGGCACCTGCGACAGGATCAGCACGCCGAACCCGAGCGCAATCGCCACGGTGTTCACAAACACCGCCGGCCCCGTGCGCGCCAGCGACGTTGCGATCGCGTCATCCACTTCCTGGCCCTCGCGCCGGGCTGCGTCGAAGCCCTCCAGCACGTGGATCGCGAAGTCCACGCCGTTGCCCAGTGTCATCGCCGCAAACATCGACGTGGCCACGCCGAGCGGGATCCCCGCCCAGCCCATCACCGCGAAATTCACCAGCACCGAGATCGCGCAGGGCAGCACCGCGAACAACCCCCACCGCCACGACCGCCCGAGCAGCGCCGTGACCAGCCAGATGCCCAGCAACGAGCCGAGCAGCGACTGCGTTTGCGTGCTCACGATCCCGCGGATCAACGACTGGCTCACCGCCACGTCGCCCGCGAAATCCGCGCGGATGCCGTGCGGCGCGAGATGCTCGCGGCTGTAGGCGCGGACGTCCTTCATCAGCCGCGCGGTGTCGATGAAGTTCGCCTCCTTCAGAAAGACCGTGACCAGCGCCTGCGCGTGGTTCGTGTCCACGGCCTGCCGCAATTGATCCTCGCCTCGCGCGATCCGGTAGTAATCCCACATCAGCTTGATCTCGGCCTTGTTGGTCGGCACGAGCCGCGAGCCGGGTTCGTTCGGCCGCACCATGAAGCGCGTCGTTGCCACGTAATCGGCCGGCCCGAGCACGCGCCCCACCTTGCAGTCCTTGTGCGTCTCGATGTAGGCGCAGAAATCCGCCACGCGTCGCAGCACCGCGTTGTCGAGGAACGGTTGCGCCATGATCTCGAACCGCGCCCCATCCGCTTGCGCGATGTTCGTCCAGAAGGGCGACTCCTGCTCTCGCTGCTGCGTGACCACCACCAACCGCCCGGTTTGCACCTGCGCCGATTCGATCAATGCCCGCCATGCCACGCCGCCCGCGGACACGGACAGCCAGCGCCCCGGCAGCGTGCGCGGGTCGGAAACCACGTTCGTCGGAAACTTGAACCGCGCGTAGGCCACGTCCGCTCGCGGCAGCGTGCCGGAAATCTTCTCCTCCGCGTCCAGCGTGACGTAGAGCAGGTGCATGCCGTGGAACTGCTCATTCACCAACCGGGTGGCGCGGCTGAAATCGCTCTCCGGCTCGAATCCGTCGATCCAACTGTCCTGGATTTGCAGTTGTTTCAACCCCAACGGCGTGGCCGCGACCAGCAGCGCCACCGCGCCCATGACCCACCAACGGCGGCGCACCGCCCATTGCGCGAACGCGCCGAAAGCCCGGCCGCTGCCCGGCCGTTCCGCCGCGCGCCGCCGGGTCTTCACCCATTGCTCCGGCACCAGCACGAGCAACGCCGGCAGCACCGACACGGACCAGAACAGGCAGAACATCACCCCGATGGCCGTGAAAATTCCAAACGCCTGCACCGGCCCGAGCGGCGAGAAGGCGAACGACACAAAACCGATGGCCGTGGTCAGCGAGGTGTTCACCACCGGGCAGATCATTTCTTCCATCGCCATCGCGATCAGTTCCGCGCGCGGCGTGCGGGGCCTTTCGTGCAGCAGCGCGAAATACCGGCTGTAAACGTGGATTTCGTCCGTCACCGCCATCGCCGTCAGCAGCACCGGCATCACGGCAATCGTCAGATACACCGGCACGCCGCACCAGCCCATCAGGCCGAAGATGAACATCAGGCACGCGCCCACCTCGGCCATCGGCAGCACCGTGGCCACGATCCGCCGGAAGGCGAATTGAAAGACCAGCGCCATGATCACCATCGCCACCGGCACCAGCCCAATGTGCCGCGCCACGAACGCACGAAGCTCAAACAGGTTGTGCGGCCATCCGGGCCGCGCCGTTCCCTCGTGCGTGCTCACGCCGAGCAACGGCTTGGGCACCCCGAGGTCTTCGAGGATGTGCGTCCCCAGCAACGCCTCCGCGACCGGCGGCCCGGTGATGGCGATTTCATTCGTCGCGTCCTGATGCGGCGCCACGATATTCTGCACTTCACGATACAGGACCGTCCGGTCCTTGCCCGGTGGCGCGCCCACGAGGATCGCGGTCATCCGGCCGTCGTACGACACCATGGTGCCGGTGTAGAGCTGGATGCGCGCAAGGTCGCTGCGCAACTCGTCGCACTCGGCCTTTGTCGCGCGCGGCGTTTCGAGGAACGTGCGGAAATGCAGCGTGCCGGGCCGGTTCCGGAACCCGCGCTGGTTGGCCAGGCTCACGATCTTGTTCGTGTTCACGCCCTCGATGCGGCCGAGCTTCACCGTCATTTCGCGCACCAATTGCAACGTGGCGGGATTGAAAATGCCGTCCGCGTGCGCCGACTTCACCAGCACCACCACCGGGTCTTGCAGGCCGAAGTGTTCCCGCGCGCGCTGGTCCAGCGCGACCTCCGGCGCGTCGCCGTCCACCAGCGCGTGACCGTCCGTGCGCAGCTTCAAGCGCATCGCCCCCGGCGTGACCGCCAGCGTCAACGCCACCGCGACGAGAATCACGCGGCGCGGATGCCGCACCGAATACCGCGCCAGTGCGGCGAAGAAGCCGACGATCAATTTGTGCAGGAAGAGCGGGTTCAACATGGCTTCATGAATCGCGGAGTGCTTCGAGAATGGGCCTTCGCGCCGCCAGCCGCGCCGGCAGCAGCCCGCCCGCGATGCCGATCAGGATTCCAAAGGCCGCGCCCGCGCCGAGCAGAGCCGGCGTGATGCGGAACTGGAACGTCACCTCGGCGAATGTGGTGGCGTTGAACGCGCCGGCGGCAAAGCCGTTCATCGGCAGCGCCAGCGCGCCGCCCAGCACGCCGCCCAGCGCCGCGATGAACAGGGATTCCAACATGAACGCGAGGTAGATACTGGAACGCCGGAAGCCAAGCACGCGCAGAGTGCCGATCTCCCGCGCGCGATTTCCCACCGCGGCGTACATCGCGTTCATCGCCGCGAACGCCGCGCCCAGGCTCATGATCAACGCCAGCGTCAGGCCAAACGCGCGCACCGGGCCGGCCGCCTTCGTCTGCCCGGCGAAATATTGCGCCTCCGACACGGCCCGCAGTTGCAGTTGCTTATCGCCCTCGATGCGCGCCGTCAGCACTGCTGCTGCGGCCTCGCTGGCCGGTCGCAACAGCACCGTGCCATGAAAGGCGCGGTTGAATGAATCCCGCGCCTCGTCCGCGTCCATCCAGATTTCCGAGTCGTACGCCGTTCCGCCCGCGTCGAAGATGCCCGTCACGGTCCACGTGTGTTTGCCGGTTCGGAACGTCCGGCCCAGTTCGAGTTCCGGGTAACGGCGGAGCAGGTTCCGGCTGACCACGCACTGCCGCTTGCCCGGCTCGAACATCCGCCCCTCGACCAGCCGCACCGTCGGGCGCAACGCGAGGCTGGCCGGGCCGATGCCGCGCATTTGCACGTGCGCCTTGCCGCCGTCGCCGCGCCGCAACGTGATCAGCACCACCACTTCCGCCGCCGCCAGCGGTTCGCCGGCCTCGTTGCGCGCCACGCCATCGAGGAACTTCACCTGCCGCACGTTCTCCAGCGTCACCTGGCTGCTCGACTCCCCGAGCGCACCCTTGCGCATCACGATCAGGTTCCGCGCGTCGCCGGACGACACATAGGTCGCCCTCAACCCGTCGGCCATGGCCATCAACATCACAAACACCGCCACCACCAGCGCCACGCACAACAACGTGATAAGCGCCCCGCGCCAGCGCAGGCGCAGATGCCGGAACGTGTAATGGAACGGCAGCGTCATTCAATCCACCCTGCGCAAACCCTCCACCACCGTCCGCCGCGCCACCCGCGCCACTGGCACCAGCGCGCTCAACAACCCCAGCATCGCCGCCACACTCAGCGACCGCGCGGCGATTTCCGGCGTGAGCTGGAAATTCACAAACATCCCGCCCGCCACCTTGTAAAAGTCGAAGCCCCGCAACGCCGCCCACGCCCCCGCGAACCCCAGCGCGCCCCCGAGCAACGCCAGCCCGAATGCCTCCGCCACGATCAACGCGCCCAGTTCGCCGCTGCCGAACCCCAGCGCCTTCAACACCGCCAGCTCCCGCCCGCGTTCGCGGATGGCCATGCTCATCGTCCCGCCCGTGACCAGCAGCAGCGTGAAGGCGATGACCATCGACACCGAGCCGATCAGCATCTTTACGTTCCCGAGCAGCGACACGAACCCGAGTTGAAACGCGTGTTCGCTCTCCGTGATCGTCTCCGCCTCCGAGTTGGCGAACTCGCTGTCGATGCGCTCGATCAACCCGCCCACCGAGCCGGGCGCGTCGGCGCGAATCCAGAACAAGCCCGTGAACCCGCGGTCGCCGAGCAGTTCGTCGAAATACTCGTGGTGAAAATACAACGCCGACTCATCCACCCCGCCGGCGAAGGCGCCCGCCACCTCCAGTTCCAGATTGCAGGGCCACATCGCGCCGAGCAGCGTGATGCGCTGGCCGGGTTTCCAGCCGAACCGCTCCATCGTCTTGCGCCCGACGACGCAGGCGGAACGCTGGCCCACGAACTTCTCCAGCACCGCCTTTTCCACCGTGGCATCCGTCATCACCTGGAACAACCGGGCGGCGTCGCAGCCGAACTGCGGGAAGAAATTCGCCTCGTCCTGGTAAATCCCGCCGAACCACAACAGCCGCGTGCTGGCGACCACGCCCGGCATCTTCTCGATGCGCGGTTGGTAACGTGCGAAGAGCATGTTGGCCAGCGACACCCGGTGCCGCACCACCAGCCTCCGCGCCGCCTCCTCCGCCGCCTCCGGGCTGGTCAACCCGCGCAGCACCACTTGCAACAGCGTGAGCAGGAACAGGCTGACGGCCACGCTCAACACCGTGAGCATGAACCGCCGCCGGTTCCGCAAGGCATTGCGCGCGATGAATCCGGGAAGCGTCATGGAGACGCCCGCGAGGGTAGGGGAGGCGCGCGGACTTGGCGAACAAGGAGTTGCCGTTGTGCCCTTGCAGCCACGAGCGGCGGAGGGCCCTTGTCATTACCCACACCTTTCGCCGCAGGGTGGAACTT
>CAYQWK010000372.1:0-6270 GCA_964420805.1 uncultured Bifidobacteriaceae bacterium | reverse complement strand
AGCAACACCAGCCGGAAAATTGACCCGGTCCCGACCGAGGAGATTGGCCTGTCCCGAACCCTGACCGCGCCAGAGCGGAGAGGCCTCGATGAAACCGCCGCTCCAGATTGAGCCAAGCCGCATCTGCCCGGCATCGAAGGCGAGGTGAATGCCACCAGGATAGCCAACGCCGATGCCGCGCTTGCCGATGCCGGGAAAAGCGCGCCGGATGATGACCGCCTCGTTGCTCACGGTGACGAGGAGCGATTCCAAAACAAGTCCCTGCGGCTCGCGGGCTTCCGGGCCGCGTGTGAGGTACTGCCAGAGTGCGTCGCGCTGCTTTCCCGGGTCACCGCCCAGCACGTCGGGCAGCGGCGATTTCCCGTCTGGCCAGAAGTTCGGCATGATGGTGAGCGGTGAAAATCGTTGTGGAGTGGTGAGGTAATGATGGAACCAGTTCTCTTCCAACCGCTCGGTCATCGTCATCAAATCAAGCGCATGGATGGTGGCGGCGCTCTTCTCGCGAAAAGTATGGCAGGCAATGCAATTGAAGCCCTTGCTGCCCGCGAGTTCACGGCCCAGCTCGTGCGGCTTGTCGGCCTCAGGCACTCGGCCGAACGGAGCCGGCGGCAACGTGTCGAGCTGCTTGAACCAGCCCGCCAGCGCCTCGGTGTTGGGCGCACCGAATTTCGGCATGCGTGTGTTCTGATAAGGCCGCACCGACGCGCCGTTCACCACCACGTCGCGCAGCCAAGTGGCTTTCAACTTGGCCCCGACGCCCGTGAGCACTGGTGGCAAGCGCCCTTGGTCGCCAATGTTTTCGTCCTTGCCGGTGAAGAATTCCTGACGATTGGCTGGAACGCCGCCGAGCTCGCCGCGCTGATGGCAGGCGAGGCAATTCATCCGGGTAAGGGTCAGTTCAATGGATTCAGCATTGCTGAATGGGCGAGATGGCTCGACAAGCGCTGCGCGGATGGCAGCACGCTGGGCATCCGAGAGCAGATATTGTGGCCACGCACCGGATTTTCCAGAAGGACAACCTTGATCCGGGCGCACCTTGTCCAAAGCGACAGCGGCAGGCTTGGCCCGGGCACCGTCAATGGTGTGGCAGGCGTCGCAGCGATGTTGCGTGAAGAGAGTTTTGCCGCGGGCGGCAAGTTGTGCATCGACTGGGAATGCGGCGAGAAGCGCGGTTTGATTCCGCAGCAGATAACTCGCGATGTCCTGCGCCTCGAAATGTTCGAGCTTCAAATCCGGCATGCGACCGCCGGGACGCACGGCCAGCGGGTCTTCGAGGAACTTCGTCAGGCTCGCGACGGAATACTTCTCCTCCAGCGGCCCAAGCGGCACCGAACCAGGCAATGACTTCTCGGGCGAGTGACAGGCCACGCAGCCAATCGAGTGATACAGCTTGCGACCACGCTCCACCGCGTCCGCTGCCGGTAGCGCTGACGGCGTCGGCTGCCCTGACGAAGCGAGGTAATGCGCCAGAGCTGTTGCCGCTTCCTCGCGTTGCACCTGCGGCAAATGACCAAGCACATCCGGCATGGTCGTCCCCGACTTCACCGCCAACGGACCCGAAATGAAGCGCCGCAAATACCCACCATTCACCCGCGCCCCAACCGCAGACAAATCCGGTCCCGCTTTCGGCGCAAACTCTGCGCGGCTCGAGCTGTGGCAGGCCGCACATCCCAGTTCACCAACCAACACCGCCCCGGCAATTCTCCCCGTGCCAGTGCGCTCCAAACCACCAATTAGGGGCGGCTCTGCCGCGACTCCGGACAGTGCACCAGCGAGAAAGAGAACTAGGGATAGTGTATATCCATTCATGCTTTGATTTTCTTTGGGTGGCCAGAACAGTTTCAATGACTGATCCAAAGTTGTCATTGCTCAGTTTTGTTTTGATCGTTCCAGCACCAGCACCCAGTCCTGCGGAGAGGGCAGCCGTGGTGATTTGTATTCGCCCGACGGAGCGCTGATGGCGCCTTGATCGAAGCGCCTCCCGGTGGCCGGGTCGAAGTAAAAGGCTGAGTAACGCACGTCGGGTTCGAGTCCCTTTACTGTCGTTCCCTTCCAGTTGTAGATGCCTCTCTTTGGCTGGTAGATGAACCGGACCTGCCCCGGGATGCCCGCGGCGAAGCAGTCCTTGTCGGCCCATTCCGGATGCACCTCGAAGCGTGACCACGGATATTGCTCCAGCAGCTTCTTGCCGAGGCCGAGTTGGGTGGATCCCGGATAGGCCATGCCTTCCTTCCAGGTCGTCCAGTCGTAAACCGGATCAATGCCTGGGTCACCTTCCACACTGGCCTGCCAGATGCCCGCCGCGCCGTAGGTATGGCCAGCCGCACCGCTCAGCATAAAGCTCCAGAACAAATGACGCTGCACATCCTGGAAGTTGGTTTGCATGTGTCCTTCATAACAGGCCTCGCCGCAGAGCGCCGGTTTGGCAGGCGGCTGTAACTGGCATGACTTCATCAGGTCGAGTGATTGCGCCGCCGTCTTGTAGCCGTCGTGCCCGATCCCGACCATGTCGAAGTCAAAGACGGCATTGTCTCTGATCGCCTGACGTGGGTGTTCCGGAGCGTGGTAGGTCAACGGGTGGCGATACGGATCGGTCTCTTTCAGGTACTTCGCGAGTTCCGACCACGGGCCATACGCGTCCTTGGCTTCACCGCCGACGATCCAAACCGTGGGATAGGCGCCGTAGCGGGCAATCAAGTTCCGCCAATGCCGCTTGAATCCGCCCAACCCCACTTGCGCTAGCGTGCTCGTGCCGCCGCCCTGCGGACGCCCCCAACCACCGACGATCACCGGCACAATTCCTGAAGCGGCGAGGTGCTGGATGCGACGGTCGGCGAACTCGAAATACTTGGGATTCACCGCGCTAAAATCCTTCGTCTCGTATGGCTTGCCGCCTTCGTTCTCCCAGCGGACCTCCATCATGTTCTCATCCGGGTAAGGGCCGCAGACGATCTGGATCGCATTGAATCCCTTCGCCTTGCGGTCGGCGGTGAGCTCTTGAAAATTCTCCCAGGTCATCCGCTTGCTCAGGTTCTTCCACCACGTATCGCCCAGCCAGAGGAACGGTGTGCCGTCGGCGTGCTCGAAATGTCGTTTGTCCGCCGCCACCCGGAGGAATCCGTGTTTGAGCAGCGGATTGTCACCCGTGTAGGACGTGACGCGAAGTGGCTGTGCGGCCCCGTTCATCGCCTGATTGGCCCGGTCAGAACACTGGACCTGAAATATGTAATCACCCTGCACCGGCGGTGCGAAGCGAACCGTCCACTGATCGCCCCCGGCCCAGAACGCGGGAACCAGCCATTGCTGGTCGCCACGGCGGAAGACGACATCGACCTGCACGTCCACGAATGGATTGTCATATCTCCGGGCGGACCTGAACGAGATCTCAAAGACAGCCCATTGCTCCGCCCTCATGGCGCGCGGAGCCGAATTCGGATCGGCGGTGATCTTCGCAGCCGCCGAAACCATGGCCGTGCCCATGACCATCGCCACCAGCAGGCACGACACGGTGAGTAGCGATGGCTTGTGCATATTTCTTGTCGAACGTCTTTTCAATTACTTGGCGACGGGCTGGCGAGCCAGTTCGGTGAAGGTGTCGGTCTGCCGCTGCCAGGCTTGTTCCAGTTCCTTCACCTTGTCCGGCATCCTGGCGGCCAGGTCGCGCTGCTCGGCGCGATCGGTCTTTAGATCATAGAGCTCCCAAGGCCCGCCCTTGAGCGCGACCAGTTTCCACTCGCCCACGCGCACGGCGCGATGCCCCTCGTGGAGCCACCATAAACTGTCGCGCTGGATGGTGACGTCCTTCGCAAACGCCGGCACGAGGCTCCGGCCGGGCGCGGGCGGCACCGGTTCGCCTTCCCATTGGCGGGGCTTTTCCAGCCCGGCCAGCGCGAGGGCGGTGGGAACGAAATCGATGACATGCGCCGGCGTGTGGCGCAGTTCCCCGCGCGCGGCGATGCCCGCAGGCCAGTGCGCGATGAGCGGCGTGCTGATGCCGCCCTCATGGACCCAGACCTTGTGGCGGCGGTACGGCGTGTTGCAGACGCTGGACCACCCGGGCCCCAGCGAAAGATAAGTCGTGGCGCTGCCGGGCGAGGCCGTTTGGTCGTGACCGCCGTCGCGCACCAGCATCTCGGCGCTCGCGCCGTTGTCGGAGGCGAAAAGGATCAGCGTGTTCTCGAACGCGCCCATGGCTTTCAACTGCGCGATCACGCGACCCACCTCCCGATCGATGCGATCCACCATTGCGGCGTGAATGGCCATCTTCGTCGCCTGAAACCGCCGCTGCGCCTCGTTCAGTTCGCTCCACGGAATCGGCCGGTTGATTTCGTGCGGACCGAGTTTTTCCAGCACATCCCGCTGAACCTGCGGCGGCCCGACTTCGCGTTCGAGCGGTGACAACGTGGTCTCAGTGAGGCCCATTTTCTTCTGGCGCGCAAACCGCGCCTCGCGCATCGCATCCCAGCCGCTCAGATACCGATCCCGATACCTGGCGATGTCCTCCGGCAGCGCCTGCAGGGGAAAGTGAGGGGCGTGGAAGGCGATGTATTGGAAGAACGGCTGGCCGGCGTGGTTCTTCTTGTGGTCACGCAGGCATTCGACGGCGTGGTCTGCGGTTGCCACCGTCAGATAGTAGCCGCTTTCATCCGCGGGGGGCTTCACCGCGACGTCATCGCGGGTGGTGCCGCGCGCGGTGAAGTAGTTGCCCGGATTGTTCATGGCCAGGGAGTGATCAAATCCGCCCTGGAGAATTTTGCCGTCCACATGCCACTTCCCGCTGTGGTAGCTGCGGTAGCCGGCAGGCTTGAGCAGGTCCGGCAGCAAACGCGCCCACTTCTGCCGCACGCCGCCGATGCCGCCGCGCAGTTCCGGCAGCGCGTCGCGATGGATCTGCTGCGCGTAGTAACCGGTCAGCAGCGCGCCACGTGTGGGCCAGCAGCGCGCCGTGTTGTAGCCTTGCGTAAAGCGAAGCCCGCCCCGGGCCAGCGCATCCAGGTTGGGCGTCGCGATTTCACTGCCGTAGCAGCCGAGATCGGAATAGCCCAGGTCATCCGCGAGGATGAAAACGATGTTCGGGCGCACCACCTCCGCAGCGAAGGCGTGCCCGGAACAAGCCAGCACGAAGGCAAACAAGACGGCGGCCAGTGTCTGGGTGCAATTTCTCATGTTCATTTGGTTGATGTCCCGGATTTCTCGAGCGCGCCAGTGGATACAGCGACATTTCCTGAAGGCCGCGCGTGCGTGGCGCGGACGCCGGTCAGCGAATCGCCCAGATCGGCGCGGGCCTTGGCGACTTCCGCCTGCAGGCGTACGACGATTTCGGGATTGGCGCTGGCCACGTCGCGCGTCTCACCGGGGTCGTGCTCGAGGTCGTAAAGCGCCAATCCGATTTTCTCGACTCGATAGCCGTGGCGGCTGGCGATGCCGCGAATGCCGGAGACTTCGATGGCCTGCGGTTTCATATTCTCCCAGTTCGACGGCCTGCCACCCCGGCCGGGCGCGGCGGCGACGGTGAGATACTCGTGCGGCAGGTGCAGTTTCCAATCGCCGACGCGCACAGCGTGCAACTCCTCGCCGGAATAAAACCAAAACGTCTCGCGTCCCTTCGCACCTTTCTCACCGAGCAGAAACGGCGTGACGTCCGTGCCATCGATGTTCGTCGCCGGCAGTTCAGCCCCGGCCATGCGCGCAAACGACGCGTAGAAGTCCATCATGGTGACCAGTTCATCCGTCACGCGACCGGCGGGCACACGACCCGGCCAGCGCATCAGGCAGGGCACGTCCACGCCGCCGCCGAACGTGGTGAGCTTGCCTTCGCGCAGCGGCCCGGCGGAGCCGGCGTGCTCGCCATACGAGAGAAACGGTCCGTTGTCCGAGGTGAAAACCACCAGCGTGCGTTCGTCGATGCCGTTCTTGCGCAGCGCGGCCATGATTTCGCCCACGGACCAGTCGAGCTCCTGCACGACATCGCCGTAGAGTCCGCGTTGGCTGGTTCCCTTGAACTTCGCCGACGCGAAGATGGGCACATGCGGCATGATATGAGGCACGTAGAGGAAGAACGGCTTGTCCTTGTTGCGCTCAATGAACTGCACCGCCCGCTCGGTAATGCGGCGCGTGAATTGCGACTGGTCTGGGTCGAGTTCCACGACCTTTTCGTTTTCGCAGAGCGGCAGAGAGGGAATGCCGCGCGTGGTGGGATGTAGCGGTCCGTTGTCGTTAGAGTACGGGATTCCGAACCATTCATCGAACCCACGGCGCGTGGGCAGGAAC
>CAYQWK010000371.1:0-6285 GCA_964420805.1 uncultured Bifidobacteriaceae bacterium | reverse complement strand
TTGAGAGCGCACGCGGTGAGTTGCGCGCTTGCGGAATTGAACACGCTCGCGGTGATTGGCGCGCTTGCGGACTTGAACACGCTCGCGGTGGATTGAACGTTCGCTCCGCGCCCTAACAAGGGCGCTCCGCGAAGAGGCTTTGTTTGTGATGGGGGGCTCCGCTCCCTGACCGCCGGCTGGCCTTCGGCCAGACGGCGACGGTCGCTTCGCCCCCCAAACCCCCCATTTTGTCTGCGTGAATGGAAGAGCGTCCGTTGGATTGGGGGCAGAGATGCGCGCAAATCAAGGGACTTGTATGCAATTCCCTCTGTGCAGGGGGTATGGGGGGGCGCAGCCGTCGGCGCTGTCTTTTTTGGCCGAAGGCCAAAAAAGAGTAGTGAAGCCGCCGGCGGAGCCCCCCCATCGTAAACCGGCTCTTCGCGAAGCGCGCCTGTTGGCGCGCGGAGCGAACGTCCAATCTACCGCGTGCGCTTTCAATCACACCTGCCCGCAATTCAACGGACTTGTACCCAATCCCGATGGCCCCCAATTCAACGGACCCGCACGCAATTCACGGGCGCAGTCGCCAGCGCTTTTGCTGAGACATTCCATGACGAAGCTACATTGAAGACGCTGGGGCAAATGGCCCTCGATACGCTGGGTTATGACGAAATCATGCACCGGGCCGAGGAACAAGGCTGGATCAAATCGGTGCCGGATGAACAAGCCCAATCGACTGTCGACAAGAGGTTCATCGGCGACGTGTCGCTTTCGCCGACGCCCCAGCCACCCGTGCGACCGCCACCTCCGCCCCCAGCCGGCGTTATCGCCAGAACCGCGACCAAAAGGATCGTGACCAGAGCTGCGCCCAGGGTCGTGGCCAGAGCTGTGCCCACCGCGATTGCAGCGGCGTCAGCGGATGGCCCGTTCCCCGTCGGAGATGTCATTGCGGTGGGGATTGTTGTGGTCGCGCTCGTCGTTGAGCATGGTTTGGCGCCCGAGGAAGTCCTTGTCCTTGGCGGCGGGCAAGCACACCGCCTCACTGCGGCTGCCAGCGCTGCGGCGGCCACGACGAGTGCGCCGCAGCCGACAACAACGGCACAGCCGGCCCCGACGGTTGTCAAACCGCGGAAGTATCCGAACCAGACGTGTGAGGAAGACGAGCGCATTCGCCTGGAGGCAGCGAAGAAGGCGGTTTGTCCAGAAAAGCCGCAGACATTTCCTGGCAGGTCCTGTCATCACAAAACCGCAAAAGAGAAGGCGCTTGCGGAAAAGTATCCATGTTCTTTGCTCCGTTCACGCATCGCAGCGGTCAACACGTGCGTCGCGGCGCGCCAGAAGGTCCAAGACGAATGTTTCAAGGGCTCGCCCGACACAGGGCACCCCCAACAAATCGCTGATCTCTCCAGGGGAAATTCGTTGTGTGAAGCACTCAAAGCAATCAATTGCGCGCCCAGTCATCCGATGTCAGGTCTATAGCCATGAGCGACAAACTACACCGTGCGATCCTGGACCATGACCTCGACACCCTCGCCCGACTGCTTGCGGCGGGAGACGATCCCAACGAGCTTCATGAGGACTGCGCACCCCTTCATAACGCCATTGAGAATATTGAAGCTGTCGCATTGCTGCTGCGGCATGGAGCCGACCCAAATATCTGGACCGGGGACCATTATGCAACACCGCTCCTGTTTGCCATTGAGGATGGGCTCCAAGATGTCGCGCTCATGCTTTTGGCTGCAGGAGCCGACCCAAACGTGAGGAGCGACGTGGGAGATGTTCCCATCGCTACGTGCGTGGCGCGAGGGGACCTGAAAATGGCCGCGACGCTCTTGCGTGCGGGTGCGGCAAAGTCAATCGAGGAGTGTCCCGGCGACGGAACGGGCATGAACGCCCTCGGCTATGCCGCGTGTCTCCTCAACATCGAGATGATCAAACTGCTGCTCGCGTGGGGCGCTTCTACGACCGCGCGGGACATAGACCGTCTCACTGCACGAGAACGGCTTCCCGAACGCACGGAGAGCAACGCCGAGAAGTGGGACATCGCCCTAGAATTGCTGTCGCCAAAGTCATGAGCGCTGACCTCCCCGACGATCCCGCCTCCCAAGAACGCCTTCGCGAAATTCGCCGGTTGCTCGGCGACCCGGCTGCTGAATCGTCCGACGGCGCTTGACGGCGAGCCCCAATAGCAAACGCGTCCGTCTTTAGGATTCCCATGTCCGACGCACTTCTCAAAGCGATTCAAGCCCGCGGGCCTGGCGGGCGGCCTTGTTCGAATCGCCAAGGTTATCGAAATCGAAGCCGAGCATGAAAAAAACACCCCAACCTCGAAAGCGAAGGACGTGCCGTCTCTTTGTCATTCTCGCGCGTGACGCGCCCATCGGCGTCATATTTCGGCGTGGTCCGGCGAACTGGACGCAACTCATCAGGTGGAACACCGCCACCGATGTACTCGACGCGGGACACTGGTTCAAAGGTCGTATCTACGAGAGGCAATGCGACTTGAGCCCGTCGGGCGAGAAATTGATCTATTTCGCGGCGAAGCACGATCGCCATTTGCACAACCCGGATCCTTCGTACACGGCCACCTGGACTGCGATCAGCAAAATTCCCTATCTTACGGCACTTGCGCTGTGGCCGAATGGGGGAACCACCTATCACGGTGGTGGCCTGTTTGCCGCGGAGAGCGAAATCCAGCTCAACTCGGTTCACTACCGGTGGTCCAACCCCGCGAGAGAAACGCCCGCACCGCCCCACGCCAAACACGTACCGCCTCCGGAACTTCGGTGCACGCCGATCTGTTTCACATCAGGCGATCAGCTCTTTCCGCTGCGCCTGGTGCGCGATGGTTGGAGGCTGATGACTCCCGGGGATGTTCAAGAGGATGGTTCGGTGACCCAAGGTCGCCTCGTTCGGTTGAGCAAGTCCAAGCGTTTCCGCCTCGAGCTGGAGTTCGATTACCAGCACCTGAAGCCCTCGCTGATCGATGTCCGGGCTGCGCGCCCCGAGAGTGGCATTCTCGACGGTGCAACTTGGGCGGACTTGGACCACGACGGCCGATTGGTCTTCGCGAGAGATGGAAAGCTCTTTAGAATATGCTTGGATCGCCCCTCAGAGATTCAATTGATTGCGGACTTTAATGACCGAACGCCAACCTGCTTCCCTGCTCCGGCATGGGCATGCAATTGGTGACAGCTTTGGATCGCGCAGGACAAATCTTTCCATTGACGACAAGGATTTTGCCGTGGTACCCATCCTCGCCCGAAAGGGACGGCGGTCGACGGCACGTAAAGTCTTCGGCGACCGGCTCGTGCCGCTGATTCACGCGCTCAACGAGGCCATTGCCGCATGACGGATGTCGTTCAAAAGCTCTGGGGATTTTGTCATACACTGCGTCACGACGGAATCGATTACGCAGACTACATCGAGCAAATCACCTATTTGCTTTTTCTGAAGATGGCCGACGAGCGGGGCCTGGCTCTTCCCAAAGGTTGCGGCTGGGGACCTTTGCGCAATGAGAGCGGTACGGCGCTTCTCGATGCGTACGTGAAAATGTTGAATGACCTGGCGAAAGCGTCGGGGGTTTTGGGGGATATCTACGCCGGTGCATTGCCGCGTTTCAACAATCCGGTGAACCTGAAGCGGCTCATCGGGGTGATCGACGAAACGGAATGGACGACGCTCGGCGTGGACGTGAAAGCGGCGGCGTATGAAGGGCTCTTGGAAAAAGCCGCATCCGAAGGAAAAAAAGGCGCGGGGCAATACTTCACGCCGCGCGTGTTGATTCAATCGATCGTGCGGTGCATGCGGCCCGATCCGCGCGAGAAACCTGATTTTACGATTTGCGATCCGGCGTGTGGGACGGGCGGGTTTCTCGTCGAGGCGCATGAATGGCTCGTGGCGGAGACGAAAGGCGTTTTGGATCGCGACGCGGCGAAGCGCATTCGGCGCAAAACGTATTTCGGGCAGGAGCTTGTTCCACGTCCGCGGCGCTTGGCGCTGATGAATCTGTATTTGCACGAAATCGAGCCGACGATTCGGCTGGGCGATACGATTTACGAGCCGGCGGGGAATCAGCAATTCGATGTGATTCTGACGAATCCGCCTTTTGGGACGAAGGGGGCGAACCAAGCGCCGGAGCGGGACGATTTTACGATTTCGACCTCCAACAAGCAATTGAACTTTTTGCAGCACATTTTGACGGTGCTGAAGGCGGGTGGACGCGCGGCGGTGGTGCTTCCGGACAACGTGCTGTTTGCGGATCAAGCGGGCGAAGTATTGAAGATCGTGGCGGAGGATTGCAGCTTGCACACGGTGCTGCGTTTGCCGCGGGGAACGTTTACGCCGTACGCGCAAGGCGTAAAAGCGAACGTGCTGTTTTTCTCGAAGGGGTATGCGACGGAAAAGGTGTGGATTTACGACGCGCGAACGAACGTCGAACAAATCACGAAGAAGGATCGGCCGCTGACGGCGGAGCATTTTCGCGAATTCGAGACGTGTTATGGGGCGGAGCCGAATGGGAAGAGCAAGCGCAAGCCGAGCGATTCGAAGGAGGATCGGTGGCGTAGTTTTTCCGTTGCGGAGGTGCGGGAGAAGGAATTCAAATTGGACGGGTTCAAGTGGCTCAAGGAGGAGTCGCTGGAGGACGCGGACGAATTGCCGCCGCCCGACGAATTGGCGCTGGATGCGATTGGGGAATTGGAAGCGGCGGTGGGGGAATTGAATGCGGTGCTGGCGCTTTTGGAGGGCAATGGCGGAAAGACGGAGGCGCGCGCGTGAGCGGGGAGGAATTGCCGGAGGGGTGGGCTGTAACTACGTTGCAAGAGCTTTCGTCGTCGATTCAATACGGGTATACGGCATCCGCAGACGCCGCACGTCCAGGTCCTCGACTTCTTCGAATCACTGACATCCAGGACGGGCGAGTGGATTGGGCGACCGTACCAGGTTGTGAGATCAGTGCCGAAGATCTGACTAAGTTTGAGCTTGCGGCAGGCGATATCGTGTTTGCTCGCAGTGGCGCAACGACTGGGAAAAGCTTTCTTATTCGTGAATGTCCCCAGCAAGCCGTATTCGCCTCTTATTTGATACGCGTCAGAGCCAAAGCTGATGCGGTTCTACCGAATTTCTTGAGCCAATACTTTGGAACACCAAGCTATTGGAGCTACATTGTCGATAACCTTGCGGGTAATGCGCAACCAAACTGCAATGGTACCAAGCTCGCCGCATTGACTGTGCCCGTGCCGCCCCTTGCCGAACAACGCCGCATTGTTGAAAAGGTCGAAGCACTGCTCGGACAAGTCAACCGCATGAAGGGGCGATTGGAGCGGGTATCGGCGATATTGAAGAGGTTTCGGCAGTCGGTCCTCGCGGCGGCGTGTTCGGGGGAATTGACGCCTGAACTCGATTCCTCCAGATGGCAAGAAGTGAGACTTGGAGATGTCATCCGAGGTTTTGAAGCTGGTCGTAATCTGAAATGTCATGGTCGAGCGGCAAGAGATGGCGAATTCGGCGTACTCAAAATCAGTGCAGTAACATGGGGCGCGTTTCGCGCCAACGAAAACAAATGCCTCCTTGAGGGGGACACTCCCAAGCCACACGAAATAGTTCGTGCTGGCGATCTCTTGATTACTCGAGCAAATACAGTGGAACTTGTGGGCGCCGTTGTTTTGGTCGATCGTGACTATCATAATTTGATGCTACCAGACAAGATTCTCCGGCTTTCGCTGAACCACGAGCGAATCGATTCACATTATCTCTTGTATGCACTTCGCACTGATACTGTTCGGGACCATTTCGAACGCGAAGCAACTGGGACAAGCGATTCAATGAGAAACCTTTCCCAACCCAAATTGTCATCAGCGCCGCTCATTCTTCCTCCATTGGAAGACCAACGAAAAGTCGCGGCGCTGGTCACTCGCCTATTTACGCTTGCCGATACGATTGAACGCCGTGTGCAAACAGCAATGGCTCGCGTGGAAAAACTCCCGCAGGCCATTTTATCCAAAGCGTTTTCCGGGGAGCTGGTGCCGACGGAGGCGGAGCTGGCGCGCATCGAAGGGCGCACGTACGAAACGGCGGAGGCGCTGCTCGCGCGGGTGCGAAACGAGGCGGGAACAACGAATACGGCCAGGAAGCCGGCTCGGAAACGTCGCGGGGCAAAGAAGACGGGTGGGGATTGAACGAGGTCGCGGCTTGCGCGCAGGGGAATCGGGCACGGGTCCCTTGATTTGCGCGCAAAAGAATTGGCTACGGGTCCCTTGATTTGCGCGCAAGAGAATTGGCTACAGGTCCCTTGATTTGCGCGCA
>CAYQWK010000370.1:0-6296 GCA_964420805.1 uncultured Bifidobacteriaceae bacterium | reverse complement strand
GCCATCCCTACCCCTATCCACACCGGCATTCCGGAGCGTTTCGATGGCTGCCCGCCACTTCCAATCATACCCGATGGCGGCGCACCGGCGGAGCGCCACCCATGCTGTGTTTTCGCGCCGGAGTCTGCTGCGCGCTTCCGAGCCGCCGCCATAATCATCAGGGGCTGAAAATACCGCCCCATTCAGCGCCTGTTCCGTGCCGAAGAAGACGCCGCGATTCCGGCCGTCCGCGCCACGGTTTTGGCGGCGGGCGATCCCGGCCATACGCCGCCGGAGCAGTCCAGCGGGTGGCTGGTTTCGAGCGCAACCGCGTTCTGTAGCGCTGCGGCCGAGCCGGACTCCTGGCATGGAGGAATCTCGCCTTCCCGGATGGTGATGCAGTAGCCTCGGCACATGTTCCACCTGATCAAACGCGCGCGGCCATTGGTGCTGGCCGCGCTGCTGGCCGCGCTGCCGGGGTGTCTGATGCCCAAGGCGCCGCATCCGAGCTTGCAGCAGGTGTTGGTGCGGGTGGCGCCCCCGCCGGAGCGGACGCCGGGCTTGCGCGGAATGGAAGGGGTGGACGTGGAGTGGGGTTTGATTCCGTCGCAGTCCGGGGAGTTGAAGACGGAGTGGGAGAGGAAGTTCGCCGCGGCCCGGGAGGCTTCGTGGAACCGGGACTCGGCCACGGTGGAGCGGTTGTTGCGGGAGTTGCTGGCCGGGGAGAAGCACCCAGAGCGCAAGGCGGCGTGGCAGGCGCGGCTGGTGGAGGCTTGCGAGGCGGATGGCCGGTGGAGTGACGCGGTGGAGCGTTTGAAGGAGTTCGGCATCGACAAGAGGAATCCCGGCTGGCTGGCGCATGACCAGGGCCGGGCGTCGCTGCCGCGCATGGAGGTGCGGTTCGAGGCAGGGGCCGGGGAGGTGCCGTTCGAGTTGCGGTTCGGGCAACTGGTAAGGTGCAAGGCGCGGATCAACGGCGCGGAGGCCGTGGTGATGGTGGATACGGGGTTCAGCATGTCGATGGTGACGGAGGAGTTCGCGCGGCGGGCCGGGGTGGAGATTTTGCGGCAGAAGATTTCCATGTATGACGTGAATGGCAGCAAGCGGCAGGTGAACCTGGCGCTGGCGCGGGATCTGGAGTTCGGCGGGTTGCGGGCGCGGCAGTTGACAGTCATCGCGAGCAAAGAGCGGTATCTCAAAAGCGTGTTCGGCGAGGTGGACGCGGTGGTCGGCTGGGATGTGCTGCAACGGGCGGATGTGACGTGGGATTTCCCGGCGGGCCGGATGCGGGTGGCGGCACCGGAGGGGGCGATGGCGGAGAAGCCGGTGCTGGGGGGGAGGTACTCGCCGTTGATCCGGGTGCGCTCGGCGCAGGGGCGGGAGATGGAGTGGTTCCTGGACACGGGGTTCGGACCGTACCGGCCAAACGCGGCGCTGGTGGAGAACGCGGGGTTGCTGTTCACGCGGGTACACGCACGCCGGGTGCGGCGGAACTGGCTGCCGACGTTCACGCTGGGGATCAATTCGTTCCGGATCCGGTGGGAGCGAAGCATCACGCCGTTCCAGTTCTGGTTCAGCGGGCATGAGTTCGAGCTGGATCACGCGTCGGTGCGGGGCACGGTGGATATCCGTGAGGGCTGGCAGATGTGCGACGGGATGGTGGGTAACGCGCCGTTCCTGAAGGGCCGGCTGCGGTTGTGCGCCCCGCGGCGGCTGGCGGAGTTTGAACTGGCGGAAAAGGCGGAGAAGTGAACAGGGAAGGAATGATGATGAAGACGTTTTATTGTCTGGTGGCTTTGATGGCAGGTCTTGTGGCCCCGACCGGGGCGGCGGAGAAGTTGAAGGTGCTGGTGGTGACCGGCGGGCACGGGTTCCAGCGGGAGGCGTTCTTCAAGGTGTTTCAGGAGAACCCCGGCATCACGTTCACGGAGGCGAAGCATGGATAGACTTCGGAGGCTTACGAGCGCGCGGATTTGTTCCAGCACGACGCGGTGGTGCTTTACGACATGGTGCAGAACATCACGCCGGCGCAGCGGACGAATTTCCTCGGGTTGTTCGAGCGCGGCATCGGGTTGTTGGTGATGCATCACGCGTTGGTGTCGTATCAGGCGTGGCCGGAGTTCGAGCGGATCGTCGGCGGCACGTATCCCGAGCCGCAGGACAAGCGCGGCAAGGTGACGCCGGAGCTGGGTTACGAGCATGGCGTCCAGTTGCCGGTCGTCATGGTGGCGAAAGGGCATCCGGTGACGGCGGGGCTGAAGGATTTCGTGATTCACGATGAGATTTACTGGGGCTTTCGCACGGGCGGGGATGTGACGCCGTTGATCACGACGACGCATCCGAAGAGCGGGAAGCAGCTGGCGTGGGCGCGCATGGAGAAGAAGTCGCGGGTGATGTATCTGCAACTGGGCCACGGTCCGGAGGCGCACGGGAATGAGAATTACCGGCGGCTGGTGGCGCAGGGGATCGAGTGGGTGGCGGCCGGAAGGACGGGCGTGCGTTGACGGTGCGGGAGGTTCAAGGCAGATTCGGCGCATGAACGCTGGGACTTCGGTTATTCGCACTCGTGTGCCAACACGACGGTTGAAGCGCGCCGAGAAGATACTCGGGAAGCTCGGCCTCAAGCCCGCCGACGCGGTGAACATCCTGCTGGCGCAGATCGAGATTCGGCAGGGACTGCCCTTCGAGATCAACAGCCCATCGCGCCCATTGCTTTCCGCGGAGGAGCAGGCAGCGGCCTGGACGGAGGCGTTCGGTGCGTACTGAACCGCAGGCCGGGGAGATCTGGTTTGCTGAGTTGGGCATGGTTGAAAAGAGCCGGCCGGTTCTCGTCCTGGCATTTCCGCAACCTGCAGATGCCCGCGCGCTAGCCATCGTGGCTCCGCTGACTTCACAGATTCGCGGATTGCGCGGCGAGGTGCCTTTGGGCAAACCGCGTTGGCTCCCCAAGGTTTCCGCAGTGAACATTCAAGGGCTGGCCAGCTTTGATCCTTCAAGACTTGTCCGTCGCCTCGGGGCCTTATCCGCGGAGCAGAGTGCGGCGGTGAAAGACGCCCTGCGTGATCTGTTGGAACTTTGATCATGCCGCTTTACGAATACGAATTGTGCGAGGGGTCCTGCGTGGCGTGCGGGGGGCGGTTCACGCTGCGCCGGCCGGTCACCGCGCCGGAATTAAAGGCGTGCCCGGCGTGCAAGAAACCGGTGCGGAAGATCATTTCCACGTTCAATTCGCCGCAAAAGCTCAAGCCGTTGTCGGTCAGTGACGCGAAGAAGGCCGGTTTCACCGTGCTCAAGCGGGTGAGCAAGGGGGAATACGAGAAGCAATAGGGGCCGGATGCTGCTTGCTGCCGCGTGATTCTGCCTCTAGCTTCCGGTCCAATTCACAGACAGTGCGGAGTAGCCGGCGAATGACGCCGTCAAAACCAGAATAGAACAGTCGGGGGACTTATGAGTGAACTGCACGCCATCGAATCCGCCTTGGGGCGCACCGCGCGCCGCCGGCGCATGGACCGCGCGTTGCGCGGCATGTGGAACGGCCTCTTCGCCGCCAGCATCGTCTGGCTGATCGCCTTGATCGCTTACAAGGTCTTCCCGCTGCCCGCGTCCTCGCTGCTCATCGGCGGTGGAGCCGGCCTGGTGTGCGTCTTGATTGGCGCGGTGATCGGAGGCTGGCGGGCGCATTCCATCGTCGAGACGGCGCGCTGGGTGGACGTGAAGCAGAATTTGAAGGAGCGGCTGAGCACGGCGCTCGAGGTGGCTCAATCGCCGAAGGACGCGGAATGGAAGACGTTGCTCGTCCATGACGCCGCCGAGCATGCGCACGGGCTGGACGCGCGGCGGTTGCTGCCGCTGCATTTGCCGCGCATCACGCGGTGGGCATTGCTGGTGCTGGCGCTGGGCGCGTGCCTCGGGTTCGTGCCCGAATATCGCAGCAAGGAGTTCAAGCAGAAGCAGGCCGACGCCGCGGTGATCAAGGACACCGGCAAGCAGCTTGCCGAATTGACGCGCCGGACTTTGGAAAACAAGCCGCCGGTCCTCGAACCCACCATCAAGGCCATGGAGAAGGTCGAGGAGATGGGCCAGCATTTGTCGAAGGTGTCGCTGACCAAGGCGGACGCGCTCAAGGATCTCGCCAGCGTGCGCGAGAAACTGGAGAAGCAGGCGCGGGAACTCGGGAAGGATCTTCCCCCCAAGTCGCTTGAAAAAGCCGCGCGCGAATCCACCGCCGCCACGGCCGGGCAGTCGCTCGACGCGATGCAGAAACAGATGGATTCCCTCCAGAAAGCCCTCGGTGCCGCGGCGAACAACGATCCCGGCAAACTCGACAAGTTCCAGAAGGACCTCGCCAAGGCGCAGCAGATGGCCGCGAACATGCCCGACAAGAATTCGCCCGAGGGCAAGGCCGCCCGCGAGCAACTCGCCCAGACGATGGCCAACCTCGCGCAGCAGATGCGCGACGCGGGCGCGCCGATGGAGAATCTTGAGGACGCGTTGAAGGCGCTCCAGCAGGGAAACATTGACCAGTTCATGAAGGACATGGAGGTGGCCGCGAACGACCTTCAAAAGCTCACCGAGATGTCCAAGCAGTTGCAGCAGCTCCAGCAACAGGCCGCCGGCAAGATGGGCAAGGACCTTGCCGAGCAATTGAAGAACGGCCAGACGGACGCCGCGCAGCAAACGCTCAAGAAGATGATCGACCAGTTGAAGCAGGGGCAGATGTCAAAGGAGCAGCTCGACAAGATTCTCGACGAGGTCGCCAAGGCCGTCGACCCCGCCGGCGAATACGGCAAGGTCGCCGAGCATTTGAAGAACGCGGTGAAGAAGATGCAGCAATGCCAGAACCCCGGTGCCTCCGACGGCGAAAAAGCCGGTGCCAAGGCCGGCGCCGCGCAGTCGCTCGCCGACGCGGCGAAGGAACTGGAGAAGCTTGCCCAGCAGATGCAGGACGCGCAGCAACTCGCCGAAACAATGGAGATGCTGGAACGCGCGCAGCAGGCCATCGCCACCGGACAGGGCTGGGGTTGCAAGCCTTGCGGCCAGTGCAACGGCCAGGGTTGTGGCGCCTGCAAGGGCCGCGGATGGAACCACGGCGGCAGCATGAGCGCCTCGGGCGTCGGCACCTGGGCGGATGAAACCGGCTGGACCTATTACCCGCAGAACGTTCCCCAAACGCCCGTGGACAACTCCGGCGTGCAGCGGCCGGACCAGGACGCGCGCGGCCTGACCGACCGCGACAACGCTCTGAATGACGCGCTCAAGCCCACCAAGGTGAAGGGCCAGCTCAATCCCGGCGGCCAGATGCCGAGCGTCACGCTCAAGGGCGTTTCGATCAAAGGGCAGAGCAAGATTCAGTACGAGGAATCCGCCGGTGCCGCGCAAAGCGAGGCCCAGAACGCGCTCAACCAGGACCAGGTGCCGCGCGCGTATCGTGGCGCGGTGCGGGATTACTTTGATGATTTGAAGAAGTAGGCGCGGAAAATGGGGCGCAGGTTCAAAGTTGAAGGTTGCAGGTTGTTCCAATGCCGCGCCACTCTCGCCTGCAACACACTATGCCGATCCCGCGATCAATCGAAGATTACCAGTGAAAATCCGCGCCCGGAAACCACGGTGTAACGATCTGCGACTTTCAACTTCCAACCTGCAACCAACGCATGAGCACTGAATCCCAAATCGCCTCCTTCCGCCAAAGCTTCGCCGCGCTTCGCGACGAGATCGGCAAGGTCATCGTCGGCCACACGGACATCGTCGATGGCACCCTCATCGCCATTCTCGGCGGCGGGCATGTGCTGCTCGAAGGCGTGCCCGGCCTGGGCAAGACGCTGCTCGTGCGCACGCTTTCCGAGGTGCTGGAGCTGTCTTTCAACCGCATCCAGTTCACGCCCGACCTGATGCCCGCCGACATTCTCGGCACGAACATCGTCATGGAGACGCCGGATGGACGGCGCGAGTTTCAGTTCCAGCGCGGGCCCATCTTCGCCCACATCATCCTCGCCGACGAAATCAACCGCGCCACGCCCAAGACCCAGTCCGCCCTGCTCGAGGCGATGCAAGAGAAGAGCGTCACCGCCGGCGGTGAGATTCGAAAGCTGGCCGCACCGTTCTTCGTGCTGGCGACGCAAAACCCCATCGACCAGGAAGGCACGTATCCGCTGCCCGAGGCGCAGCTCGACCGGTTCTTCTTCAAGCTCGTTGTCGGCTATCCGAACGCGGCGGACCTCACCGAAGTGATCACTCGCACCACCGAGAACCGCGTCGAGCGCGTGAGCAAGGTCCTCGACGGCGCAAGTCTGCTCGAACTCCAACAACTCGTCCGTCAG
>CAYQWK010000369.1:0-6346 GCA_964420805.1 uncultured Bifidobacteriaceae bacterium | reverse complement strand
CGGCAACTGGTGGCCCCCGGGCCACATCATCGGCTACGAACACACCTTCGTTCACGCCGTGGCCGATTTCATCAACGCAGTCGCCGAGGGCAAGTCCGTGCAACCGACCTTCGAGGACGGCCTGCGCAACGAACTCGTTCTCGAAGCCGTCGAGCGCTCCGCCAAGACCCACCAGTGGGTGAAGGTCTAGGTCGCAATCTCCGTTTTACGAAGGGACGGCCGCAAGCCGTCCCTTTTTTGTTGTCGGACCGATGCCAGCCGACAGGAACCACCTCAAAGCCCGCCGCGTGCTCATCATCACGGGGAGCCTCGCGCTTGTCGGTGCTACTTTTCTACTGGACCGCGCTCTCGTCGATCCGGGGTCACCGTTCTGGTTGAACGCGTTGTTGGCCGTGGCCGGTTGCGTTCACATCGGCGGCGGACTAGGCCGCCTCGGCCGGCGCGTGGTCGCGGTTTTTACGAACGGCGTGCGCTTCATCGACACAGTCCCCGCACTGCGACGCGAACTGAATGCGGGGCGGGTGCCGTACAACCTCTTCGGCGACGTCCATCTCAGCACCCACGAATCGCGCTTCGTGGGAGAACTGCTGGCCCCGAACTGGCGCGCCGCCGACCGGCGAATTAGAGTAGCGACCAGCCCTTGCGATATTCGCGGCGCAGGAACTGGTTCGCCTCCGGCACGTTCGTGAAGGAAAATTTCTCCGTGTCCCATTGCAGTGCGTGCAGCACTCCAAGCCCGCGCATCTTCAAACGCAGCGCCACATTTCCCAGCAAAACTGCCTCAGCCAGCGGCCCGGCCCAGTCAAAATTGGAACCCGCGGGCTTCCCGCCTTTGCACGCGTTGATCCATTCCACGTAATGCCCCGGCGAACGCTCCAGCTTGCGCGGCGGCTTGCCGTACTCGCGCGCCCGCGCGGTCGGAATCAACGACCAGCGTCCGCGTCCGGATGTGATGATCTTGCCCTTGTCTCCAACGAGCAGCGCTCCGGTAGTCGGCATCTCCAGTCCGTCGTCCATTTCATCAGGTCGCGCGGGCCGCAGGCCACCGTCGTACCAAACCAGCTTCACCGGCGGCTGTTCGCCTCGCGCCGGAAAATGGTACGTGACCACGGAAGCGAGCGGGAACGTCTCCTCGTTCACGCGCGAGGAAGTCGCCTCCACGCTCAAGGGCGCGCCGAGTTTCAAAGCGCGAAACACCGGATCGAAGGTGTGGCAGCCGATGTCTCCCAGCGCACCTGTTCCGAAATCCCACCAGCCGCGCCATTTGAACGGCAAATAGGCCGGATGATACGAACGCAGCGGTGCCGGCCCGAGCCACAAATCCCAATCCAACGTGGCCGGAACTGGCGGCGTTTCGACCGGACGAGCCACACCCTGCGGCCAGTATTCGTTGAACAGCCCGTTCGACGGGCGGTCCGTCCAGATGTGCGCCTCGCGCACCGGTCCGAGGGCGCCGTCCCAGACGGTCTCGCACAACAACCGCGTTTCCTCCGAGGCCTGGCCCTGGTTGCCCATCTGCGTTGCGACCTTCGCCTCGCGCGCCGCCTTCGCCACCTGGCGCGCCTCCCAGACCGAGTGCGTCAGCGGCTTCTCGCAATAAACATGCTTGCCAAGTTTGATCGCGTGCATCGAAGCAAAGGCGTGCAAATGATCCGGCGTCGCCACCACCACCGCGTCGATCTCCTTGTTCATCTCGTCGAGCATCTTTCGGTAGTCCTTGAACTGCTTCGCCCGCGGAAACTTTTTGAACGTGCCCGCCGCGTGACGCCAATCCACATCGCACAACGCCACAATGTTCTCACTCATCACGCCCTCGATGTCGCTGGCGCCCTTGCCCGCACATCCGACCGCGGCCACGTTCAACCGCTCGTTCGGCCCCTTTGAGCCGAGGCCGAGCACATGGCTGGGAAGAAACGAAATGCCCAGAGCGCCAAGCGCCGTGCCGTGGAGAAACTGCCGTCGTGATGTCGTGCGGAGGGAATGTTTGATTTTCATGTGCTCCAAGTTGGATGCCGCAACCCGCGGAAGTATTGAGGGAACTTCATCCAGCCAATCCGGTGTGGCGATGAATGGAGGCAAGCGGCGATGTTGCCGGCAAACCTCCACTGCTGCTTCGCGATCAGGTATCTCCGGAATTCGATTGGGAGACTGATTCAACTCGCGGCCCGCGTCGCCGCGTCACTCGCCGGTGTTTTGCATAAGGCTAACCAACGAAACATCTAATAATCACGCCACGCCAGGAGCGGTGCAATGCCACGGGCCTGAAAGATTTTTTGGATTTCTGCGGTGCAAAATTTGACACGCCGCAATCTCGTCCTACGTTGCACCAAGCCGATGAACACACGTTCGAGTAATTCAACTCCGCTCCCCGGCGGTAAGCTCGAAGCGCCAAGGGCAGTCTAAGCTTGGAAGGGCCTTGCGCCTCAGCTCTCCGTCGCAGCGGCGACGGGAATGAAAGTTGACGAGAACATTTTCGGGACCGTAACGGACCGAACCCGATCCGAAAGGGATACATCGAGTGCCTGCCAGGGATTCCCAGCCCAGCCCGTGATCGGCCTTGCCCTGTCCTCCGGCGGTGCCAAGGCGCTCGCTCATATCGGCGTCATGCAGGTTCTTGAGGAGCACGGCATCCGCATCAGCGCCATCGCCGGATGCAGCATGGGCGCTTATGTCGGCGCAGTGTGGGCCTGCGGCCACGACGGACAATTTATGGAATCGCTCGCGCGCGAGGTGGAATCCCGCTGGGGACTTCTGCGGCTGATCGACCCGGCCCTTCCGCCTCGCCGCGGGTTTCTCCGCGGCGCGCGCATCCGCGACCGCCTCCAAGAGACGGTTGGTGATGCGCACTTTGCCGGCCTCGCGCGCCCGTTGCGCGTCGTGGCCACGAACCTGTTCACGCTCGAACGCACCATCCTCGGTGACGGCGAGGTTGCCCGCGCCGTGCAGGCCAGCAGCGCCATTCCCGGCGTATGCGAACCCGTGCAAATCGGCGATCAGTGGTTCGTCGATGGCGGCATCTCGGACCCGTTGCCCGTCGATGTGCTGCGCGGCATGGGCGTGCAACGCGTGATCGCCGTGAACACGATTCCCACCGCCGCCTATCTGAAATGCCGCGACGAGATGTCCCGCGAACAAATGACCGTGCAGCGCGGCGCGATTCCCGCCTTGAAGAATTTCCTGCACCGCCATCTCAACTACTTTGCCCCCGGCAACATTCTCGACGTGATGATGCGCAGCGTGAACGCCGCGCAAATGCGCCTGGCCGGGCAGTCCTGCCGCGAGGCCGACCTGGTCCTGCGCCCACTCTCGATGGATGGCCGGTGGCACGACTTCAAGCATCCCGGCAAATACATCGCCCTGGGCCGCCGCGTGGCGGAGGAAAACCTCGGGGCGATCCTGAACCTCGCGCAACGAACCGCGCATGAACCGCAATCGAACAACACCCTCGCCGTCGCCGCGTGAGCGCGAACTGGGCCGCCGGCAGGCCGCGCGGCTGCGCCGCTTCCTGCGCGACGTCGTGCTGCCGTTCTCGCCGCACTATGCGCGGCTGTTCCGCGAGCACGGGCTGCGCGCGGAGGACATCCACTCGCTCGATGACCTGCGCCGCGTTCCCTTCACCACCAAGCGCGATCTGCTCGACACCCCGGAGCATCCTGAGCGCGCCAGGGAATTCATCATCACCCCGGACCCGCGCGCGCTGGCGCGACGCCCCTCCACACTGCTGCGCGCGCTGGTCCGGGGACGCTCTCGCGTGCAATGGGAACTGGAATCGGAGTTCCGTCCGACGTTCCTCACCCTCACCACCGGCCGGTCGGCGGACCCGGTTTCGTTCCTGTTCACGCGCCACGATCTCGACCTGCTGGCCGCGAGCGGCGGTCGTCTCTTCTCCGTCTGCGGCGCCGCGCGCGACATGCGGTTGCTCAACATGTTTCCCTTCGCGCCGCATCTGGCCTTCTGGCTCGCTCACCTCGGCGCGCACGAGTTCGGCGTGTTCACCGCCAGCACGGGCGGCGGCAAGGTCGCCGGCACGGAGGGCCAGCTCCGCTTCATGCGCCGGCTCAAACCCGACGTGCTGATCGGGATGCCCACCTTCGTCTATCACGTTCTCCAGCAGGCCGTGGAAGAAAATCTACGCTGCGAGAATCTCCGGCGCATCGTCCTCGGCGGCGAAAAAGTCCCCGCCGGCCTGCGGCGGAAACTCGTCGAACTGGCCGCCGGACTCGGCGCGGACATCGACGTGGTGGCCACCTATGGATTCACCGAGGCGCGCATGGCCTGGGCCGAATGCCCGCATCCCAACGACGAACCGGCCAGCGGCTACCACCTCTATCCCGATCTCGGCATCTTTGAAGTGATTGACCCAAACACCGGCGAGACCCTCCCTCCCGGATCCCCGGGTGAGCTTGTGTTCACCCCGCTCGACGGGCGCGGCACAGTCGTGTTGCGCTACCGCACCGGCGACGTGATTGATGGCGGCCTTTTCCATCAGCGTTGCCCTTATTGCGGAAGCACTGTGCCGCGCCTCGTCGGGCAAATCTCCCGCCGTGCCGAGGTCCGCGAGATGCGCCTCGACAAGATCAAAGGAACGCTCGTCGATTTCAACGAACTCGAACACCTGCTTGATGACGACTCGCGCGTCGGCGCGTGGCAGATCGAGTTGCGCAAGCGGCACGATGACCCGCTCGAAGTGGACGAAGTCATCCTCCACGTCCACCAGCGCGACGGCGGCAACGCGCAAATACTTGCCCGCGAACTCGCGGACCGCGTCCGTGCCCGCACCGAGATTCATCCCAATCAAGTCCTCTTCCACGACGCCGCCACGATGCGCGCGCTGCAAGGCGTGGGCAGCGTGTTGAAAGAGGCCCGCGTGGTCGATCACCGCCCCGCCGACCGTAGCGCAGGCGTCTCGCCGGTGATCCTCCCCCTTTCAACTCCCAAGGAGGCCGCCGCATGAAACCGCGCCTTGCGATCATCGACGGCATCCGCACCCCGTTCTGCAAGGCCGGCACCAGCCTCGCCCGCTTCGACGTGGTGGAACTGGGCCGCACGGCCGTGAGCGCGCTGCTCACGCGCACGGGATTCGATCCCGCCCTGGTCGATGAAGTCATTTTTGGCTGCGTTTCGCAGCCCGCCGACGCCGCGAACATCGCGCGTGTCATCGCCCTGCGCGCCGGAATTCCCGCCCACGTTCCGGCCATGACCGTCCATCGCAACTGCTCCAGCGGCCTCGAGGCGATCACCACCGCTTATGAAAAAATGTGCGCGGGCCACGGTTCCGTCTTTGTCGTTGGCGGAACCGAAAGCATGTCGCAAGTGCCGCTGCTGTTTTCCGTTCCGGCGGCGGAGAAATTTGCGCGGCTGGCCCGCGCCAACTCCATTCCGCGCCGTCTCGCCTCGCTGGCCGCGTTCCGGCCCCGCGATTTCAAACCACGCATCGGCCTCCAGCTCGGCCTGACCGACCCCGTGGCGGACATGAACATGGGTGAAACCGCGGAACTGCTCGCCCGCGAATTCCACATCACCCGCGACGAGCAGGACGCCTTCGCCTTCGAGTCCAACCACCGCGCCATTGCCGCGCGCGAAAAGCTGGCCGCGGAAATTTGCCCCGTGCTGCTGCCGGCCCATGCCGCGGCCCATGCCCCTCATGCCGCGATCCAGGTGGACAACGGCCCGCGGGAAAAGCAATCGCTGGCCGCGCTGGCCGGACTTCGCCCGGTCTTTGATTCACACCACGGAACTGTCACCGCCGGCAATGCCTCGCAGGTTTCCGACGGCGCCGTGGCCTTGCTCGTAATGGAGGTGCAGCGCGCCACGGAGTTTGGGTTAACACCGCTTGGCGCGCTGAATGATTTCGCGGTGGCGGGTTGCGACCCCGCGCGCATGGGCCTAGGGCCGGTGTTCGCTCTGGACCGCCTGGAACTGCGCTGCGGCCTCACGCTCGGAGATGCCAGCCTGATCGAACTCAACGAGGCCTTCGCCGCGCAGGCGCTTTCGGTGCTGCGCGCCGCGGCATCCGACGACTTCGCGCGCACGCGCCTCGGCCGCGACCGCGCGCTCGGCGTCATTCCCGCGGAGATTCTTAATGTGAACGGCGGCGCCATCGCCCTCGGACATCCCGTCGGCGCGACCGGCGCGCGGCTCGTTCTCACCAGCTTGAAAGAATTGCAACGGCGCAATGGCCGGCGCGCACTCGTCACGCTTTGCGTGGGCGGCGGCCAGGGCGTTGCGTTGTGGCTCGAAAGGACAACATGAACCCCCTCATTCCCCACGCCCCCAAAAACTCTCTCCCGCTCACCGAGCCGGAGAAACTGATCGCCGACGCCGTGCTGCGCGCCCATCTGCGCTC
>CAYQWK010000368.1:1784-6354 GCA_964420805.1 uncultured Bifidobacteriaceae bacterium | reverse complement strand
CGCCGGGCCCCCTGGGTGGGGGGGGGGGTGTGTTTTTACTAGTCGGGGGGGGGGGGGGGGCGCCCCCCCGAGAAGTTCGATCCGTTCCAGCGGGTGGGCATTTACATTCCCGGCGGTACGGCACCGCTGGTTTCCACGGCTCTGATGACCGTGACACTGGCGGCGGTGGCGGGTTGCCCGGAGATCGTGGTTTGCACGCCTTGCAACGCGGCGGGCGAGGTCAACGCGGCATTGCTGTTCGCCGCGCGGGCGGCGGGGGCCACGGAGATTTACCGAGTGGGCGGTGCGCAGGCCATCGCGGCGATGGCGTACGGCACCCCGACCATCCGGCACGTGCAGAAGGTTTTTGGGCCGGGCAACGCCTACGTGGTCGCCGCAAAGCGTTTGTTGTTCGGCCATGTGTCCGTGGATTTGCTTCCGGGACCGAGCGAGTTGCTGGTGTTGGCCGACGACACGGCCGATCCGCGATTCATCGCCGCCGATTTGCTCGCGCAGGCAGAGCACGGCTCGGGGCATGAACGGGTCTGGCTGGTCACGCCGTCATCGAAGCTCCTGCTGTCGGTGGAACGCGAGGTGAAGAAGCAACTGCCCAAACTTGCCCGGCGCGAGTTTATCGAGCGGGCGCTCGCAAATAATGGATGGCTGATTCTGGTTGAATCGCTGGAGGCCGGAGCGGCCCTGGCGAATCGCCTGGCGCCGGAGCATTGCGAGATCATCACGCGCGCCGCGGCGAAGCTGTCCGAGCGGGTTGTGACCGCCGGCGCGATCTTCCTCGGGCCGTGGTCGCCGACGGTGCTCGGGGATTATGTCGCGGGCCCGAGCCACACGCTGCCGACTGGCGGGGCCGGAGCGTCGTTTGCCGGGCTGACAGTGGACCAGTTTCAGCGTCGCACCAGCGTGGTGGAATACAGCCGGGGAGCGCTCAAGAAATCCACGGGCATCGTGCAGAAGTTTGCGGCGTTGGAAGGGCTTGGCGCGCACGGTCGTTCGGCGTCGATCCGGATTGGAAAATGAGCCTGGATTCCATCGAGGTTTGGATGATCGCGCTGGGTTGCACCGTGGTGGTGTGGGCCGGCTTCTCGATCTTCTCTCGCTGGTGCGCGCAAAGCCACGCGGTGCCGCCGGAGAAACTCGCTCTGCTGCAAGTTGGCATGGGCCACTCCGAAGTTTCCGCCCTTCTGGGTCCGCCGCGCCACATCCGCGTGGACAGCGATGGCGTGGAATGTTGGACGTTCGGCTCGCGGCTCAAGCGACACGCGCTGATTGTGGAGTTCAGCGAGGCTGGATTGGTGCGGGAGTTCGCCTACGGTTCGGTTGACGCCCGTCGTGCCAGCGGCCACGGAAAGGTTTGATGCGTTCCTCGACACTCATTCGTCCCCTCGTCCATTCGCTGCATCCCTACGTGCCCGGCGAACAGCCGAAGATTCGCGGCCTGGTCAAGCTCAACACCAACGAGAATCCATATCCGCCTTCGCCGAAAGTGCTCGCGGCGGTTCGGGCGGCCGTGGACGGAAGGCTTCGGCTCTATCCCGATCCGATGGCGTCGGCATTGCGGGCAAGGCTGGCGAAGATGCACGGTTGCGAGGCGGGTAATGTCATCATCGGCAATGGTTCGGATGAGTTGCTGGCCATGGCGGTGCGCGCCTTCACGGAACCGGAGGGCGGCGCGTCGCGCGAGGCGGAGACGGCTTGTTTCAACCGCGCGCAACGGAGCCGTGGCACGGTGCAGTATTTCACCCCGAGTTATTCGCTCTATCCCGTGCTGGCTGCGACGCACGGCGCGCGGACTAACTCGGTGAAACTCGGCGAGAACTTCGCGCTACCAACGGTGCGGCAACTGCGCGGGGGCGGTGTTTGGGATTTCAACGCAGCGTTGACTCTGGTGACCACGCCAAACGCGCCGAGTGGCCGGGCATTCAGCACAGCGGAATTGGACACGCTGGTCCGGACCCAGCGCGGCGTGGTGGTGCTGGACGAGGCGTACGTGGATTTCGCACCGGAGAATGCGCTGGCCCTGGCGCTCAAGCATCCGCACGTGCTGGTGGCGCGGACCTTTTCAAAGGCTTATTCGCTATGCTTCCAGCGGGTCGGCTACTTTGTTGGACACGCGGATTTGATCGCCGCGCTGGACAAGATCCGGGACAGCTACAATGTGAACGGGCTTGGCCAGATCGCCGCCACGGCAACGCTGGATGACCTTCCGTACTACCGCAAAAATTTCCGCCGCGTGATTGCCACCCGCGCGAGGTTGGGGGCGGAACTGGATGAGCTGGGTTTCGCGACGCTCCCGAGCGCAACGAATTTCATCTTCACGCGCCCGCCCCGTTTCACGGCCGCGGAGTGGCTCGACCGGTTGCGGGCGCGGAAAGTCCTGGTGCGGTGGTTCGGCCATCCGGAGACAAGGGATTTCTTGCGCATCACCGTAGGCACGGATGCCGAGGCGGACGCGCTGCTGGCGGCGGCACGCAAAATCCTGCGGTAAGTATCCGCGCCTGGCGGGCGGATGCGGATTTCAACCCGGCGCCATGCGGCCGGATTTCTTTAGTGGATGCGCCTCGTGCCGTCCGTGGACCAGCACCGCGACCCACGCTGCGAGACGTTCTCCTAGCAGGCGGCACGCGGCCTGGGTTTCATCCTCGCGCGGTTCCTTCGCCGCCACGGCGCCGTAGTGCAGGGTCATCTTCTTCGCCGCGTAGTCGGTTACGCCGAAGGTGAGGAAGCCGAAGTTCATCAACACGGTGAGGATGGATTGGCAGGCCATTTCCATGCCGCCGCCCCACGCGCCCGCGCTGCTGAAGGCGCAGGCGATCTTGCCGTCAATTTCCATCCAGCGCGGCCCCATTGTTTCGTCCCAGAAGCGTTTCATCTTCCACGAGAGGATGCCCATGTTCGTCGGGCTGCCGACGGCGATTCCATCGCACCACAGCACGTCATCGGCGGCGGCTTCATCGACCGAGCGGACGCGGACCTCGGTGTCCGGCACCAGGCGCGCTCCCTCCGCGATGAGTTGGGCCATCTTGGCGACGTTGCCGGATTTGGAATCGTAAAGAACGAGGATCTTGTTCATGGTGCCGTTTCAGGAAAGCAACTGCGTTGGGCGTTGGATCAGTTCGATTTCGTAACCCTCAGGCGCATCGATGAACGCGAAGCCGCCCCCGTTCTCCTTGTAAGTGGGGCCGTCCGAATATTTGAGGCCGTGCGCGGCGAGGTGCCGGCCAAATTCATCGAGGCTCTCGACCTCGAAGGCCAGATGCGTGAGGTCCGCCTGCACCTGCACGGGTCCGCTGGATGGGAAATGGCACAACTCGATCAATTCCTCGCTGCCGGGCGCCTTGAGGAAGACCAGTTCTGAACCGCGCGGTGATTTGTGTCGGCGGACTTCTTCGAGGCCGAGAATTTCTTTGTAGAACCGGACCGTGCGTTCGAGATCGTCGAGCCGGTAACGGGTGTGCAGGAGCTTGCCAACTTTCATGGATCGAACGATTCCAGCGCGGCGGCTGTCGATCAAACTGAAAACGAAACGGCCATTGCTTCGCGGAACGTGACCGCTATATTCCGCCCCTGTTTTTGGCCGGACGGCTTTATGCAAGTTTTGAGAATCATTTTTATCCTGATCGAAGTGCTGCTGCTCTTCAACCTGCTGATCTTTGTCCACGAGTTGGGGCATTTCCTCGCCGCGCGTTGGCGCAGGATGAAGGTGGACCGGTTCGCGATCTGGTTCGGGAAACCGATCTGGAAGAAGAAGATCGGGGATGTCGAATACTGCCTCGGCTGCATTCCCGCCGGTGGCTACGTATCGTTGCCGCAAATGGCGACCATGGAGGCGGTGGAAGGCAAGGCTGACACCGACGTCGAGCAGCTTCCGCCGGCGTCGCCGCTCGACAAAATCATCGTGGCGTTCGCGGGACCGTTGTTCAGCTTCGGCCTGGCGCTGGTGTTCGCGCTGGTGGTGTTCGTGGTCGGACGCCCTGTTTCCGAGCGCGAAAAGACCACGACGATTGGGTTCATCGACAAGGACGGTCCGGCTTACGCCGCAGGATTGCGGATTGGCGACCGGATTCTTTCGGTGGACGGCAAGCCGGTGAAGAAGTTCGAGGGAATGGGCGACAGCGTGAAATGGCGCGTCGTCAGCAGCGAGGGGACGAACATCGCCATCACGGCGGAGCGGACGCTGGAGGATGGAACCAGGAAGTTGATCACCGCTGATGTGACTCCGCGCAAGGAGAAGACGAGCGCGTTGCAGCGCAAGAGCCTTCGCATGATCATGATCGGGCCCGCCTTCACTCCCATCGTGGCGGAGTTGGTCACCAACAGCCCGGCCATGCTGGCGGGATTGAGGGCGGGTGATGTGATCGAACAGGTGAACGGGCAGAAGTTGTGGAGCTTCGCCGGCATCGAGGATCAGATCGAGCAGACGGGTACGCAATCGGTCAAGCTGCTGGTGAATCGGAACGGCGAGAAGTTGGAGAAGAGCCTCATGCCGGCAGTCCCGGTCAGTCCCGCCAAGGATAAGAAGCCGACCCACGGAATCGTCTGGCTCGGCGGCGGGCGCACCGAGCTGGTCCACCCA
>CAYQWK010000368.1:0-1774 GCA_964420805.1 uncultured Bifidobacteriaceae bacterium | reverse complement strand
GGACAGTGTGAACGCGATGTTTCAAACCTTCGGCGCGCTCTTCTCGCGCAAGTCGGACATCAAGCCGCAACACCTCGGCGGTGCGGTGAAGATCATCGAAGTGTATTATCGCCTGTTCGACGCCGAGCAGGGCTGGCGGCTGGCGCTGTGGTTCAGCGTCTTGATGAATGTGAACCTCGCGTTGTTGAACCTCCTGCCCGTTCCGGTGCTTGATGGTGGGCACATCACCCTTGCGCTCATCGAGTCGGTTCGCCGCAAGCCGTTGAACGAGCGGATCCTCAAATATGTTCAGACCGGGTTCGCTGTGCTGGTCATTGGCTTCATGATTTACATCGCCTTCTTTGATACGGGCGACCTGTTCAGAGGGCACCGTGAGAAGGAGCCTGAACTCAAGTTCGCTCCGCCACAATAACGGGCCGGCGCGGGTTTGCGCGCCGGATGACGGGAGCCGGCGGGGCGGCAAAAAGTCTCAAATACCTGTTGCAAGGAAAAGGGTGTTTGATACTTTCACCGCTCCGTTTCCCCGGGGAACCGGGATGCACGGAAAAAAATCGCTGAAGAGCCAAAATGCCGACAATTAATCAACTGGTCCGGAAGGGACGCAACAAAGTCCGTTACAAGTCGAAATCGCCCGCCTTGGAAAACGCGCCGTTTCGTCGTGGCGTGTGTTTGCAGGTCATGACGCGCACGCCCAAGAAACCGAATTCCGCGATGCGGAAGGTCGCCAAGGTGCGTCTCACCAACGGCTACGAGGTCATCGCCTACATCCCGGACGAAGGTCACAATTTGCAGGAACACTCCATCGTGCTGGTGCGCGGCGGTCGTGTGAAGGACCTGCCCGGTGTGCGTTACCACATCGTGCGCGGAACCCTGGATGCCGCCGGTGTCGAGAAGCGCCGCGTCAGCCGCTCCAAGTACGGTGTCAAGAAGCCGAAGGAAGCCAAGAAGGCGGCGTAACGATTTCACGTTTTAACCACTCAACGATTTAACGAACCGAATCATGTCCCGTCGTCGTCAAGCTGATAAGCGTCCCTTGGTCGCGGACCCCAAGTTCCATTCCACCCTCGTCACCCGTCTGGTCAACACCGTCATGACCGGCGGAAAGAAGAACACTGCGCAGCGGATTGTTTACGGCGCGTTCGACAAGCTCTCGGAGAAGAATCCGCAGTCGAGCCCCATCGAGATTTTGCAGCGTGCGGTGGACAACGCGAAGCCCCGCATCGAAACCAAGGCCCGCCGTGTCGGTGGCGCCACCTACCAGGTACCGCTGGAGATTCCGACGGACCGTCAACTCGCGCTGGCGATGCGCTGGTTGGTGGATTTCGCTGACGCGCGCAAGGGTACACCCATGAAGGACGCCCTCGCGGCCGAGATCATGGAGGCGTACCAAGGGCAGGGGAACGCCATCCGCAAGCGGGACGAAGTCCACAAGATGGCCCAGGCAAACAAGGCGTTTGCACATTTCCGTTGGTAGAAATTTGACACCCAATCCGCGCCCCGACAGCGGAAAGCATCGGGGCGTTTTTCTTATCTGAACCCTATGGCAGCAGCAGTTGAACCCGGCAAGGCGGCGACCAATTCACCCAACCGCCAGTACACGCTCGAACGCACCCGCAACATCGGCATTGCCGCGCACATTGACGCCGGCAAGACCACCACCACCGAGCGCATTCTCTTTTACACCGGTTTGATCCACAAAATTGGCGACGTGGATGACGGCAACACCGTAACTGACTGGATGGAGCAGGAAAAGGAGCGCGGCATCACCATTACC
>CAYQWK010000367.1:0-6360 GCA_964420805.1 uncultured Bifidobacteriaceae bacterium | reverse complement strand
CGGGCTTGTTTTGTCGCAGCGCGACAAAACCCACCACCTTCCGCAGGCGGCAGCCATGAGAAGGGGGTAAAAGGCTGTAAAAGCGTGGCTACCGTCGCCGGCGAGGATTTTCACGGCGCGCTTTCAAGTTGGACATGTGAAATCGCCCGGTGCCACGTTCAGCCATTCCCAACGCGGCTTTTGCTTCCGGGAACCGGCGGGGCGGCGATAGAAAATGGCGCGTTCGATCATGAATCTTGCGTGGTCCATCTTGGGCGGGGCGGTTTGGCCGGTTGCCGGAACGGATTCCGGCGCGGTTGGGGCTTTGTCGGCTGCCGTCGCAGTCGTGGGCATGATGGCCTGGCCGGTTGAAGCGGGAGACATGCCTTCTGAGAATCCGGGCAAGCCGGATTGGGCCTCCGTCACGCCGGATTGGGCCTCCGTCACACCGGATTGGGCCTCCGTCACGCCGGATTTGACCTCCGTCACGCCGGATTTGACCTCCGTCACGCCGGATTGGACCTCCGTCACACCGGATTGGGCCTCCGTCACACCGGATTGGGCCTCCGTCACACCGGATTGGACCTCCGTCACACCGGATTGGACCTCTGTCACGCCGGATTGGACATCCGTCACGCCGGATTGGACATCCGTCACACCGGATTGGACCTCCGTCACGGTGACGGCGATGCAATCCGGTCTGACGGCGATACGAGCAGGGTTGGTGGCGTGTGAAGAAGCCTCAATTTTTGAGTTTTCCGGCAAACCAGTGTGCCAAAACGGCGCGTAATATGCCTAGGAAGCTAAAGTGGAATCAATTTGGGGTGCGATGGAATGGTGGGAATCGATGGAATCAAATCTTGCCGGATCAGCCGGACGTTTTGGCGGTCAAGCTAACCTCAACAAAGAAAGGAAAAGGTGGTATGGAGTATTGGGAAGTCACACAGGAACGGGCGCAGATTTCGTTGCCCATTTGGCAGAATCACACGGGGACGTTGAAAATCGGCACGCTGGGGCACACGGACTTGGACACGATGATTGCCGGGTATGAGCCGCTGGCCCAAGGGGTGGCGGTGGCGCAGGACGACTTCGACGACGCGGAGCGCGAGGTCGCGCGGTCGTTGCTGATCATGAAGACGCTTTCGGTCAAGGTGCCGGCCATCATCGAGGCGCAGTTGGATGAGAATTCCGGCATCATGGCGGATCTGAACGACATCCGGGCGGTCGCGCCGAAGTCGGAAGGGACGATCCTCAAACGCGCGCGGATGGTGCATCCGGTCTGGGTGCGGGCGAACACGGCGTTGGCGGCGCTCACGCCGGCGCAAGGACCGATCACGCGGCCCATTGGCGGGACGGTCCACACGGAGGCGACGTTCAAGACGTTGCTCGACGGGTTCAATGATGTGGTGAAGGCGATGCGCGACAAGGAATCAGACCTCGATGGCGCCAAGGAGGCGTTGCGGTCGCATGACCGGGCGGTGGATCAGTTGATCAAGCGCTGGTACAAAAACGCCAAAGCGCTGGCTGAACCCGGTTCCGCGCTGGAAACGGCGCTCGAAAACGTGCCGGCCGAGCAAAGCACGCCGGCGCCTGATCCCATCGAGATCGCGACGCTCACGCAGGGCGGCGAGGGCGGGTGGCAAGTGCTGGTGGCTTACGAATCCGGCGGCGGCGATCACGCGACGACCAAGCTGGTGAAGTGGCAGGTGAACGCGGAGACGGATTTCCCGCACAGCGCGCCCTTGGACGCGAGCGGCAACGCGCTGGGACCGTTCGCGGTCGGGGCCGTGGTGACGGTGATCACGGAGGTGAGGAACAGCAGCGGCACGCGCACGATCGCGCCGCGCAGCATCACGGTGGAGACGCCGATTTGAGAATGACGAATGACGAATGACGAATGACGAACGGGGTGCTGGGTTTGGGCATTCGTCATTTGGCATTCGTCATTGATTCGCAGCCATGTGTTTCAATCCCAACGTCCCGCAGGAAAACACGGACCTCGACGCGGGCGAGGTGCGGGGGAATTTCAATGCGCTGAAGGTGTTTGCCGGTTTTCCGTGGTGTCTGCGCGATCCGTGAATTCAACCATGAGTTCAGGATCGAGGTTCCATTCACTTCGCGGCCCGGTATTGCTCAAGTTTGGCGGCGGACCGTCGATGCCGTTCATGCCCGGTTTGCCGAGTTTGAAGGCCCTTGCCGGGCGCAAAAGTAGTGATGCCATTTTCGCGCAGGAAAGTTTTGATTGCGGTGCTGCTGTTGATTTTCGCCGCGGGATTGGCTTTGCCCGCGCAACCGGCGCGGATCGGGATGCAACGGGGATTCGCGAACCAGCTCGCGCTGGAGCTTTGCGGCGTGACGGGAACGACGAACGTGATCCAGTGGTCGGCCAGTTGCGGCACAAACGCGACGTGGGTTTTGTGGACGAATGTGACGCTGCCTTCGGTGGAGCCTCTGACGCTGGCCTGTGTTCCGGCTTCCAACGCCGCCTGCCGTTTTTACCGCGTGCTCTCGACCGGCCTGCCGGTGACGAATCCGTGCCCGGACAAGCTGGCGTGGGTTCCGCCCGGGACGTTCATGATGGGAAGCCCGGCGACGGACCCGGATCGCAGCGCGAATGAGGGGCCGTTGACGACCGTGCGGATCACGAAGGGATTCTTCGTGGGGATTCATGAGGTGACGCAGGAGGAATTTGGGCAGGTCGCAGGGACGAATCCGAGCCTGCACAAGGAGAATCCGTACGCGCCGGTGGACTCGGTCACCTGGGCGCAGGCGACGAATTTCTGCCATCTGCTCACGCAACGGGAATCGACCGCGGGACGGCTGCCGGCAGGGTATGTCTATCGTCTGCCCACGGAGGCGGAGTGGGAATATGCCGCGCGCGCGGGGACGACGAACCGGTTCAGTCACGGTGATGATTGGGATTTTACGGCGCTGCCGGAATTCGGCTGGTTTGGAGAAACGTTCGGGCTTCCTTCCCATGCAGTGATGACGAAGGGGGGAAATCGTTGGGGGTTGCATGACGTGGCCGGGAACGTCTTCGAGTGGTGCCTGGACTGGCTGGGAACGTATTCGGGCGGCAGCACGAACGATCCCAGGGGCACCGCCACAACGCGGCCGGGATTGCGCGGCGGCAGCTCGTGGAGCATCCCGCGGGAATGCCGGCACTCGGCGCGACTGCGCGCGTACGCGGCCGGGGAGGGGTATGCCAATGCGGGCCTGCGCGTGGTTCTGGCCAGGCCGTTGCCGTGACGGGGCATTCCGGCAGGTTCTCAGAGCGGCAGTTTGCCGAAGAGCTTGGGCAGCCAGCGCTCGGTGAATTCGGCTGCGCCGAAAATCAGCGCCAGCATCAGCAATGGTGCGAGGTCGAACCGCCCGATACGCAGCGGGACGGCGGCCAGTGGTCGCAGCAATCCGCGCGCGGTATCGGTGATGAAATCCCACAGCCCGGCGTTGCCGAGATAGACGTGGCTGTTGAGCACGTGCAGCACGAGGAGCGCGCCGGCGGCGATTTTCCAAACGAGCACCGCGCTCACGCCGATGAGGACGGATTGTTCCGCGAGGTGGACGAAGGATCTGGCGGGCAGAACCACGCCAAGGGTGCCGAGCAACGGAGCCGCGGCAATCCAGGCCGCCGCGCCGAGCAGGAAGGGGAGCAGGAGCTTGAGCCAGACCGGCAGCAGGTCGAGCGGACCGAGCAACGCGCGGACGAAGGCGCGCCAGGGATTGCCGGCCGGAGGGCGGTTGTTCAACGCGGCCAGAAAGAGCACGCACGAGTAAAGCGCGGCGAACACGACGGCGAAGCTGAGGATGGAGAACACCAGCACGCGCGGGAAATGGTCGCTGCGGAAGGTGATGGAAACCGCGCCGAGCGAGACGCGCGGAACCCAATGGACCGTCGGCCCGATCTGCCAGTAGAGGATGGCGCGGATGACGAGCAGGGCCGCCAGCGCCAGCGGCGACATCCAGCGGTCCCGTCGCGCAGGTTCAGCCCGCCGCAACGTGGAAACCAGCGCGATGCCCGAGGGGCGCGCGGTTCCGAGTCCCCGGCTCCACCAGTTGAGCCAGAGCAAAAGCCCGGCGCAGTTGAGGATGAGGTTGAGGACGGTCATGCGCGTTCGCGGACGTTGTATGCGCCGCGCGAACGGCTTGTCACATCATTTTGAGGAGCGTGTCGGCCATGTCGCTCGGCGTGGTGGCGACGCCGATGCCGGCGGCCTTGAACGCCTCGATTTTCGCCGCCGCCGTGCCTTTTCCACCGCTGACGATGGCGCCGGCGTGGCCCATGCGGCGTCCAGGCGGCGCGGTGGCGCCAGCGATGAATCCGGCCACGGGCTTGGTGCCGTGTTTCTTGATCCATTCGGCGGCTTCCTCTTCGGCGCTGCCGCCGATTTCGCCGATCATGATGATGCCGGTGGTGCCAGGGTCCGCCATGAAGAGCTTGATGACATCAAGGTGTGAGGTGCCGTTGACGGGGTCGCCGCCGATGCCGACGCAGGTGCTCTGGCCGACGCCGCGTGAGGTGAGCTGCCAGACGGCTTCGTAGGTGAGGGTGCCGCTGCGGGAAACCACGCCAATCGTGCCCTGTTTGTGGATGTAGCCGGGGGCGATGCCGATGCGGCAGCCGCCGTGGGAGTCCTTGCCGGCGCCGGGAGAGACGATGCCGGGGCAGTTCGGGCCGATGAGGCGGGTCTTGCTGCCGGCCATGGCCTGTTTGGCGCGCACCATGTCGCGTACGGGGATGCCCTCGGTGATGGCAACGACGAGATCGAGTCCGGCATCGACGCCTTCGAGAATCGCATCGGCGGCGAAGGCGGGTGGCACGAAGACAGCGCTGGCTCTGGCGCCAGTCTGGCGGGTGGCGTCGGCCACGGTGTCGAAGATGGGCACCTTGACTCCGGCGTGTTCGAAGAATTGCCCGCCCTTGCCTGGAGTGACTCCGGCGACGACAGCAGTGCCGTAGTCAATGGAGAGCCGCGCGTGCCGGGCACCGAACTCGCCGGTGATGCCCTGGATCAGGAGTTTGGTGTCGGGTTGGATAAGGATGGCCATGTCAGTAGTCAGTGTTCAGTGAAACAGTAATCAGTGGTGAAGTGCGTTCCGCTTGTGGATGCAAAGCAGGTTGCCCTCCGTGTCGTAGATGAAGGCCATGCGGCAGACGGGCGTGGGGAACGGCTCCATCTTGAACTTCACCCCGGCGGCCTTGAGGTGCGCGATCGCGGCGTCGAAGTCCGCGACTTCCAGGCCGGCGGAGCAACCGGTGGGCGTCGGCTTCCAATCGGGCGCGCCGGCTCCGAGTGAGATCGTGCCGCTGGCGATGTCGTATTCCACCCACTCCATGCCGCCGGGCGTGCCCGCGTGGTAAGTGGGCTTTAGGCCGAGCACGCCCTCGTAAAACGCGCGCGCCCGCGCCATGTCGGTGACGGGGTAGCAGGTGAAGGCGATTTCGGTGACGGCGATCATTTGGTTCAAGCGCGTTTCTTCCAGACCGCAGGATGGCGACTGCCGTGGAACACCGAGACCACGGAGATTTCACTTTCGCTCGCCTGGTAAATCACCAGATAGGGAAAGCGGTCGAGCTTTCGTTTCCTTAAGCCTCGATAGGCAACGGGCGAGAGCATTGGATTCTCCATGATGAATTCGATGGTCCGCGTCAACTCACGATAGAACTCCGCACCCAAGCCTGCCTGACGTTCATCATACCAGTCGTGGGCATCGCATGCTTCGTCGGTCGCTTCGGGCTGAATGGTCAGTCGCCGGCTCATTTCGTCCGGGCACGCCCGGCCAGGATGCGGCGCTTCGCTTCCTCCCAAGGAATGCCTCGCTTCGGGTTCTTTCGCATCAGGGCAATCCGCCGGTCGAGTTCACGCTTTTGCGCGGCTGTCAGCGGAAAATCATCGGGACCGTCGGTGATGGTGTCCCAAATGTCCTCGACGAGTTTGATGCGGTCCGAAACCGGCAATTTCGCGGCTTGCTTGAGGAGTGTCGTCGTCATGGCGTGAGCCTATCACTTTGCCACTGTCTTGACGACCTTCTGCGCCGCGTCGGCCATCGAGTCGCCGCTGATGATGGTAAGCCCGCTTTCGGCCAAAGTCTTCTTGCCGGCAACGACGTTGTTGCCTTCGAGGCGGACGACGAGCGGGAGTGTCAAGCCGGTCTCCTTCACCGCCGCAACGATGCCGGTGGCGATGACGTTGCAGTCCATGATGCCGCCGAAGATGTTCACGAAGATCGCCTTCACGCTCGGGTCGGTGAGGATAATTTTGAACGCCGCAGAAACTTGTTCCTTGCTCGCGCCGCCACCGACGTCGAGGAAGTTGGCCGGGCTCGCGCCGAAATGCTGGATGATGTCCATCGTGGCCATCGCGAGGCCGGCGCCGTTGA
>CAYQWK010000366.1:0-6376 GCA_964420805.1 uncultured Bifidobacteriaceae bacterium | reverse complement strand
GAATTGTTCATTGGCGTGCGGTCAGAAAGTGTTCTGGTTGCGTGGGGATCACATGTAGCCGTCGCGGCGGAGTTTCTCGAAGGCGTCTTCGCTCTCTTTGTCCTGAGCGCGGCCGGAACGCTCGGCGGTTTTGGTGTTGCGCAGCTCCTCGATGATTTCGCGCACGGAGCGGGCTTGTGACTTGATCGGGAAGGTGCAGGGCCAGCAGCCGAGGCTGCGATAGCGTTCGCCCTTCTCGTTGGCGAAGTAGAGCGGGATCATGGGAATGTTTTCGCGCTCGATGTATTCCCAGATGTTCAGCTCGGTCCAATGGAGGAGCGGGTGTATGCGGATGTGCGCGCCCTTTTCGTAGTCGGTCTTGAACTGATCCCAGAGTTCCGGCGGCTGGTCCTCGACGTTCCATTCCATGTTCTTGTCGCGCGGGGAGAAGTAGCGCTCCTTGGCGCGGGTGGGTTCCTCGTCGCGGCGGACGCCGACGATGACGCCGGTGAACTTGTGCTTTTCGAGCACGGCCTTGAGTCCGTCCTTCTTGAGGGTGCCACAGCATTCGACGCGGGTGGCCTTGCCGTTGGGATAGGTGACGCCGGTCTTGAGAACTTCCTCGTTCTTTCCGACGACGAGTTGCAGACCCCACTCTTTGCAGAGGCGGTCGCGGTATTCGATCATCGACTGGATCTTATAGGTGGTGTCCACGTGGACGAGCGGGAACGGGACGTGGCCCAGGAAAGCCTTGCGCGCGAGCCATAGAAGAACGGTGGAGTCCTTGCCGATGCTCCAGAGCATGGCGAGGTTTTCAAATTTGTTGAAAGCCTCGCGGAGGATGTAGATCGACTGGTTTTCGAGTTTGGATAGGTAGTCCATTTGATTCGGTATTCTGTGTGAACTCAGATTTGAAAATCTACTTTCTTCGACATGAAGGTGTGGATGCCGCACTCGACCTTGCTGAATCCGGTCCAGCGGCCGGCGCGTTCTCCCTCACCATTGCCGGCAGCCTTGGTGCAGGGCCAGCAGCCGATGGAGCGGTAGCCGCGGTCGTGCAGCGGATTATAGGGAATCTTGTGGCCGTGGATGTATTGCCAGACCTGGTCGCGTGGCCAGTTGGCCATGGGGTTGAGCTTTACGATGTCGCGCTTTTCCTGCTCGTCGAAGACATAGACCTCGACGATACCGACGTCGCTGCGGGTGTCGGATTGTTCCCGGCGCAGGCCCGTAATCCAGCAGTCGATCTCGGAAAGCTTGTTCTGCAGCGGCAGCACTTTGCGCATGGTGCAGCAAAGGTCGGGGTTGCGCGACCAGAGGTCGGGCCCTTGCGCCTCGTTCTGCTGCTCGACGGTGATGTCGGGATGCACGCCCTCGATAGCGAAGCCGTAGAATTCCTCGAGCTTGCGTCTGAGTTCGAGGGTTTCGGGAAAGAGCAACCCGGTGTCGAGAGTGAAGACCGGGAAGTCGAAGTGATTGATCTTGGCGAGGTGCATCATCACCAAACCCGCGCCTTGAAAGCTGGTGCCGATGGCGGCGCGTTTCCCAAACCGCTCCCACGCCCAACGCAAGATTTGCGCGGTCGTCTGGGTGGCGAACGATTCGTTGAGGGATTTGAGTTCGGCGGCGGGAATCATGAGGCAGGAAGATTCTCGAGAGCGGAAAAATCCTTGCATCGACCGGTGGACCACGAGCAATTGCGGAACGACTCTTCGACCTCGGCAAGCGTCTGCGCCCCAAACCGGCAATACATGGAAAGGTTCAATGTATTCTCGTTCTCTCTCATTATTGTACCCTCGGCGTTCAAACGAACGCGAGGGATCGGTCGCACCAGTCGCCGAACCGTTCGCCCTCGTTCCGATCCTGTGCGAAGCGCGTAAGCAGCGGACGCAATTCGGTTTCCAAGTCAGCTTCCTTCACAATGTCCTTGAAGAGCCGATTGAGGCGGGTGCCGGAAGCATTGCCACCGAGCCAAAGCTGGTAGCGGCCGGGCGCTTTACCGACGAAGGCCATCTCGGCCATGTATGGACGAGCACAGCCGTTCGGGCAGCCGGTCGAACGAATGATGATTTCTTCACCACTCAGGCCGGTTTCGGCACATAGCTTCTCGATTCGATTGACAAGGCCGGGCAACATGCGCTCGGACTCGGCCAATGCCAGTCCGCAAGTCGGCAGGGCGGGGCAAGCGAGCGCGGCCGCGTGCAGCACAGTGGCCTGCAACTCAGTCTTCACGCCGTACTCGGCGAGCAGGGCGGTGATGGCGGCTTTGTCCGATTCGGACACGTTGGCGACGAGGACGTTCTGATTTCCCGTCAGACGGAACTCAATGTTGCCAAACTTCTCAGCAACGCGGCGCAGGGCGACTTTTTGCCCGCCCTTCACGCGGCCCGTTTCGACGAAGAGTGTGAGGAACCACGAGCCGTCCAGGGCCTTGTTCCAGCCATAAACATCACCAGTAGTAGTGAATCTGTAGTCACGCGCCGGCTCCAGCTTGATGCCAGCGCGCTGGTTCACTTCGTCGCGGATAAAGTCCACGCCGCGTTCCTCGACCACGTATTTCAATCGCGCGTGCTTGCGGTCGGTGCGGTCGCCGAAATCGCGGTGGATGGTCAGCACGGCCTTAGCGACTTCTACGACGTGCGCCTTCGGGAAGTAGCCGACGATACTGGCGAGGCGCGGATAGGTGGCCTCATTTCCGTGACTGCGGCCCATGCCGCCGCCCACGCAGAGATTGTAGCCCACGAGCTTGCCGTTCTCGACGATGGCGATGAAACCGAGGTCGTTCGTGAACACGTCCATGTCGTTCACCGGCGGCAGCACAAAGGCCGTCTTGAATTTGCGCGGCAGGTAAGTCTTGCCGTAGAGCGGATCGACGAAGTCCTTGTTCTCCGCGTCGTCGAGTTTCAACTGCACGCCGTCGATCCAGATGGAGTGATACGCCTTCGTCTTCGGCGCGAGCGCGGCCACAACGCGGTGACAGTCTTCCATCATCTCGGCGCGCGCGGGGATTTGCACCGGCGTGGGCGAAGCGGTCACGTTTCGATTCACATCGCCACAAGCCGCGAGAGTGGAGAGCAGCGACTCGTTGATCCTCTTCACGAGCGGTCCAAGCCCGGCCATCACCACGCCGTGAAACTGAATGCTCTGTCGTGTGGTGATGCGCAATGTGTCATTGCCGTACCGTGTCGCGAGGTCGTCGAACGTAATCCACTGTGCAGGCGTCATCACGCCACCGGGAATGCGTCCGCGGATCATCATGATGAACTTCTTCTGCGTCTTGCGCAGATCCCGGTCGTCCTGCTGGTAAATACCATGAAACTTGATGAACTGCTGGTCATCAGCGGAGAACTGGTCCGCACCACTGACCATTGTCGCAGCGATATTACCAGCCAGCGTGGGAATGGCGGCTTTGATAACCTCGTTGTGGGTCACCTTTACACCATCTGCACCTTGCGGATTCTCATTCATTAGTTACTTTGTAATGTTGTTTATATTTTGTAAAAATAGCCTATTAACCATGCCTGTCAACGGTTTCCTCCAAACCGCTCCACGAACACCTTATTCGACCAGACCGAAGACTACATACAAGCCAGCAATGAAATCGCAAACTCTCAAAATGGAACTGTTCTCTTGCCGGATGCTGTCTGACACGTACAGTTTCCGTCCAAGCTTATGAGCGACAGCAAGGTTTATTACTTCGACAACAATGCCACCACGCGGATCGCGCCGGAAGTCGCGGACGCGATGATCCCGATGCTGCGCGAGTTCTGGGGCAATCCATCCAGCGCCTACAAATTCGGGGCGCAGGTGCATGGGCATGTCGAGAAGGCGAGAGAGAAAGTCGCCGCGCTGATTCACTGCGACCCGAAGGAGGTCGTCTTCACCTCTTGCGGCACTGAATCAAACAACTCCGCGATTCACTCGGCATTGGTCACCAATCCCGGCAAGCGCCATGTGATTACGACATCGGTCGAGCACTCAGCCAACATGAACTTCGGGGCGCACCTCCAAAAGATGGGCTTTGACGTCACGTTCCTGCCGGTAGAATCCGATGGCTCGCTCGACCTCCATCTGCTCGAAAAAACGATCCGACCGGATACGGCGATTGTGTCCGTCATGTACGCCAATAATGAGACCGGCGTCATGTTCCCGATCGAAGAAATCGCCGCCATTTGCCGCAGCCGCGGAGTGCTTTGTCACACCGACGCAGTGCAGGTTCCGGGCAAGGTTAAGATTGACGTGAAAACCTTGGGTGTCGATTTCCTATCCCTCTCCGCGCACAAACTTCATGCACCGAAAGGCATCGGCATGCTTTACGTGAAGCGCCGCACGAAATATTCCCCTTACGTGATTGGTGGGCACCAGGAACGCGGCCGCCGCGGCGGAACCGAGAATGTCGCCAACATCGTGGCCTTTGGCCGCGCGGCGGAACTGGCCATGGAACACCTGCACGATGAGAACACCCGTGTCCGCGCCCTGCGCGACCGCCTGGAAAACGCGATCCTCAGCACCATCCCTAACACCGTCCGCAATGGATCCAAGGAACCGCGCCTGCCAAACACGGTGAACATCGCGTTCGATTTCGTTGAAGCCGAAGCCGTGTTGCTCTTGCTCGATCAAATCGGCGTTTGTGCCAGCAGCGGCAGTGCCTGCACCACAGGCTCGCTAGACCCCTCGCACGTACTTACTGCGATGGGCTTGGCCCCAATGCGCGCGCGCGGATCAGTGCGGTTCAGCCTTGGCATCTACAACACCGACGAGGAGATCAGCTATCTGCTCAAGCACCTGCCGGGGATAATCAAGAAACTGCGCGACATTTCGCCTCTCAATCCCGATCACCCGGACAACGACCGGTACGACATCGAAGCCGCACGCCAGAAGCACGAGCAGGAAATGGCCGGCGCTTCGGCCGAATAACTGGCACGCGTCGAGGCGAAAGAAAGTGCCGTGGCGGTCGCTTGTGACCGCCCCAAAACCAAACACACGACGCCGGACTAAGGCAACACGGTTACCCGGTAGAATCGCTGCGCAGGAACGGTTGTGCCGTTGGTCAGCGCCAACGAGTTGCTGCCAGCGATGATATCCTGCAACAAACTCCACCCTGGCTGTCCAAGGTCGTCCTTGTATTCAATCCGGTAGATCCGTCCAGGGCGGGTCTCCCACGACAACTCAAAGTTCGCTCCGTTGCGGACAAACCCGGTGAAGGCGGGGTGATTCACCACCTCAATGTCGAGGGTTTCAGTGTCGCTGGCCTGCGGGGTGCCGCTGTCCGTCACGCGGACGGTCACGGAGTAATGGCCTGGAACAGCAGGCGTCCACTCAAAGACTCCGGCGCCGCTTATGGTCGCGGCAGGCGGGGCCCCCGGGTCGAGCGTGAAGTTGAGCGCCTGCGCCGGCACGTCGGTGTCGCTGGCTGTGGCGGTGAATGCCAGCGTCTGGCCCAGATAGACGACCTTGTTCCCGACCACGTCCAACACTGGCGGCGTGTTCGGCGCGAGACCGATGCTGTTGGCGGCGCGCGGCGTGGAAGTCCCAGGCATGAAAACGATGTTAGCGTTGCCATCCGGGTAGCGTCCCTCGCTCAGATCGTCCGTCTGCGAACCGAATGAGATCGCATCAATCAAAGTCCCATCCGCAGCAAACATGGCAATCACCTCGCCGGTGACATTCAACCGGAAGTTCACATGCAAATCCGCGCGCGGCACACCGCCGGACATATTCTGGCCGGTCTCGTTGTCCGCCCAAACCAGCAGATGGCCGTGCGGCGGAATGATGTGGGGGCCATTGGTCGTGATCAGGTACTGAAATTTGTTGGTCAACGAATCAGTGAGGTAATAGCCGGCCAGGTTCACCGCGCTGGCGTTCGGATTGTAAATCTCGAACCAGTCCTCGAAATCCGCGTCCGCCGGATCTGCGAGCGAGTTTGTGTTGCCGGCCATCCACTCGTTGATGAACACCACCAACGGCGCCGAGCGCGGATCATTGGTCGCGCCCGGCGTGAAGTAGAAGAACTCCTGCCGGTCGAACGGCTGCCCGTCCGGCACGGAGCCATAGCTATAGTTCGCGTGCAATTCGCGGTAGTTGACGTAATCAAGCACCTGCGGCTGGTTGTTGAAAACTCGCGAGAGCGCGACAGAACCGCTGCCGGGAGCCAATTGAATCCCCGCGTGAATCTCCGCATTGCTCGTCTGCGCGGGCTGATTGTCGCAGAAGATCACCTTGAACCCGCCGGCTGGAACGCTGTGCCCGGACGGGAAGGCCCAGTTCGTCAGGTCGCTGTAATTTGTGGAGAGGAACAGGCCATCCAGCGAAACCGCGTTGGTGCCGGGGTTGAACAACTCGATCCACGGTCCGCGCTCGCCGAAGGAATCGAGCGGGCCGGTCAGGTTCTCGGCTT
>CAYQWK010000365.1:0-6491 GCA_964420805.1 uncultured Bifidobacteriaceae bacterium | reverse complement strand
GTAGAAATCCAGGGAATAGTTCATCGTGTTGAGGTATCTGTTCTCCGGCTCGTAGAACCAGTCGTAGTAGCTGTTAATTCGAAGACCGATCTGCGTGATGTTGTAGCCCGCAAAATCAGGCGCAGACGCGGAGCGCCCCAAAAAGTCGGCCTCACTTAGAGTTCCCCATCCCGCGAAGGGACTGATGTCCGAAAACCGAAGATAGTCGTTTGCGCTATCGGTGAGTTTTGCGACAAAACCTGCAAAGCCAGGTGAATTCAGCGCGTCGGCGAACAAGGTGCGTCCGGCATCGTTGGTGGAGATTGCCATAATAAAAATGCCCGTTACAGGATTCAAGCTTGGCGTTGTCGTTACGTTTGGGGTTGAAACATGGTCGAAGGCAACCTCCCTATTTGGCAGCGGGCCGGCACCTGAGATGCCGCCTGTAGTACTCGTAAAGTATGGGCTACTCCAAATAAAGCCTTGGGCATGGGCGTAATGACTCAACAGCAGCGCCAAAGACAGGGTGCCAATTAATCTCAAATAAATCATTGTTTTGAACCCTGTCAAAAGCGATCCAATGAGAAAAACGCAGCGAATAGATGTCATATTCATTTCCACGGTTTGCTGAGTCACATGTTTGATCATTTGTTCAAAACTACAGTCATCCTTCCCTTATGGAGCATGTGTGCCTGAAAGGTTGGAAAAGGTCACTTTGGCGGTGCCGCTAAAGGGCTTGTTCGGATAGTAGCAGCCCGCTTTGAAATAAAATGTCGCCGCGTGCCAGGAATCATATGGCGTCAGGGGCCTTTCACGTTGATCCAACGCCGTTTGAGACACCCCGCTGACGTCGTATGCTTCAGCATGAATTTTGACCGTCGTTCCATCATCGGTTAGTCGCACCTTGTAATGGATGAGGTCGTTAATGTTCACGTTCTCCGCCAGGATTAAATTGTTGTCCCCGGTCGAACCGTCCGGCCTAATCAAATATGTGAGCGAAACCTGCTTCGCGGCTGGAAAATTGTAATTAACTGTGAAGGTGGGCTTATCGGGTGATTTGCCGTGGATCTGTCCGATGATTATTTTTCGGTTGTTACCCGTGCCAGCCTCGTTCACAATACAGGTGGCTTCGAGAGTGTGTGTTCCAGAGGGATACCAGTTATCCTGGCTGCCGTCAGCCAATGTGCTTCGCAATTCGCTACGCGGCGAATCGCCATCAGCCGTGACGTTAACCGCGCCGTTCCACGGCGTCTCGAATACGAGTGAATTTCCTTCCCGGTAAAAATACCTCCGGGTCGTGTCTGCGGGATCGACATACTTGAAGCCTGAGTTCATCCAACCGGTGGTGATAACATAAGGCAGCAAAGTAGGATTTATGGGAGTCGCGGGATTGTTATCCTCCATCTGGTGCAACCCCGTAACGGGCAGCATGAGCTCCCAATTGAAAAACGCAGGGGTCCCGCTCAGGAAACTCGCGGGAATTGTATCTGGAGAAGCAGCTTTGAATTGGGTCCAGATTTCCGAAGCCATCAATTCTCGCCGCCAGAAAGCGACCTGGTCAATCAAGCCCAAACCTGGATTGCCATAACCGTTATCGAAACCTGTACCAGTCAGATCATCATTACCTATGGTAATATTGCCGTCGGTTCCGAACTTCTTGAGAGTTCCCAAAGTAAGGGATCCAGACCGTAAGGTCTGGCTTCCCACGCGGCCGAGGTACCAATGGACTTCGTTGTTGCCGCGTAACTCACCACAGGTCACGGCCAGGTAGTACCATGCTCCATAAACAACGTCGTTTGCGACTCCATCCGAAACATCGTAGTGATCCAAAATCACCTGTTCAACGGAGCCAACGCCGAGTTTCAAATCTCCCGAAGTTGTGAAGTATGCAGCAATCTCTTCGCCGGTATTGGGGGTTCCCTGCGAAATCAGATAATGTTTTCGAGTGTTTGAAGCTGGGCCGGATAGAGCGCGGAAAAGTAGAGAGAAGGATCCCTGTTGCAGCAAATCGCTCGAACCGCCGCCGATAGGATCATCGCTTTCGTTCAAAAGTAGGCTGTGCGTCGGTCCGTTAAACCAGCGTGCACCGTTGATATTAAAGAACAAATCGTTTGTGTAATTATTGCTTGTGGGCGTGTCCGTCAAATTCACCGTCCCGCTCGAATCGGCCAAACTATTGTTGAGCTTGAACCAACGGGTCGGGCCTTGCCCGGCAATGACGTCTTCGAATATGTTTCGCGGACCTCTTTTAGTCTTGGGGTCTGAGCCAAGTTGTACTTCCCAGCCGTCCGGTGAGCCATCTCCATCACTGTCCGAATTATCAACACATGTCTTGGAGACAAGCGCCTCGTACCCGTCACTCAACCCGTCCCCATCGGTGTCGGCAGCCGCCACGGCCATAAAAAAGGCGATGGGCGGGAGCTCAGTCCCCCAGAAGTCCCACTCCCTTTGACCGGCGATGCCCGGAAGATAAGATGACCAAGGGCCGTCAAAGATCGAGTTCCCGGTCAAGCCGGTGCATATGTATATCTCGTAGGCCGAGCCGGCTGGCACACCACTAAGTGTCAAATGAAAGTGGCCCCCGCTCACGACCGCAAGAGACAGGGAACCTTCAGTGAGGGGCGGTCCCGAGAGGCTGGCGAGTGCCACGAATTTGAAAAGACCATCACTAATCGCCGCGTTCAACGAGTTCGCGACTCCGGGGTCTGAGCCATAAATGTTCAACTCTGCGGCGTTGGAGAGACTGTCCCCGTCCAAATCCTTGTCGCCATCAATGACGCCGGAATTTCCAGTGTCAGAATCCAACGGGTCGTAACCCAGTTCGATCTCCTGCAAATCGGTGAGTTTGTCGCCATCGGTGTCGGCAAGAAGGAGGTGGGTGCCGAGCGCCAGTTCTTCGAGGTTGGTCAGCATATCACCATCCGCGTCATCATTTCCGTCACTGATGGTGTCACCGTCTGTGTCCCAGAGCAGCGGATTCGCGTAGGGCAGGCCGATGAGGACGATTTCCTGATAATCGGTCAACCCGTCACCGTCCGTGTCGGCAAGGAGATGGCTGGTTTCTCCGGTGTCCTGAGTGCCGTTGCCATTGGGGTCTTCGATGTAATCGGCCAACCCGTCCCCGTCCGTATCGAGGGGGTTTCCGGCCCCGTTCACGGCCAGGTAATGGAATCCGATGTCAACCACGGAACTGCCCTCCTTGGTCTGGCTGGCGGACGTGGTGAAATGGGAAAGGCCAACTGCGTCCGCATTCCGGCTGCCCGCGTTCACGAGCGGCGAACCGGACGGCTGGTAATAGCCGCCCAAGGGACCGGAGGAATAGGGCAGGGTCGCGTGATACCAGAACAATGGAGGCGCGGAAACAGTGGGCACATTGTCCTGCCCCACGAAAACATTGAAGCCAGTCTCGCCGTAGTCGTTGTTCAGCAGGAAGCTGATCGTTGCGCTGACGTCCGTCTGATCGAACACGTTGTCGTAGATGCGCCATTGCGTGGTGGGTTGCGCCAGGGTGAAGGAGCCGCGGTGGAAGCTGTTATTGTAGGCGAAAAGGGGCGCATCGGAATTATTCCAAAAGGCCGCGTGGACGGAACGGAACAGGTTGTTCGTCAGGCCGACGAGTTGCTGGATTCCGGCGTAGAGGCTGCCGCCGAGGTATCCGTTGAAGAAAGTGCTGTGGCAGGCTTCGAGGCGGCCAAAGTCGCCTGTGGCGAAACACAGGTAATATTCCCCGGCCAGACTGGAAACCGCCGTGTGCCGCAGCACAATCTCCGGGCGGAACTGGTCGGGATAACCTGCGATCAACATGATCTCGCCACGCTGCGCAACCCGCTCCTGCACCTGGTTGGCGCGGACGAAGCGGTTTGGGAAGGCAGGACTGCCATCGCTGATGAACCGGCCGGGAGAAAGCCAAATCGACGCCAATGAATTGTTCGTGGTAAAGCCGGCGGCCACGACCACGCCATCCTTCAAACTGACAGAGGCGTTCACCAACCCAAGGTCACGCGTGAGGTAATCGATCCTGGGATAATGATAGCCGAGCGAACCGGTGTCGGCATAGGCCGTCGGCGTCAGATCGATGTCTTCCGTTACCGTGCCGGTCAACACCGATGGCGCATAGGTGGTGCGGGTGGCGAGATCAACCTGCAACGTGGCATCAATGTTCGCGGAAGCGCCCGTGCGGTACGGACTCTCGGCGGGGAGATAAAATCCGCCACCTTCCACGGTCTCGAACACACCGGTGTTATCCCCAAGCTGCACCACGGCGTCCGTGGTCAGTGTGCCGCCGTATTCGGGCGGGTATTGCTGGCGGACCAGCAGCGAGTTGACCAGGCTGGCGCTGGCGCAGGCCGGCGCGTAGGCGTAGCTCAGGACCACGCAATTATCGACGGTGATATGTTCAGCGTGCAGTTGCGGGCTGTCGCCGGCGGCAATCCAACCGCAATCGGTGAAGAGGCAGTTGTAGAGGTTCAGCGGCTGGCCGACGCCTTCGAGCCAGAAGCAGGTCATGGTGTTGACGAACTGCACGTTGCGGGCGGTGATGGTGCCGGTAAAGGCATGCACGCCCATGTAAAAATGGCTGATGCGCAGGTTCCGCAGTTCATGGTTTCCATCGAGAAACTCGAAGGGCCATGCGCAGGAATATTGATAGACAAACCCGGCATTACCCGGAATCGACTCGCCCACCGTTTCATCCTCCATGCTGGTCAGGACGGCCGGATGATAGGGATCGGTGTCCTGCACCAAGGTGGCCCCCGCTTGAAACCGCAAGGCCGCGCTGTCCACGAACTTGAGCACCGCGCCGCCCTCGATGCGGGTCTCGCCATACACGTCCGTGAAATCGGTGATGAAGTAAGTGGTGTCTCCCCGGAACACGAAGTTGGTCAGGCCGGAATCGCCGACCAACTGGTAATCGAGCACGAAAACGGGGGCGAAGCCGCCGGCCGCCGGTCCCATGGCCAGGCCGGCGCTGGCCTGGGCAACCGGTGACAAGCCACGCGCGGGATCAAGAAGCGCCGTGTCGCGAAGGCGGATTTCCCGGATGGGATTGGCGGCGGCGGCCATTTGCGCGCCCGGCAAAACGCGGTTCAAGAACGCCGATTGCCCGGAGCCGGACGCGGAGCCAATGGCATTGGTGGTGAGGCCCGTGGCCTCGGGGAGCATCGCCAGCGCATCCAGCACGAGCCGATGCGGGACCGCTTCGACGAGGATGCGCCGGGCATCGATGAACAAATAACTCTTGCCCACGGAAACCGGCAAACGGGTCAGGACGGCATTCGTCCCGTCCAGGCGCGCGTTGGAAAAGGCCCGGCCGGTGGGCATCCGCATTCCGCCGAAATTCAGCGAGGCATCCCAAAGGTCCGGTTCGACCTGCGTGACGGCGGCAATCGGATCGATGGCCCATTGGAGCACGCGCCATTGAATCTGGGGTGTGTCGCCATCCACCTGTTCGGTCAACATCTCAAGGCGGGCGGAATCGGATAGCCCAAACGCTCCCGGTGCGGGCGGACGCTCATGCAAGAGAAGATCGGATTCGATGCCGGCCATGGTATTGCGAACGCGGATTGAGGCCCGAATGTGGGTGAAACAATTGCTATAAACAACCTCATTCGAGGCGACCAGCCAGCCGGCCGCATTCGTCACGGAGTCGAGCAACACACTGCGGCCGTCCACCGGGTCGAAATAATCCAGGGCCAGCGGCTGGAGAAGAATGCTCCGCCCGTCAGGCTTCCGGACGGCAATGCCGGTGCCGGAGCCAATGTCGGCGGGGAGGGAAACCTGATGCACTGAATTCGTGGAGACCGCGCCGCCGGAGACCGGCACGAACTCCGCGCTCGTGGGCTGCCAACCCGAGAGCGCATTGGTGCGATTCAATCCCGCGCCGAGTTGAACGAAGGCGTTGGTGCGTTGCAGGAGGCGGCCGGTGGCGAGATTGGTGCGCGTCTCGACGGCGGTCCATGCGCTCTCACTGGCACCGCGCGGCAAGGTCCGCCACACATCGCGGCCCGGATCAGAAAAGCGCGGCGTGGCGGCAAGAGAATCGGGCGGAAAGAAAAGGACTCCGACGGTCAAAACAGCCAAGGACAAGCCTCCACTCCACGCGTTGATTGTTTTCATGTCAAATTCGCACCGTGTTGCGGCGCTCTCCGGTTTCTGATTCGGTCAGTCCGGCAGCACAGGCGCGGCGCGGGATTCCAGTCCCCGGCTCTTTCCACACTCGTGCTCCCATCTCCACATACAAGGCAAGTCGGAGAATATTGCAGAAAAAGTGAAAAAACTTTCCGGCCGACGCCGGCTGAGGGCAGCCGGCCTACAAAACGCGGACCGGAGCGTGGTTCCTCAACATTTCCCGCGGAATCGTATGATCATGCGGTCTCCGGCTTCATCCCGGAGGGATGGAAAGAAAGTAGCCGGGAGTCGCAGCGCGGCGAAGACCCCCGGTGCGATCGGTTTAGCCTGCATTTCTCACCGCGAGATCGAAGTCAGGACGCGGTGTCATTCTGTAGCCGCGCCTG
>CAYQWK010000364.1:0-6577 GCA_964420805.1 uncultured Bifidobacteriaceae bacterium | reverse complement strand
GGCGGCGCGAGCGTCAAGCTGGCCGGAGCGGTGGCTGGCCAGGAGGTGGCGGATCGAACGAAGTGTGCGGAGCACGGGGTGACCGCTTTTGTCCACTGCTGACTGCGCACACCGGCGCGCGCACACAGACGTAAATTGGCAAAAGCCGATCTGGCACGTCGCAGCCTTCCGGCTCTTCCGCACCGCGACGAGGCGGGCGGGGTTCGATCCGGTGCGCGCTTTGGAATCGTTTGCCCGTGTTCAGCAGACAGCCTGTAGACACCGGAATCGGCCTTTGACTAGCCGCGCCGGTCTATTCGACCCTTCTTGATGGGCCTGCCCTGGAATCTCATTTCGCTTGTCACACGGAACAATGTGAGTGGGCGAAAAGGTCATACTTGCTCATCGCGCTCGCCAAAGATCATCTTCAACTGCGCGATTGCCTCCGGCGACAAGTCTTGCGTGATCTCCATGAAACTCTTACCCGCCAATCGTTTAGCCCTGCCGAGGAGGTGTGGAACAGGGCTAGAGGGTTCATTCTTCCGATAGTATTCGCAAATGCGGTCGAGCGCCTCGATCACATCCTGCACCGAGGCGACTTCCCCGGGCACTCCGGCAGAAACTGTTGCACCCGCAGTCGAAGAGGATGCAACACCAGTCGCAGAGGCATCTGCAACAGATGAAACCGCTTCCGGTTGGATGAATCCCGCCGCCTTCTGTATGTCGCGCAAATCCGCCCGGAGCTTTTCGATATTCGGTACGCTTCCGGCACCAATTGTAGCAGTCAGGAACTCGGTCATCCCACCAAGCATCTCCAGGATGTCATTGATGTTCGATTGCAACGCGATTACATCCTCCGGCTTCGCGTCGCGAAAAGCCGCTTCAATTTCTTTCGCTGAGCGCGGCGTCTTGCCTTCCGTCGGAGGCAGTTTGCCTTGTGCAACGAGAATATCACCCAAGGTCACTTTCCCGACCCGCGGCGATACCACCACAGGCACAACGCGCAGTCGTTCCAAAAACCTCATCGGATCACCGAGGGTGCCAACCGGAGTCGCCACGCTGGAGATGATGTTCACACGCTGAGTTGGATCGTTGTTGTCATCCGGATCCAGGAGTGGATGCACCGTGTCCCAATACCGGCTGACAATCCCGGTCAATACCGTCATCGCATCCTTCAGTCCAACGAAGCCTTCCGTCTTCGAGGCGGCAAGGCACAACGCCACGGCTACGCGCAGATCCTTGGTTCGGCCAAACAACTCAAGGCACCTCTTCTGCAATGCCCTCCAGTCTGGTTCTTCCGCCGCCTCAAACTGGCTTTCCTCCTTCCCGCGAATCAGCACATCCAGTTCTTGAAACGCGAGGTCTGCGTACAAATCCGCCCCGCAGGGTTGGTCGTCCGAAAGGGGCTTGAGCAGTTCTTCGGTGGAAATCATGGCACGCGTCGGTTATTTACGCATGGAATGCTGTGGAAACGGAATTTGCTTGTCCAGCACCATCTCCCCGGACTCCACTCGCCCGCGAATCCATGAACGCCTCTCCCACGGCCTACGACATCTTTCCCTATGCGAGCGCGATCTATGCACAAACACACCCCGATCGTCTCGCCATGCTGGCAACTTTACACGGTCTCCAGCCATGCCGTTTGCCCAAGGCGAGCGTGCTGGAACTGGGCTGCGGCGACGGACTCAATCTCGTTGCCATGGCTCTGGCCTTGCCTGAGGCCACTTTCACGGGCATCGACCTCGCATCCATGCCCATCGCACGCGGGCGGGAAACCGTCCTGCGGCTCGGCCTTCGGAACGTCGAACTCGCCGCTCGCGACATCCTGCAGTTGCCGGATGACCTCGGCCAGTTTGACTACATCATCGCGCACGGACTTTATTCGTGGGTGCCCGCACCGGTGCGGGAGAAGGTGCTGGCCATTTGTTCGCACAGCCTTGCGGCGGATGGCGTTGCTTACGTCAGCTACAATGCCCAGCCCGGAAACCATTTTCGCGACCTCGCCCGCGGCTTGATGCGTTTCCACGCCGGGCGATTCACCACACCTGATGAACAGATCGAACAGGCGCGTTCCTTCCTGAGGTTCGTGGCGGGAAACGGAACGGCGGACACCGTTTATCGTGACGTCCTTCGCCAGCAAGCGGCGCGAATCGAGAAATACCTCCCATCAGCCATCTTTCACGACGACCTCAGCGAATGCAACCGGGCGTTCTACTTTCACGAGTTCATCGGCGACGCGCACCAGCATGGCCTGAGTTATCTCACCGAGGCCGACTATTCCGACACGCAGGCCGACGGTCTTTCCCAAGAATGCCTGAATGTCTTGGCCCGATTCAGCCCCGAGGAAGTGGTGGACAGAGAGCAATATCTGGATTTCTTCCGCGCCCGCGCGTTTCGACAGACGCTCTTATGCCATGCGGACAGGAAGATCTGCCGTCCGCCATCCCCGGAAAGCGTTTTTTCCTTGCTCGTAGCGTCAACAGCCCGTCCCACGAGCCCCGACACATCATCCGCTTCGCTAGAACCTATGGAATTCAAGGCCGACAACAACTCCGTGATCGCCACGGAACATCCACTGGTAAAAGCCGCGCTCATGCACCTTGGCAAGCGTTGGCCGGAACGAATCCCATTCGAGGCATTGCTTGATTACGCAGCCTCAGCCACCGGCGAGTCTGTTTCCGACAACCGGTTCCCCTTCGCGCAAGTGATACTCGCCACCCACGCGGTTGGCTTCGTCGAATTGCACACGTTCGAGGGGGGCTTCACCACGGCAGTTTCATCAAAGCCATGCGCCAGCAGCCTCGCTCGCCTTCAAGCTCCTGTCACCGCCATGATCCCGACTCTCCGCCACACCACGATGCATCTAGGCGATTCGCTGAGCCGGAACCTGGTTCCGTTGCTCGACGGAACCCGCACCCAAGAGGAATTGATTGACGCCCTGACCGACCAATCATTGCCAACCCAAGCACCGAACGAAAAGCGAATCGCGGCTCGCAAGGAGATTGCCGCAGGAATGGGCAACGCGCTGGCCAATCTCGCCCGTGGCGCGGTCCTCGTTTCATAAACGGAAACAGGAAGAGTTGTCCGTGCCAGTCCCTTGGTAGAACAACGCGGAAATTGCAATTCTCGCGGCCCAACCGATCACACGTCCAACGCGACTGCGCCCAAGCATGGTCCCTTCGGACGATCCCGCGCTATGTGCACAAGGTCTAGTGCTAGCCGCGATCCGCGCGCTCCGCTATTTCCCGGGCGGCACGGTCCGGAAGTATTTCTGCGGTGATCCGGCCTCGATAGCCTCAATCCATCGGTTGGTCACGCCGGCAGCACCGTTCGTGATGGAAATCCAAGGCGCCGAACCGATCAACTCGGTGGAACATTGAAGTTCGTAGGCCCCGACCCACTCGACCACGATGTTGGTCTGCCCCACCACCATCGTCGTGATCGCGCCTTCCTTGCGCGTGGCTGTACCGTCCTTCGCAGTTGCCGCACAGTTGTTAACCTCGAGTGTGAGACGCAAAATGTTGGTGCCTTCGCAACCACCAGCATCCACTTCCACCACCTCGAACACGTACACACCACCCGGGGTTGTGTTGGAAATGCTGTAACTGTTTGTGCCACCCGCCACCATCACGCGTTGCATCAGGTTGTTGGTTGAATACCAGTTGGCGCTGTTGCCAGTGCTATTGGTCACATCCAGCGTTGCCCCGTTTCCAAAGCAAACATTCGTCGGATTCAAACTCGAAGGCACCGGCGCGGCACCCGGCCGCGGAAGCACGGTGAGCATGACCATGGTGCGGGTCAACCCCTCGCAAAGCGCGGCGTTCACCTCAGCGACCTCATAATGGTACATGCCCGGCGGAAGCCCGATGGGCGAGTAGCTGTTCGTTTGCGATGCAACACGGTTTGTGCCGAGGTACCAGTTCGCACTGTTGCCATCGGAAACCGTGACGCCCAGGTTCGTAACCCCACATTCATGAACAGTTACGTCGCCGAGGCTGACAGGAGCGTTTGTTGGACGCGCATGAACCGTGACAACCACCACGCCGATCAGGTCGTTGGTGTTCGCCGTGCGATCGGAATCCGGATCATTCAGACGATCTTTCAATTCCGTTATCCAATACTCATAAGCACCGACTGCCGGAGGCGTCACCATGCGGTAGCCGAGGCCATCAGGCGTGGCATTCATCTCCACCAACCCATCAGACCAGGTGATGCGCCAGTCGGGCGCGCCACCCAGATCGAGATCAAGTCGCACGGAATCACCCAAGCAAATATCCACCCGGGTTGTGTTGTTGATCGAAACAACATTGGACACGAACAGGTGGCTCGTCGGCTTGGGAGTCAGTGTCAGCCATGCATTCGTTCCCCCGATGCCATTCGCATTTGTCACGTAACAGCCCGTGGCTTCGTTGGTCAGGGCAACAAGACTATAGACAATCGTCCGGCGCTTGCTAATTCCCTGATTGGTGCGCACCAACTCGGCGACATTCGTCCCCGCCCACTGCTGCACGATGTAGCGCGTGACATTATCGCCGCCCTCATTCGGATCCTTCGGATCAAACTCCTTCCACCGCAGCCGCCATGGCCCGTTTCCTGGCAACATCGCGAACACCGAATTGGTCGTTTTGTCACCGCTGTCCACTTGAACAGTCGTCGTGCCGTAAACCAGTGCCGTCGGCAACAGATTGATCACCACATGCGCGACGCCGGTGATGCTGGCGGGATTTCCCTCGCAGGTAACGGCCACGGTCTGTCCGGTGACTGAATGCTGGTAAAGCCCCACCACATTCGTGATGAAGTAGTCATTTGTAACGGCTTCTGTGGTGTCGATGGCCGGCAGAATGCGGGTGATGGTGCGATCCGAGCCGACCGTGGTCTGCTCCAAACCATCCTGCCAGTAGATTTTCACCGCGTTGGCGCCATTGGCGAGGCCGGTCACGTCCACGGTCAATGTTACCGGCACACCCGAACACGCCTCGACATTCGCCGTCACCATCGCCGCCGTGGGCCGAGGATCCACAATCACCCGATTTGTGCCGCGAATATCCCCGGCCACGCTGCTCGAGCAGGGAACCGTCGATCCCGCGCTCGTCACTGACACCAGCCAGTAATTGCTGGTCGTGAAGTTGTTCGGATCAGTCGCCCGCGGCGTCACGGTCCGCGTGATCAACGCTGTGTCGGTGCTTTGCTCCAAACCGTCGTTCCACCGCACAGTCAACGGAGGCACGCCGGTCAGATATGCATAAATCTCCGTCGAGTCCCCGTCGCAAATGACGTTGGTCGTCAGCAATGTGGCGGTCGGACGCGGAACCACCATGATCTGGTTCGTCCCGCGAATGTCGCCGCTGGCATTATTCACACACGTCACCGCGGGGTGCGTGCTGGAAACTGCCGTAATCCACAGGTTGGAAACCAACGCCGCGCCCCCGTCAGCATTCGGGATGTTCAACGTCCTCGAGACAACAAATCCCACGAGGCCATTATTCGTTGTGATGGGCGTGTTGGCGGGGACCGTCTGTGGCAATCCATCCTGCCACGTTGCGGTCAACGGGAGCAAACCAGTCAAATGGGCGCTGACCGTCGAGGCACTGCCGTTGCAAACCGCATTGGTGCTCAACAACGTCGCGGTTGGCCGCGGGTTCACCGTCACGATGGCCGGTGCAGAAATATCCCCGGGATTGGCCACGCAATGGGCATCCGACAGCGCGGAAACAGAGTAGGAATCGATCAACTGTCCATTCGCGTTAGGATTGAATGGCGTCACATTCAAATAATTCGTCGCCGGCCCGGCGCTGCCAGGCACGTTGGCGGTGTAAATAGGCACGTTATTGGATGCCCAAACCACTGTCCACGGCCCCAATCCGGTCAGGACCGCTTTGATGGTCGCTGTCTGTCCATTGCAAATGTTGGTCGTGCCGGAAACCGCCGCCGTCGGGCGGGGATAAATCGTGATGCTGTTCGTGCCGGTGATGTCGCCCGGCCAGTTGGACGAGCAAACCAGCAGTGTGGGAACCACAGGAGCCACAAACGTATTCGAACTGCGAACGCTTCGCACCCAGAAGAAGTTGGTGATCGCCGCGTTCGGATTGGGATTGTTCAAGGGAATGCCGGTGCGCGTGATGACGTAGGAACCCGCCGTCGTTTGCTCCAATCCGTCATTCCAGACGATCGTCACCGTGTTCGTCGAGACCAGCAGCCCCGTGATAGCGACGCTCAAAGTTCCCGCCGTGCCGTTGCACACCGCATTGGAAGTCGTCAGCCGGGCCGTTGGGCGTGGGATGACGATCACCTGATCCGTGCCCATGATGTCACCAGGCTTGCTGGCCGAGCAGAGGTTTGTGCGCAGCACCTCGATCTCTCCCTCCTTGACGTTCATGACATTGGAACGAACCAACGAAACAATTTCATAGTTCCAAACGGCCGCCCCGTTCGGCTCGCTGGTGGTGGGCGCCACGGTGCGGCTCAGGATTTCGCTGCTGGTGGTGATTTGCTCATAACCGTCGTTCCACCGGGCGATGATGGCGTTGGTGGCAGTAATCGGCAGCCCTCCCGTCTTCAACTGCGCGTACAAAGTCGTGGACTCCCCGTTGCAAATCGC